>JAXJLD010000070.1:0-3122 GCA_036297385.1 Christensenellales bacterium | reverse complement strand
CTCTTATTTTCGTGTCTGTTACTTGGGAAACAGTCCAAAAGACTGTCGGGCTTTTTTATTGCGCCTGTGAAAACCCCATATTTCAAAGCGCGGCGATGCAAGTTTTCCAGAACGACAGTTCCAACAGTTCCCTTCATAGCGAAGTCATTTGGACAAAGTCGTCGGAGAGCGAAGCGTTGCTTGATGGAAGCACATGGCTTTTCAATTCAGAAACAGTATGAGTTACTGAATGGGGACGATCAGCTCGGAAAACTGCCATTGCTGGCCGCTTTGATCCATGTGCCACGAATATTGGCGCGTGTATCCCTCGCACAGCGGCGTGAGGTTGTTCTCCTTGAGGAAGTTCTGCATACAGGTGATGACCGGCGAGAGGGAAGCGTGATGCGGGGGGCGCAGATTAAAGAGCAGACGCACGGTGCGCGGGCCCGCGCTCATGCGCATCTGCGAAAAGTCCGCGTGAATCAGCGCAGCATATTCCGTCGGCGCACAGATACCGGTGCGCGTAGGGGCATCCTCGCCGCGCAGCCGGGCGAGCGGCACAATGGTGCAGTAGCTGGAGAGGGGAAGCGCCTCGATCAGTTCCTTGAGCAGCGGCGACTTGGGGACATTGTCCCAAAGCGCGGCGACAGAGTCGTAATCGACCAGATAGGCGGCGCAGCCCTGACAGATGCGCGGCTGCATCAGCAGACGCTGGTGGTCACGCAGCAGGTCGGTGCAGCGCGTCAGGCGGCTGCGGATGGCGCTGGCAAGCATGAGCTGCTCGTTCATCATGGTGCGCTTTTCATCCATCATGCCGATCAGCTCGTCAAGCTGCACGCCGGTTTTGAGAATCTGCCGGATCTCATCGAGTGAGAAGCCCTGACGCTGCAAGCTCTTGATGATGCCCAGCACCTGAACATCCTGAATGGTGAAGCACCGAAAGCCGCTTGCGGCTGTGCGGTCCGGCGTGAGAAGCCCTTTCTCCTCATAATAGCGTAGAGCCTCGGGGGTCAGGCCGTAGGCGATGGAGAGCGCGCTGATGGATACTTTCAAGAGAAACCTCCCGTGCGATGTTGTGATATTGACAAATACAAAACAAAAAAGCGAAAAGAGGGCTTGAATCTCAAGCTGCTTGAGATGCTATAATGCCAGAGATGAAACCGATATGTGCAGATTTGTTCTCTATATAGTGTACTGAAATGAGACAAAAAAATCAATCCCTGATTTGCGCATGATCGGTTTGCGGCATAAAACGGATAGATTCGAAAGGAGAATCGACATGAAAAAGAGCGTGTGGGCCGTGCTGCTGGCGATGCTGCTGCTGACGGCTTCCGGTGCGATGGCCATGACCGCCGGTACCTATGAGGCGGAGGCCAATGGCGTTGGCGGTGCGGTGAAGGTTGCCGTGACCGTCTCCGAGGATGCGATTGAGAAGGTGGAGGTGCTGGCGCACAGCGAGACGCCGGGCATCAGCGATCCGGCGCTTGAGCGCATTCCGGCGGCGATCGTCGAGAAGCAGAGCCTGGCGGTGGATACCGTTGCGAGCGCGACGATCACCTCCAAGGCGATCCTGACTGCGGCGGAGACGGCGCTGACTGCGGCGGGCGCGGATCTGGAAGCGCTCAAGGCCGCTGTGGCGGAGGAGCCGACCGCGGGCGAGACCATCGAAAAGACTGTGGACGTCGTGGTGCTCGGCGCGGGCGGCGCTGGCGTGGCGGCGGCCATTGAGGCGTATGACGCGGGCGCAAGCGTGGCGCTGCTGGAGAAGATGCCGCAGATCGGTGGCACCACCGCGACCAGTCAGGGCATGATCGGTGCGTATGAGAGCAAGTTCACCAAGGAGATGGGCGTGCATTACACCTTCGAGGAGATGTACGGCAACCTGATGAACAACGCTTCCTATCGTCTCGATCCGGAGCTGACGGCGGTGACGATTGAGAAGTCCGGCGAGACCATCGACTGGATGGCCGACCGTCTGGGCATGAACTTCTACTCCGTCATCCCGGGTTACGGCCCGCTGACCATGATGCATCTGGTTGAGGGCGCCGGCACGGCGATGAAGACCAGCATGGAGAATGCGCTGGCGGAGACGAAGATCGACCTGATGCTGGAGACCCGCGCGACCGAGATCCTCATGAATGAGGATGGCTCCGTGAAGGGCGTGAAGGCGACCTGCGGCGCGGACACGGTGATCGTGTACGCCGATGCGGTGGTCGTGGCGACCGGCGGCTATGCCAATAACCCGGAGCTGACCGCGCGCCTTGACCCGGAGAAGGCCGGCACCTATGGCATCGGCTTCGTCGGTACGACGGGCGACGGTATCATCATGGCTTCCAATGTTGGTGCGGCACTGACCCACACCGGCGACATGATGTGCGTGCTCAAGGATTACGAGATCATGAGCGAGCACAATGGCAACAGCGCGACGGCGAACGTGTCCTCCTTCATCAGCCGCGACAACCTCGTGCTGCTGGGCGCGAACGGCAAGCGCTTTGTGGATGAGAAGGACATCGGCTACATGACCCAGAAGCTCAACAGCCCGGTGTTCGATCAGATGCACAGGGATGGTACCGGCTACGTCTGGGCGATCAGCGATAAGGCCTCTCTGGATGCGAAGGAAGTCAAGCGCGGTATGGACATGGAGTTCATCATGGCGGACACCTTCGAGGAGCTGGCTGAGAAGATGGGTCTGGACACGGCGGCTGTCGTGGAGACCCTGACCAACTACAACAGCTACGTCGATGCGGGCCATGATCCCGAGTTTGGCCGCCTGAAGCTGGCGAAGCTGGAAGCGCCGTACTGCGCGGTGAAGGTGGTGCCGTGCGAGATCATCACCTACGGCGGCATTGCGCGCAACGTGAACGCGGAGGTCATCCGTGCGGACGGCACCGTGATTCCGGGTCTGTACACCGCTGGCGAGGCCAGCGCGAACAGCGCGTACATGGGCTTCACCCTGACCAATGCCTACGGCTGGGGCCGCATTGCCGGCGCTGGTGCGGCGGCGTTCGCTGTGGCGAAGTAAGATAGCCAAGTAAAGAAAAACGCCTCCTGCGGCATCTGCCGCGGGAGGCGTTTCTTTGGATTTGGGCGCATTTTCACAGCGAGAATTAAAGTGCTTTATATAGCGCGAAGCGAAGAAGGGG
>JAXJLD010000069.1:0-19122 GCA_036297385.1 Christensenellales bacterium | reverse complement strand
GTAGACCTCATCCGTCATCCCTTCGGGATGACACCTTCCCCAAAGGGGAAGGCTTGAACAAACGTAGTTTCAGAGCAGACCGCGAAGCGGTCTACGATTGAAAAGGGCTTGATTTGAGCGGAAGTTTTTAGACGCAAAACAATATGAACTGCCGTGTATACTGTTACATACAAGACGGTATAGAATGGATTTTTCTTCCCGGCACAACAAAAAATCCCTGCCGGTGTACGGCAGGGAAAGAAAATCAGGAGCGCTTGCGGCGCGCCTCGTAATCCCGGAGGGAATCGAGTGCCTTGCCCGAGAGGGGATAGAGCGCGAGGAGGTTGAACAGCGTCATCAGGCCGATGCCCACATCGCCCAGATCCCACACGAAGGTGTACGCCGCCAGACCGCCGATGAAGAGCATGACGAGGGCGAGCACCTTGTAAGCGGTTTGCGCACCCCAGCGGTCTCCAAAGAGATAAGCGACGTTGGAGCGGGCGTAGAACAGGATGCCGATGAACGTGGAGAAGCTGAACAGCCACAGGATGATGGCGATGAACACGCTGCCCGCGCCGCCCAGATGATGCACCATGGCGGTTTGCAGCAGCGTCATGCCCTCCAGCCCCTGCAAAAGCTCCTGCGGGGCGAGGAGCATAATCATGGCCGTGCAGGTGCAGATGACGATGGTATCAATCAGCACGCCGAACGCCTGAAGCAGACCGACCTTCGCCGGATGATCCGTGTCGGCCGCCGCTGCCGAGCAGGGCGCGGAGCCGGAGCCGGCCTCATTGGAGAACAGACCGCGCTGGACGCCGTTCATCAGCACCGCGCCGAAGCCGCCGGCAACCACCTGCCGCAGGCCGAATGCCTCGGCAAAGATGCGCTCAAAGACGGAGGGCAGCAGCGCCGCATTTTTGATGATGAGAAAGACGGCAAGGAAGAAGTACGCGCCTGCCATGATGGGAACCAGCACATCCAGCACCTTGACGGTGGCGTTTCGGCGCAGCACGATGACCGCGGCGATGGCAACCAGCACGATGGTGGAATACAGCGGCGGGATGTGGAAGGCATTTTCAAAGGCAGAGGACACGGAATTGCCGATCACCTGACTGATGCCGCACCAGCAGATCAGGCCAGAGGCAGCAAAACACACGGCAACGACCGAGTGACGCAGCGTTTTGCCGCGCTTCTTCTCTGCCAAGGCGTGAATGTAGCGTGCAGGGCCGCCACGGTAGCCACCGTAAAGCGGATCTTTTTCCTTATAGATGCTGGCCAGCGTGGATTCGATGAACGCGGTGGATGCGCCCAGCAGCGCCGTCACCCACATCCAGAATACAGCGCCTGCGCCGCCGGCGGAAATCGCCGCCACAACGCCGACCAAATTGCCCATACCCACGCGCGTGGCGGTGGAGACAACCAGCGACTGCACGCCGGAGAGGGAGGCGTGACCGTGCGGGCGGCGCTCCTTGGCGATTTGCACCATCTCAGGCAGCAGACGAACGGGCAGACCGCGCGTGCGGAGGGTGAAATACACGCCGGTGGGCACCAGCAGGAGCACCAGCAGCGAAAGGCCGAGCGTGCCGCCGCCCGGCAGGGGGATGACGATCAGGTCGTTCCAAAGCAGACCGTACAGGGCGCTGACCAGCTCCACAAAGCCGGACAGCAAGTGACTCAGGACAGTTGACATGGTGTGAGTTCTCCTTGGCAGTGATTTTGAAAACAAATCCGTTTCATGACCACCATAGTATACAAAATGATTGACGCTTTGTCAACTCGTTACAGCAGGGATATGATTGACAAATGCACGGGTCAATCGTATACTGCTTCATAAGGAGAATTGTGCGAAAAGCGGGAGGCACACACATCCCGCAATTTTGAACCGATAAGGGAGGAATGCATATGGATCATCACGTGAACGAGCGCGTGCAGGCACTTTTGAGCCGCATGACGCTGGAGGAGAAGGCGGCGCAGATGGTGCAGGTGCCTTATGCGTTTGTGGGGCGCGAGGAGGCGCTGCGCTGGGCGCGGCTGGGTGCAGGCTCCTTCCTCCATGTGCTTGGCGATGATGCGCGGGAGATTCAGCGCGCGGCTACACAGGAGTCCCGGCTGGGAATCCCCGTGATCTTCGGCATCGACGCGATTCACGGGCATGGCCTGAACGACCATGCGACCATTTTCCCCACGCAGCTTGCGGCGGCGTGTTCCTTTGACCCAGAGGTGGCCTATGCCATGGGGCAGGTGACGGCGCGTGAGGTGGCGACGGATGGCCTGCACTGGACGTTCTCGCCGGTGCTGTGTCTGGGGCGCGATACGCGCTGGGGGCGTGTCAACGAGACGTTCGGCGAGGACCCGTATCTGGCAGGCGAGATGGGCGCGGCGATCATCCGGGGCTATCAGGGCGAGGATTGGGCTGACGGCGAGCATATTCTGGCCTGCGCCAAGCACTACATTGGCTATGGTGAGGCAGTGGGCGCACGCGATGCCTGCGACACGGAGATGACCTATCGCAAGCTGCGCGAGGTGTTCTTGCCGCCGTTTGAAAAGGCGGTGGAGGCGGGCGTGGCGACCGTGATGACGGCCTATGGCTCCATCGACGGCACGCCGTTCACCATCGACCGCGTCTCCCTGCGCGATATCCTGCGCGGCGAGCTGGGCTTTGAGGGCTTTGTCGTCACGGACTGGGACAACGTGAATGCGCTGGTGCAGCGTCAGCACGTCGCCGCGACGGTGGAGGAAGCCTCTGTGATGGCAGCCGAGGCGGGCAACGACATGATGATGACCTCCCTGCGGTTTTACGATGCCGTGATCGAGGCTGTGCACACGGGCAGGCTGGAAGAGCGCGTGCTGGATGAGGCGGTCGCCCGGATTCTGGCGGTAAAGCTGCGGATGAACCTGTTTGAGCAGCCGGAAAAGACGGGCAGACCCGGCTGCATCGGCTGTGCAGCGCATCTGGAGCAGGCAAGGACGGCGGCGGAGAAGAGCGTGGTGCTGCTGGAGAACAACGGCGTGCTGCCGCTTGCGGGCGTGCGCAGGGTGGCGGTAATCGGCGCAAACGCCGACGATGTGCGTGCGCAGTACGGCGACTGGACGTATTTCACCCATCCCAAGCCCGATCCGACGCACACGCCCATGCGCCCGTATGTGACGGTGAAGGAGGGCGTGGAGGCGGCCTGTGCACGCAGCGGGGTGCAGTGTGTCTATCACTACGGCTGCTCGGTGCTGGATGGAGCGGATGCGGACATCGCGGGCGCGGTGGCAGCTGCGAAGGACGCGGATGCGATTGTGCTGGTTGTGGGCGATGTGATCGACCAGGTTGGCGAGGAGAAGGATCGCGCGGCGCTGGAGCTGTCCGGGCGGCAGATGGAGCTGTTTGACGCGCTGCGTGCGCTGCACATTCCGCTGGTCACGGTGCTGGTGGCTTCCAAGCCGCTGGCGGTCGGTCGCGCGGCGACGGAGGCGGATGCGTTCCTCTGCGCGTTCAATGGCGGTATGTTCGGCGGCGAGGCGGTGGCCAAGGCGCTGTTTGGCGAGATCAACCCGCAGGGTCGCCTGCCCATCTCCTTCCCGCGCCACAGCGGGCAGGTGCCGGTGTATTACAACAGCCTGCCGGGCTGGCACGCGCAGGCGGGCAAGGGCTACTGCGATCTGCCGCGCACGCCGCTGTATGCCTTTGGCGAGGGCATGGGATACGGCGCTTTTGTCTATGACGGGCTGACGTTTGACGCGGAGACGCTGGAGGCAGCCGTGAACGTGACCAACACGGGCAGTATGGCGGGCACGGAGACTGTGCAGGCATATATGCACGATGTGGTGTCCTCCGTGCTTACGCCGGACAAGCAGCTCATCGCCTTCCAGCAGGTGACGCTGGCCCCGGGGGAGACGGTGCGCGTGGTGTTCCGCCTTGCACGAAAGGACTTTTCGCTGGTCAACCGTCAGGGAAAGCGCGTGACCGAGCCGGGCGAGTTTGAGCTGATGATCGGCCATTCCAGCCGGGACGAGGATCTGCTGCGGACGCGGTTTGTGCTGGCGGAGTGATGGGATGCTGCTTTCTAATCAAAACGCGGATAAGCGTGAAGCGTGCCTTGATGGGAGCAGCGCTTTTCAATTCAAAAACAGGATGAAACCCGGGCGGGCGGCGCAGGTCGCCCGCTTTTGATATTGACAGCCAAAATGCCAGCGACTATACTGAAATGAGACACATGGATGAGGACAGAGGAGGAGCTATGAGCCGATTGAGGAAGTTCTTTGGCGCACAGGATATGACGAAGGGAAAGCCACTGAAGAATCTGATAGTCTTTTCTGTGCCGCTTTTGATTGGCAATCTGGCGCAGCAGATGTACAATGCGGTCGATTCGATCATTGTGGGCCGGTACGTCGGGGACAGTGCGCTGGCAGCCGTAGGCACCAGCGGCCCGATTCTCAGCCTGCTTCTGCTCCTGTTCATGGGCATTTCCAATGGTGCTGGCATCCTTGTTTCGCAGTATTTTGGCGCACGCAGGCGCGAGGAGCTGGAGGCGAGCATAGGCACCTGCCTGGCGCTCACCTTCATCGCCAGCACCATCATCATGCTCGTTGGGCCGCTGCTCATCGAGCCGCTGATGACGCTGCTGGACACGCCGCCCGATGTGTATGACATGGCGGTGGATTATCTGCGGATCATCGTATTGGGCATCATGGGCAGCGCCTATTACAACATTGTTTCCGGCATTTTGCGCGGTCTGGGCGATTCGGCTTCCCCGCTGGTTTTCCTGATTATGGCGTGTCTGCTCAATATCGTGCTGGATTTGCTGTTCGTGGCGAAGCTGGGCATGACAGCAGGCGGCGTGGCGCTGGCGACAGTCATCGCGCAGACGCTCTCCGCGGCGCTGTGCCTCTGGCGGCTTGGTCATATGCGGGAGACGCTTACGCTGCGTGCCCGCCACCTCATTCCGGACAAGCATATGACGCTGCGCACCGTTCGTCTGGGGCTGCCCTCCGGGCTGACGCAGGCAATTTTTGCCATGGCGGCCATCGTCGTGCAGGCGCTGACCAACTCGTTTGGCACCAGCGTGATTGCGTGCGCCATCGTGGTGATGCGCGTGGATGGCTTCGCCATGATGCCCAATTTCACATTCGGCACGGCAATGACCACATTCGTTGGCCAGAATGTGGGCGCACAAAGGCTGGATCGCGTCCACGAGGGTGTGCGCAAAGGCGTGGCGGCTGGTTTGACCGTGGCGGCGGTGCTGGTGGCAGGAATCCTGATCTTTGGAGAAAACCTGATGCGGATGTTCACCACCACGGAGGAGGTTGTGCGCCTCGGCGTGCATATGCTGCATATTCTGGCGCTGGGGTACATCGCCATGGCTGTCACGCAGAGCCTTTCCGGCGTGATGCGCGGCGCGGGCGACACCATCACCCCGATGTGGATCTCCTTTGTGACCACCTTTATCATCCGTATGCCGCTGGCCTATGCCATCGCGTATTTTACACGGAGCGAGGCGCAGCCCAACGGCACGCCGGATTCCATCTTCATTTCACTGCTCATCTCGTGGGTTGCGGGCGCTGTGCTGACAGCGGTGATGTATCGCCGGGGCAGATGGAAAATGCGCGGCATTGAACAATCGAAAGAGAGGAAGGAACACGCATGATCAAGCGCAGGCAGCGTCTGCTGGGCGTGCTCAATATGGTTTCGGATGGCGTGCTGATTCTGCTGTCCTATGTCTGCGCACTCTGGCTGCGCTTTGACGTGCTGCGGGGCGTGCGCTCCGTGCAGCTCAGCCACCCGCGCGTGGTGGCGATGCTGCTGTGTGAGATGCTGCTCCTGCTGATGGCCTATGCTGCGCTGGGGCTGTATAGCGGCGATCGCCTGAGGCGCAGGCGCGAGGAGGGTCTGCTGATCCTGCTGGTGAATGGGCTGGGTACGCTGGCGCTGATGGCGGCGTTCTACGTCGTGCGCATTGCGGATTTTTCGCGCCTGATGCTGGCGATGTTCTGGCTCATTTCCAGCGTGAGCTTGACGCTCAAGCGCGCGCTGCTGACCAGCTTGCTGGCATACTATCGCCGCCGGGGATACAATCTCAAGCACGTGGTGATCGTGGGCAGCGGTCATCTGGCAAACCAATATGCGCAGGATATCCGGGAGAATCCGCATAAGGGATTTTCCATTGCAGGCTACATCGGGCAGGAAGGGCGGGACGCTATCGGGCCGCATCTTGGGGATTATGCGCAGGTGGGCGAGGTTCTGGAGCGCATCAACCCGGATGAGGTGATTGTGGCGATGGAGCCGAAGGATATCGACTTGATGCCCTCCATCCTCTCTGCGGCGGACAAGGAGGGTGTGCGCCTGAGCCTGATTCCGTATTTCAACGACTATATTCCCAAAGCGCCGACGATCACGGCGCTGGGACATACAAAGCTGATCGACCTGCGGGTGACGCCGCTGGATGAGCCGGTTTGGGCGATGACCAAGCGCACCATGGATATTGTGGGTGCAGCGGTGCTGATTGTGCTCTTCAGCCCGATTATGCTGGCGGTGGCAGTGGGCGTGAAGCTCACCAGCCCCGGCCCTATTCTGTTCCGGCAGGAGCGTGTGGGCAAAAATAAAAAGCCCTTCAAGATGCTTAAGTTCCGCAGTATGCGGATTACCGGCACGGAGGATACAGGCTGGAGCACAAACGATGACCCGCGCAAGACGCGCTTTGGCAGCCTGATCCGCAAGTTCAGCCTTGACGAGCTGCCGCAGTTCTTCAACGTGCTGCGGGGGGACATGAGCCTCGTTGGCCCTCGACCGGAAGTCCCTTACCATGTGCGCCGCTTTAAGGAGGAAGTGCCGCTGTACCTGCTGCGCCAGCAGGTGCGTCCGGGCATCACCGGCTGGGCGCAGGTGAACGGCCTGCGCGGGGATACGTCCATTGAGGCGCGTGTGGAGTATGACCTGTGGTACATTGAGAACTGGAGTGTCTGGCTGGATATCAAGATCCTGCTGCGCACGGCGCTGGGCGGCATGGTGAACAAGGAAGTTGTCGGCGGCGAAAAAAATGAGCTGCGCCGATGAATCGGCACAGCCCGGAGAATGGCGGGAGATCAGCTTCTGGCCATGCCGTCTACGCTGAGCACCACGCCGGTGATATAGGAGGCTTCATCGGAGGCGAGGAAGGCGAACGCATTGGCGATGTCCTCCGGCTGCCCCAGACGGCGAAGCGGAATCTTTGCCACGAGCGGGTCGATGATTTCCTTGGGAACGTTCTTCATCATGTCGGTTTCGGTGATGCCGGGAGCCACGGCGTTGACGCGGATGCCCTTGGGGCCGAGCTCACGGGCGAGGGAGACGGTCAGGCCGTTGACCGCAAACTTGGAGGCGGGATAGGCAAAACCGCTGGGCTGGCCGGAGATGCTGACCATCGAGGACGTGGACAGGATGACACCTGTGCCGCGTGCCACCATGCACTCGGCGGCAACGCGCGTGGCGTTGAACACGCCCTTGACGTTGAGATCCATCACCTTGTCAAAGGTCTCCTCGGTGTACTCCATGAACGGCGTGCTTTCCGATACGCCTGCGTTGTTGACCAGAATGTCAATGCAGCCATACTTCTGGGTAGCTTGCTGAAAGGCATCGCGCACGGCAGATAGGCTGGAGAGATCCGGGCTGATGCCCGCAATGGTGGCATCGGGATATTTGGCCTGAAGCTGTGCTACGGCTCGATCGGCGGATTCCTGTGTGCTGGCGGTCAGGATGACGGCTGCGCCTTCCTGAAGAAAGCGGTCGGCGGTGGCAAAGCCAATGCCGCGGCTTCCGCCGGTGATGAGGGCGACTTTATCTTTCAGTTTCATGCGGGTTGTCTCCTTTATGGGCGGCCGATGACCGCGCTTCTGATTTGAAATTTGAGATGCGTCTAGTATACCCGCTTTGTGCGGGGTATTCTGTGATATCGTCACAAAGCGCGTGAGAATGCGCAGAAAAGCACAAAGAACAACAGAAACCCAAAGGCTCTTTGCGAAAATCTTTCGGATTTCCGCGAAGAGCTTCTTATGATGGATTTACAAATGGACGTCAGACGACTATACTGTGAAAGCGATCCGGCATACAGCCGGATATCAAGTGGGAAACCGCGGCAGAACACGCCGTGTAAGACGGGGAGGAATCAGATATGAATACGGATTTGACGGTAGGCAAGCCGGAGAGCGTGCTGTTTCGATTCTGTCTGCCGCTTTTTGGCAGCGTCATCTTTCAGCAGCTTTACAATATTGCAGACAGCTTTGTGGCGGGGCGTTTTATCGGTGAACAGGCGCTGGCGGCTGTCGGCAACAGCTATGAGGTGACGCTGATTTTTATTGCCTTCGCCTTTGGCTGCAATATCGGCTGCTCGGTGGTGGTCTCTGAATTCTTCGGTGCTAAGCGATATGATCGGATGAAAACGGCGGTGACAACCACGCTGATGTTTGCCGGCGGGCTGTGTGTGGCGCTGATGGCGATCGGGCAACTGGGCTGCGCGGCGCTGCTGCGGCTGATCCATACGCCGGAGGAACTGATGGCGGATTCGGCGCTATACCTGTCCATCTACATTTGGGGTATTCCGTTCCTGTTCTTCTACAACATCGCAACGGGCATCTTTTCTGCACTGGGCGATTCTAAAACACCATTTATCTTCCTGGCCATCTCTTCGCTGTCCAATATCGCCATGGACGTGCTGTTTGTGACGGCATTTGACATGGGCGTGAGCGGTGTGGCATGGGCCACGTTTCTGTGTCAGGGGGTGAGCTGCGTGCTGGCGGTGACGGCGGTGTTCCGCCGCCTCCGGACCATCCACACGGATGAGCCCGCGCCGCTCTTCTCTGCGGCGATTCTGCGCAGGATTGTTGCGATTGCTATCCCCAGCACGTTGCAGCAGAGCTTCATCTCCGTGGGCAACATTCTGATTCAGAGCGTCATCAACGGCTTTGGCACGGGCGTGATGGCGGGCTATGCGGCGGCGGTGAAGCTGAACAACATGGTGATCACCTCGCTGACCACGCTGGGCAATGGCATTTCCAATTACACGGCGCAGAACTTGGGCGCGGGCGAAACACAGCGCGTCCGTCAGGGATTTGCGGCGGGTGTCCGCATGGTTTGGATGCTCTGTGCGCCGCTGGTGCTGCTGTATGTGCTGCTGCCCAAAACGTTGCTTGGCTTGTTCATGGATCAGCCGACGGGCGCGGCACTGCATACGGGTGTGCTGTTCCTGCGGATTCTGTCGCCGTTCTACTTCGTTGTATCGGCGAAATTGGTGGCGGATGGTATTCTGCGTGGCTCCGGCGCGATGAAGCCGTTTATGGCGGCGACGTTTACAGACCTGATTCTGCGCGTAGTGCTGGCGTTTGCGCTGTCCAGAACGCCGCTGGGCGCGACGGGGATTTGGTGCGCGTGGCCCATCGGCTGGTGCGTGGCTACGGTGATGTCCATCGCATTTTACCGCAGAAGCTCCATCTGCAAAGCGTGATGCAGGCGCTCCGGCGGTTTGTGCTTGGCGAAGGCAGATATCCGTTCGCCTCGCACGGATTGCGTGTTTTCATCCCCAAACAGTATTGGAAGATGAACCGCTTGCGTTGAAAACAGCATAGAAAACAGCCCGTCGGCAAGCGCTTGCCGACGGGCTGTTTTGATGCAGATGATTCCCCGTACCCACCCTCGCAGAGGCAGTCAATGTCCGGTCATAAAGATGAACGATAACCATGCGTTTGTGCGCGATCGGAGCATGATGATTCTCGGGGAATCGAACCCCACACCCGCTCGAAGGTGCATCCATGTAAGGTGCGACTTGCGCAGTCGCCGCGTGACATTCGCCCTGCCTATGCTACCAACGAAATCAGAGCTCGATCAGCTCAGTACTCCAGTTGCACGCCTGAAGGCGGTTGTCCAATTGGCGCAGTGTCTTGGCCATGCGGTCGATGTCCGCCTGCCACTGCGCAACGTCGATGGTCGAGAGGATCTTGATTTCGGAATTGCGTGCGCGCTGCGCTGTCTGGCTGGCGCAGTAGACGATTTCCTTGCAGGCGCTGATCTTGACCGAAAGCGCATCCTTACGCGCAATCAGCTCGGTCAGCGTCTGGCCGTCGATTTTGACCTGCGCATTGGTGAGGTTGATGCAGGCCATCAGGTGCGCAAGGCGCTCCACGGAGGCGTCCAGCTCGCGCTTGAGCTTGGCGGGGTCCTCCGCCGGCGATTCACCTTCTTGAACCAGCGCATTGTTTTGCAGCCGGGCTTCGAGCTGCTGAATATTGCGGTTGAGATCCGCGCGCTCTTGCAGCGCTTCGGCAAGTTTCATGGCACATTCCTCCTGTTCTGGGTGCTGTGATGATGTCGTTATCATATCATTTGTGTGCATGATGTGGTATGACGATTTTGGCTGGGTCAGTCGCCGGCATCCGGCAGGCTTCAGCCTGCTTCGCTGTTTTCCGCTTCCGGGCGGAACAGCTCGGTTTCGTAATAGGTTCCGTCGCGCCAGAAGGTCATCGTGGCGCTCTGGCCTGCGTCGATGTTTCCACGTGCCTTGCGCAGCGTCGCGTCGCCCAGAATGGTGATGTCACCGATGCCCACGATCACGTCGCCCGGCTGAATGCCCGCGTCGGACATCGGGGAGGCATCGTCCACGGCCTTGACCCACGCACCCTGCGGGAGCTGATACTGCGCCTGATAGACGGGCAGGACGTAGTGAGTGGTCACGCCCAGCGCCCAGTCGGCATTGGCCAGCTCCGAATCGCTGATGGGGACGGGGAGCGTGTGAATCAGGCTTTCGCCCACGCCGTCGTCGATGCCGACAAAGACGAGCTGGTCGTCATCCACGACGACCTTTTTGCCGCCCGCGCGGTACCAGCAGATGGCGGCCTGTGCGCTGGAGAAGTAGATCTCCTTGCTGACCTGAAAGTGGTGCGGCTCAAAGACGGTGGGTGCGCCGTCATCCTCCAGCTCGGGGAAGAGCACGCCATCATCAGGGGCCTCCTCTTCTTCCTGCTCTGGCACCCAGAAGTCGGAATAATTGTTGCCATCCTCGATGGAGATATCGGAGATGGCGTAGACGCGCTCAATCTCCTCGGCAAAGGTTTCCTTCATATCGGCGGGGGAGCCATCGCGCAGATAGGGGATGATCTTCAGGCCGAACGCGGTGAGCCGCTTGCCGGAATGATTGCGCACGGACACCTGAATGCTGCCGTGATAGCGCGAGGAGGTTACCTCGGCCTTCTGAATATAGAGCGGCTGGCTGCGGTTGTCCAGATACTTGATTTCCTTGCTGCTGCCTGCCCGAGCAAGGGCGCGTTCGTCAAAGAGGGCGGCCTGCGTGTGCGGATCGGCTTCGCCGGTTACCGGCAGCCCATTGTCCCGCTGGAAGATTTCGATGATCTCTGCGGTGGAATCGGTGTAGCGGACGTTGTTGTTTTCCTTTTTGAAATAGCCTAGCTCATAGAGACGCTGCTTGAGCCGGCGAACGGCCTCGCTGCTGTCGCCTGCACGCAGCGTGTCGTAGTCAGCAAGCTCTTCTTCGGTGTAGGCGAACGGCTCCGCCACCTGAATGTCGTGGATGGGGTCGCAGGAGAGGACGGGATAGCGCTCGCGCACGGAGGCGGCGTCTGTCTCCACCAGTGTGGGCGGCTTGAGCTGGCGGATGAATTCCGACAGCATATAGCCCTCCATGCCCGTCTCGTTGACGACGATATGCAGCCAGCGCTCGTCTTTCTGCTCGATTTCGCCCAGCAGGCGCAGGCGCTCGCCGGAGGGAATCTGGGTCAGGCGCTTGCCGCCGGGGGTGCGGCGAATGTTGGCATTCTTTTCCGTGCGGCCGATGCGCTCTTCCTCATAGACCGTTTCACCCGTCACATAGGAGCCGTTCGGCGTGGGCGTTGGGACAGGTGTCGCAGTAGTGAGCGGCGTGGGCGTGGGCACGGGGGTTGGCGAAGGGCTGGGGGAGGGCGTCGGCACAGGCTCCAGCAGGTTGACCATGATGTAGCCGGTTTTGTCGGTATCGACAACCCGGATATACGCCCATGCATCTTCGCCGTCGCCGATGCGGTCGAGCACCTCCACGCGGGTATCCGCCTTGAGCGTCTCACGGATATTGCTCTGCTTGTCCGGTTCCTTGCGCATATTGGCCTGCTTGGCCGTTTGAAGCAGGGCGCCGGTCTGGACGACGCTTTCCGCGAGCGCACCGCTCGATAGGGAAGGGGAAGTCAGGAGAAGCGCGCAGGCGGTCAGCGCTGCCGCGCAGAATTTCGATTTCGTATTCATGGATTCCTTTCCGGCGCGCCGTGCGCACACGATGGTCAAATCTAGGTGCGTTCATTATACCAGCTTTGAAAATGCACGGCAACCGCTTTTTGCCGCGGTTGGGAAGGATGGCGGGATCAGGAAGATATTGCCAGAAACATAACGGAACAGACAGGAAATAAATCCAAAGTGGCTTGAGGTTTAAAATAGCGTTCGATCATCCTGAAAACAGGATAAAGGGAGAAAACTTAGTGAAAACCAGCGCTTTTGAGTGAGAAAGGAGGAAAACGGGGACAGAAAGAGAGAAGAAGTTGGTCGTTTATTTTTTTTCAAACATACTTGCCTCTCAAATGGCTTGAGGGTATATAATATGCCTATCGACGAGAGATTGCGGCAAAAACAAGGCAAAAAGATGTCAAATCCGCAACAATCGTCAATTGCGTGTCAAGTAGACGCGTGTCGATCGAAAGAAAAGAAAGGAAGATGGAAAGATGAAGAAATGGCTTTGTCTGCTTCTGACTCTGGTGATGACGCTGGCGCTGTGCGTTGGCGGCTACGCCGAGGAGGACTGGGTAACGCCGGTTCAGGACATTCAGGAATGGGATCGCGAGGTTGATTTTCTGGTCGTGGGCTATGGCCTGGCTGGTGCCGCTGCCGCCGTTGAGGCGCACGACATCGACCCGGAGGCTGACATCCTCGTGCTGGAGAAGATGCCGGTGGAGCTTGCCGGCGGCAACTCCATCGCGTCCGGCCAGACGTTCCTGGTGCCGGCGCAGGGTGCGGTGGATACGCTCAAGACGTATCTGTACAACTGCAACATGCCCAACCCGATTCCCGACGAGTACCTGACCTGGCTGTGCCAGGGCTTCGCCGATCAGCTCCCGTGGATCGAGTCCGTTGCTGAGGGCGTGGGCTACGAGGCTGGCTACGTCGGCGGCGGCGAGCTGAAGTGGGGCTCCATGGTGGTCGAGTTCGACACCTTCGAAGGCTCCGTGTTTGATGGCTGCTCTGCTCACCTGCGTGCGAAGGGCTCTACCTTCGAGAACGGCGGCGTGTGGCGCTGCTTCGCCAAGGCCGTGGAGAGCCGCGGCATCGAGGTCATGTTTGAGACCCCGGCCGTGTCCCTCGTGCAGGATCCGTTCACCAAGGAAGTCTCTGGTGTGATCGCCCGTCAGGCGGACGGCACCGAACTGACCATCAAGTCCAAGAAGGGCGTTCTGCTTGCCTGCGGCGGCTACGAGAACAACCTGACCATGCAGCGTGACTTCCACGGCATGGATATGGTGTACACCGCCGGTACCCCCGGCAACACCGGCGACGGCATCAAGATGCTGATGGAGGCCGGTGCGCAGATCTGGCACATGAACAACCAGACCCAGTCCGGCGGCTTCTGGCTGGGCATCAAGGTGCCGGAGCATGAGGCGACCTTCATGCGCAACTTCTCCATGGCGGGCAACTCCTGGATTGAGATCTCTTCCGAGGGCAACCGCTTCTACGATGAGGCGACCGGCTACCATCGTCAGCACATGAAGTACATGGAGTACGGCCGTTACGTTGACCTGCCGCACGAGAAGGCGCTGCCGGTTGACCTGATCTTTGACGAGAAGACCCGTGAGGCTGGCTCCATCGCTTCCCAGTGGCTGAGCTGGCCGACCACCACCGAGGGCTATATGTGGTCCAGCGACAACCTGGCCGAAATCGAAAAGGGCTGGATTGTCAAGGCTGACACCATCGAAGAGCTGGCTGAGAAGATCGGCCGCGATCCTGAGGTGCTGAAGGCGACCATCGAAAAGTGGAACGCTGACTGCGCTGCGGGTGTGGACTCCGAGTTCGGCCGCAATGCTGAGAAGATGGCGCCGATCGACACCGCGCCGTACTACGCTGTCTCCATCACCCCGACCTTGGTTGCGACCACCGGCGGCGCGAAGCGCGATACCGCGGGCCGCGTGCTGGACTGGAACGATCAGCCGATCCCGGGCCTGTATGAGGCTGGCGAGCTGGGCTCCTATGTTTCCAACCTCTATCAGAACGGCGTGTTCCTCTCTGAGGCCATGCTCTCCGGCCGTGCTGCTGCGCAGACTGCGTTCGGCGGCGAGTCCAAGTTCGAGGTCGTGGAAAAGACCGAGGCCAAGGTGGCCTGGGCGGATGCTGCCGACGGCGTGTACACCGCGACCGTGGACGGCCTGCACGACAAGATTGAGGTTTCCCTCACCGTTGAAGGCGGCAAGCTGGCCGCGATTGACATCACCGGCGGCCGTGACAAGATGTTCATCACCGATGAGCAGCTCGCGGCGTACACCGGCGCCATCATCGAGGCGCAGGACCCGAACGTCGACATCGTTGCCGGCGCGACGGTTGACTGCCAGGCGATTGGCACGGCGATCGGTCAGGCCTTCACCAAGTAACGTCTCTCCCTCCTTCCGAATCGCAGGCTTGCCTGCGGCCGGGCGCGCGGTCATCGCGCGTCCGGTTTTTGTATACCCATTTGATGGGTGAAGCTGCCCCGCAAGGGGTGAAAGCAGAGAAAAGAGGCCAATAAGGATGAAAAGGATCATCGCTTCGATGGCGCTGGCGCTGCTGGGCGCGTGCTGCGCGACAGCTTGCGCGGAGGAAGCGCCTGCCCCGCAGAACAAGGGCATCATGCGTATCAGTGTGTCGGCTTCCGATTTGGAGACGAGCAAGGCATTCTTTGACGACGTGATGGAGATGGACTTTGTCGCCGAGGGCGAGCTGGACAAGGCATCCGTCAACTCCCTGTACGGCATGGATGCGACGGCGAAGTATGCCATGTACAAAAATGGTATGCAGGACACGCTGGTTCAGGTGATGGAGTTTGATCCCAAGCCGATCAAGACGGCGCGCGAGGGATTCAACATCTACGATCACGGCTACTATGACATTGCTTTCCGCTGCCAAGACAACGACGAAGCGTATGCGCGCTTCTCTGAGATGGGCTATGCGTTCCCGCGCACGCCGTATCGCTATGTGACGAGCTGGAGCAACGCGGAGGTGCTGGAGGCGGTCATGTACGGCCCGGACAACATCCCGATTGCGCTGATGGGCAAGACGGCGGGCACGCCTGCGTTTGAAGGCACGTTCCGCAATATGCCGGATTCCGTGCTGATCGTGGAGAGCATCGAGGAGGCCGACCGCTACTATGTGGACACCCTCGGCGCGAGCAAGGTGTTTGACATGGAGCTGGAAGCTGGTCTGGTGGAGCCGATCTTCAACCTTGACGGTGATGCGCAGATTCACATGACGATGTACATGGGCTCCGGCGCGACTCCGGTCATCGAGGTCATCTGCTTTGAGGCGCTGGACGGCGTGTCCATCACCGAAAAGGGCGGCGTGCTGGGCGATTACGCTGGCAAGTTTGCCACCTGCTTTGAGGTAGACAATCTGGATGAGGCACTTGCCAAGCATGAGGCCAACGGCTTCAAGCGCTATGGCGAGGTCACCGAGTACGAGCTTGCCCCGTATGGCAAGATCCGCAGCGCGGTGGTTCACGGTGCATCTCAGGCGCTCGTGGAGCTCTACGAGATTGTGAAGTAACTGAATCATGTAAAACAGACGGGTTGTGCAAACAACCCGTCTGTGTTACTATAATGAGGGTATGATCGAATCGCGATGATACTGAGAAACCGAAAAGGAGGAAAGAATATGAAGAAATTGCTTTCTCTGCTGCTCGCTATGGCGCTGCTGACGACGGGCATGGTTTTCCCGGCAGCCGCCGAGGGAGCCGATGCAGATGTGGTGGTTGTGGGTGCCGGCGGCGGCGGCCTGTCTGCTGCGCTGGAAGCGGTTAAGCAGGGTGCGCAGAAGGTCATTGTGCTGGAGATGACGGCCAAGACGGGCGGCGCACTCAACTACACCAGCGGTTCCATGTCCGCTGCGGGCACCATCATCCAGAAGGAGGATGGTATCGAGGATACCGTGGATTCCTATGTGGCGGATATCATCAACAACGGAGACGACTTCGGCGGAAAGCCCAACGAGGAGCTGATCCGCGTCTACGCCAACGAGGCGGCGCAGACCTTCGACTGGCTGTATGAGAACGGCCTGAAGAACTGCAAGTTCTCCACCGACCGCCAGACCGGCGCACGCGCTGTCTTTGCGCCGGAGCACGCGCTGTACTCTGTGCAGCGCACCTACAAGGCCAGCCCGAAGGACCCGGCGAACTACAAGTCTGCCGCGCACGAGGTGCTGGATACGCTCGTCAAGGCGGACGACCGCATTGAGGTGAAGCTCAACACCAAGGCGGTCAAGCTCGTGGCCAACGATCAGGGTCAGGTGCTGACCGTGGAGACGGAGGATGGCACGCGCTACACCGCTGAGAAGGCCGTCATCATGGCGACCGGCGGTTACTCCGCCAACGGCAAGCTGATGGCCAAGTACGTGCCTTACGGCGAGGATTATCTGGCCGGCGGCGCGGCGGGCGCGAACGGCTACGGCCTGCGCATGATGCAGGAAGTGGGCGCGGGCCTGACCGCTATGGATGCGATTCCGACGTTCCCGATGGGTCTGGTGAGCAAGGACAACCCCAAGACGGGCTCCATCGCTTCCACCTATACGTGGAAGACGGGCGGCATCGTCGTCAACCAGAACGGCGAGCGCTTCTGCAACGAGACCGAGAGCAATCCGGCCATCCGCGAGGTGGCGCTGGAGGAGCAGCCGGGCGCGGTGCAGTATGACATCTTCACCGACAAGATCGTGGAGGATCTGCGCGCGGCGAACGGTGCGTACTTCTACGATGCGTTCTTCGCGGACGAGACCATGCGCGGCTACCACGTTGTGGAGAGCGCGGCGACCCTCGAAGAGCTGGCGGCCAAGATCGGCGTGCCGGCGGAGAACCTGACCAAGACCGTGGAAACCTACAACGCGGCTGTCGAGGCGGGCGAGAGCGACGAGTTCGGCCGCCTGTATGATGGCACGGTGAACACCTACAACCTTGGCACCAACAAGATCGAGGGCGACAAGTTCTATGCCGTTCGCCTGCACGCGCTGTGCGTCATGACGCTGGGCGGCGTGACCGCGAACGCGAATATGCAGGTGCTCGATGAGGCGGGCAACGCGATTCCGGGTCTGTATGCCGCGGGCGAAACCGTGGGCGGCATCTGGGGCAAGTTTGTCTCCGGCGGCACCGGCGTGATGGGCCCGATCGTGTTTGGCCAGATCGCTGCGCGCCATGCTATGGCGAACGAGCCGGCGGAGGGCTACACCGTCAAGGCGGCAGCCAATCTGCTGGACGAAAGCCTGTTTGTCAAGGAGAGCGCCGAGGGCGAGCTGTTTGACATGACCCGCGCGCTGACGGACGGCGAGTACACCGCGACGGTGGATGGACAGGAAGGCCCGATGACCGTTAAGACCACCATCGAGGGCGGCAAGATCGCCAAGGTGGAGGTGACGGAGAACCACGAGACGCAGGCCATCGCCGGCGGCGCGCTGGAGTCCATTCCGGCGAAGATCGTGGAAACCAACAACCCGACCGTCGATGCAGTGGCGGGTGCAACGCTGACCTCCGGCCGCATCATGAAGGCCGTGGCGGAGTGCCTGAACGCGGCGGCGAAGTAAGTAAACAATAACCGTATCATCCCTTAAGAGCCCCGGTTGGTTCATCCATCGGGGCCCATTTAGAAAAAACAGAAATGGAGAATGTGTATGAAGAAAATGCTGGCTATGATGCTGGCGCTGACGCTGGTTTTTGGTGCGGCGGCGCTGGCGGAGGAAAAGACTTTCTCTGCGGAGTATGAGATGAAGGGCACGACCTCTGCGGGCAAGCCCAAGAACGATACGTTTGTTTTTGAGGGCAAGACCGTGGACGGCGTGATCACGGAGCTGAATTTTGACATCATTCGCAACAAGGGTACGGAGGGCGAGTACTCCAAGAAGGGCATCATGGGCTACATGATGAACGTCTCCGACGCGGCTGTGGAAAAGACGGAGGATGGCTATGCGCTCAGCCAGCTCGCCGTGTACGGCTATGACCCGGTCTATGATTCCGGTACGTATGCGCAGTTCATGCTCAGCGCCTCGGCGGAGAAGCTGACGGACGAGCTGACCTTTGGTGAGCTGACCTTTTCCGATATGGCCAGACCCGATCACCCGGTGTCCGTGGAGAAGGCTGTGATCGCGTACCAGTATCTGGCGAGCGAGGCGGGTATGACCCTCACGGCGGAGACGCCGGTGAAGGATCTGCTGGCGATCCACGGCTTTTATCAGGACGGCGCGTTTGTCGAGGGTACGGGCCGCGTGTCCTTCGCGGGCTACCACGGCGGCCGCAGCTATGGCGAGCAGATTGACGCGATTGCTGCCTACATTCTGGAGCAGGGCATGACGCTGGAAGAGGTCTACGAGATGTTCAAGACCGTCAACCAAGCGAGCCAGCCGATCGAAGAGCGCGACACCATCTCCGGCGCGACGATCACCTTTGTGGGCGATTTCCAGCGCATGGTGTACATGGCGATGTACGGCGAGCTGTTCGAGGGCGTGGTCAACCATACCACGACCGACGGCGTGACGAAGGTGGAAGTGGCGACGCAGGGCTTCGGCGGCGAGATTGAAACGCAAGTCTCCTTCGACGCGGACGGCAAGATGGTGGACATCAAGGTGCGTGACGCGCAGGAGACCGAGGGAATCGGTGCGGCGCTGTACGCGGAGGATGCGGCGTTCCTTCAGGCGATGATCGAGGGCAACACGGCGGATGTGGATAACGTGTCCGGCGCGACGGTTACCTCCGAGGCGCTCAAGAAGGCTGTGAAGATGGCGCAGGAGTATGTGACCGCGCTGTAATACGGTTCGTATTCCAACAGCTTGATTCAGCATAAAGAAGGGGTTGTCTCACTAAAAAGAGGCAACTCCTTTTTGGTCTTGAATTTACAATCTAAGTGCAACACAAAAAAGAAGTGACACACAGCAGGAATTCC
>JAXJLD010000068.1:0-3853 GCA_036297385.1 Christensenellales bacterium | reverse complement strand
GCGCGACTATGCGAGTTTCCCGGAACGGCAGTCCCAACGGTTTCCGCATAAAAGAAGGGCATATCAAAAACCCCCGCAGACGGCCTCTGCGGGGGAATCATGCTGTATATGGGATGCATTGTCAATTCAGCGGACGGATCAGAATAAACGGCGTCAGCTCGTCGCCCTGTCCGGAGGGATTGTCGCGCATCGCGTCCTGAATCTGCTCGTCCGTCAGCGGGAACTGCGTCGCCTTGCCGAGCTGGTTCTGGTCAAAGTCATTCGCGTCCATCACCACGACCGGCACGCCCGTGGCGGCGTAGAGCGCATCGCACAGCTCCACGGGATGCTCCGGGTTGATGACGCCCATCGTGTGGTACTGCTCGAAGGAGGAATCCGGGTAGAAGCCGTCGATGCCCGCCACGTCGTGGCCGCAGATCTTGTAGAACAGGCCGCGCACGCCAAACGGGCGCGTGACGGCGGATACCGCAGCGGCCAGCAGCACGCGCGGCAGACCGCAGATTTCAATGGTGAGCTGCATCTTGTAGGGCTGATGCATACCGATGCCGGTGGAATTGTGGCCGGCGAACGGCGCGAGCGTACGCGCCCAGAAACCGGGGTGCGTGTCCTCCAGCGTGCGCACATTGCCTGTGCACATCCCCATTACCTTCGCGGTGAAGGAAAGACAATCCCCCTCCTGAAACAGCGGAAGCACATAGCGGCGCACCAGCTCCGCCTGATCCTCGTTCGGCTGTACGAAGTGCGTCTTGATCGCAAAGCGCTGGTAGCGTCGGCCATCCTTCCCCTCCAGAATGCCGCGATCATAGTAAACCACGCCGCCTACCTCGTGACGCGTGGACTCCACGTTTTTTGAAGCGCCCATATCTGCCTCCTCGGCCCTGTACGGCCTTTCATCCTTCATCACGGATCACCTGCCTTGTGCGCTTAGGCTGTCCGTTTTCCTCATGGTTTATCATCTTATTGTACATGATGCGGCGGGAAATGTCAATTTTTCCCGCCAAAGCCAGGAGAATGTGCGTTGTATGCCGGGTAAAATGTCATCTGTTTCGCTGATTTTCGGCTGGGGCAGGTGCGGGGATTGAGCGGGTAAACGCAGGATCAAATGGGCGTCCGCACGCGCTTGGCACACTGGGAGCGCGTGCTGAGCAGGGAAAGCGGTGAGAAAGGGAAAAACAAGGCGGAAAAGGTTGCAAAACGCCAGCATTTGGGCTATAATCCGACAGGTAAGAGTAGTCGGTTTTGCCGGCTTTTGGGAAAGGAAGATGGGAATATGCTGGACATCAATATGCTCCGCAAGACGCCGGACGTCGTGCGCGAGAATATGAAGAAGAAGTTTCAGGATCATAAGCTGTATCTGGTGGACGAGGTCATCGAGCTGGATCAGAAGAACCGCGAGGCCATGCAGCAGGCCGATGCGCTGCGCAACCAGCGCAAGGTGCTCTCCAAGGAGATCGGCGGCCTGATGAAGCAGGGCAAGAAGGACGAGGCCGAGGCTGTGAAGGCGAAGGTGGCGGAGCTGGCGGAGGAGCTGGCCCGGCTGGAGAAGCTGGAGGAGCAGTACGCCGAGGACATCAAGACCCGTATGCAGGTGATCCCACAGATCATCGACGAGAGCGTGCCGATCGGCAAGGACGACAGCGAGAACGTGGAGATCGAGCGCTTCGGTGAGCCGTTTGTGCCGGACTTTGAGATTCCGTACCATGTGGAGATCATGGAGAAGCTCGCCGGCATCGACATCGACTCCGCGCGCAAGACCTCCGGCAACGGCTTTTATTACCTCATCGGTGACGTGGCGCGCCTGCACAGCGCCTGCCTGTCCTATGCGCGCGATTTCATGATCGACCGCGGCTTCACCTACTGCATCCCGCCGTACATGATCCGCTCCAACGTTGTCACCGGCGTCATGTCCTTCGCGGAGATGGAGAACATGATGTACAAGATCGAGGGCGAGGATCTGTACCTGATCGGCACGTCCGAGCATTCCATGATCGGCAAGTTCATCGACACCATCCTCACCGAGGATCAGCTCCCGCAGACGCTGACCAGCTATTCCCCCTGCTTCCGCAAGGAGGTCGGCGCGCACGGCATTGAGGAGCGCGGCGTGTACCGCATCCATCAGTTTGAAAAGCAGGAGATGATCGTCGTCTGCAAGCCGGAGGATTCCATGATGTGGTACAACCGCCTCTGGCAGAACACGGTCGATTTCTTCCGCAGCCTCGATGTGCCGGTTCGCACGCTGGAGTGCTGCTCCGGCGATCTGGCCGATCTGAAGGTCAAGTCCTGCGACGTGGAGGCGTGGAGCCCGCGCCAGAAGAAGTATTTTGAGGTCGGCTCCTGCTCGACGCTGGGCGATGCGCAGGCGCGCCGCCTCGGCATCCGCGTGAAGGGCAGCGATGGCCGCAAGTACTTTGCGCATACGCTCAACAACACCTGCGTGGCGCCGCCGCGTATGCTGATTGCGCTGCTGGAGAACAACCTGAACGCCGATGGCTCCGTGCGCATCCCGGAGGCTCTGCGTCCGTACATGGGCTTCAAGGACGTCATCAAGCCGGTTGAGAAGAAGTAATTTCTTCGGCACAAACGGGAGGGGCAAAGGGCGCAGGCACGTTGCCCAAACCTGAAAAGAGCATAAACAAGAGGGACGGTCAGGCGGACTTGCCCGATGCATCTGGAAACAGCGCCTAGGCTGCTTTCGGATGCACCGGGCGGCGCGGGCTGTCCCTCTTTGAATGATTGGAGGAAAAACGATGCTGATCTGTGATACGCACTGCGATACGCTGTATATGCGTGCACTCAAGCCGCAGGATACGCCCTGCGTGACGATGGAGCATATGGTCAAGGGCGGCATGAGCCTGCAAACCTGTACGCTCTTTGCCGGAAGCAAGGGCATGAGCGATCACCCACACGATAAGGCGCTGGCAGAGTATGCGGCCTTTAAGCGCCTTGTCCGGGATGAGGGCTGGGTGCAGGCGCGTTCGCCGCTGGATGCGGAGGAGGGCAAGGTGAAGATTCTGCTGTCCGTGGAGGGCGGCGAGATCTTCGAGGGCAGCGTGGAGCGCGTGCGCGAGTTTCATGAGCGCGGCATCCGCATGGCGGCGCTGACGTGGAACAATGAAAACGAGATCGCCTTCCCGGCCAAGGGCGGCTCAAAAGAGGGAATCAAGCCGCAGGGCTGGACGATCCTGCGCGAGATGGCGGCGCTGCACATGGCGGCGGATACCAGCCACCTGAACGAAGCGGGTTTCTGGGATCTGATTGACCGGCATAGCCAGCCGCCGATGGCTTCCCACTCCTGCGCGGCAAAGCTGCGCCCGCACTTCCGTAACCTGACCGATGAACAGATTCGCGCGATGGCTGCGCGCGGCGGCTGGATCGGCGTGAACTTCTATCCGAATTTCCTGCGCGAGGATGGACGCGCGGGCGTGGAGGATATTGTCAATCATATCGACCATATGTGCCAGCTCGGCGCAGAGAAGAACGTGGGCTTTGGCAGTGACTTTGATGGCATCGAGATCGCGCCGGATGACTGCCAGAGCCCGGCGGATATCCCCGCCATTCTCGATGCGCTGCGCAGGCGCGGTTACAGCGAGGAGGCGGTGGAGGACATCGCCGGACGCAACTTCCTGAATTATTATCGTAGACTGGGCGATTGATGGGCGGAGGCCGATCGGAATATCACGCACGCCGCACACAGGGGAATGACTGTGTGCGGCGTGCGTTTGTATGCAGGATAGCTTTTCGAAAGGAATGAGAATATGCCTAGTGCTTGATACCGCGCGAAGCGAAGAAGGGGTTTGGGGATGAAATCCCCAAGCAGGTTTTAGGGCGGCAGCCCTAACGTAGACCTCATCCG
>JAXJLD010000067.1:0-1824 GCA_036297385.1 Christensenellales bacterium | reverse complement strand
TAATCAGATGCTCGACTTTCGTATACTTTCTTGACATGTGAATGACCTCCTGTCGTAGTTTCTATTCTACAACAGGAGGCCATTTTTTTCATTGTCTGCTTAACGGGAAACAGTCCATGGTTTGGAGGGCGGCAGTTTTCAATGGATTGGCAGGGGTTTTGTGAAACGATGGATTAAGAAAGCGTATCTTCCTGCGGGATGGAATCCGCTTCACCATCTGTGGCGATGGGCAAGTCGGTTGCGTCAGGGAGTGGCATTGCGGTCGGCTCAAGCGTCGGTGAAGGAGAAGGTTCCGCGGTCGGCGGGAGAGAGGGAACAGGCGACTCCGTAGGCACTTCGCTTGGCGTTTCACTCGGAACGGGCGTGGGCTCCGCTGTCGGCTGCTCGTCAGGTACAGGCGTAGGAGCCGGTGTGGGTATGGGCGTGAGCATGATAACGGGTTCATCGGTGATGACGGGCAGCAGGGTTACATCAGGCGTGGGCGCGGGAGATGGTGTGGCGTAAAGCTGCTTGCCATCCTCAAGGATGCAGTTGTCAATACGCGCACGCAGGGCGGCCGATTCTCCGACCAGATGCAGCGATGTGCCGGGCTGCGCACCTGCGCCGGTGGCATCGCCGCCGGCAAAATGCCCGGACAGATTGACAGAGGCGGCTTCCTCGGCGTTCATCATAATCAGCGCATTGCCGCCGTAGCTTTCGCCCTGCCCGCCCTTCAGATCTCCGCTGATGCCGACATTGGCGCTGCCGCTGACGGCAACGAGCTGGATGGCATCGCCGCCGATGACACCATCACCGCCTTGCAGCGAGCCCGCTACGGTGACATAGGCGTTGCCGCTGAGATCATAGAGGTTCAGCGCATGACCGCCAAGACCAGTTCCGTGACCGCCGGTGATGGTACCTGTAATCATGACAGCACCGCCCTCGCGCAGAGGCGAGATGACCAGGCCGGGCCCGCCGGTTTCGCCATTGCCGCCGGAAATACGCCCCTCAATACTGGCGTAAAACTCGCCGCCATTATGTTGAATGGAGAGGCCGGGCGCACCGGCACCGCCGCTAATGGTACAGCCCTGTTCGACGATCAGCGTGCCGTCGCCTGCGAAGGAAAGCGCTGCACCGGAGGGATCACCCAAAACCGACACACCTTGCTGGAGGCCAATGTGGGACGTTCCTTCAATAGACAGACCGTCCTCCAAAGTGATGTCGGAGAAGGAGAGCGAAGCGTTTTGAAGACGGAGGCCGCGAATGACAGCGCCATCTTCAGAACGCAGATGAAGCGTGATCTCCGGAGAGAGCGGGTCGCCCTCGGCAGGAATATGGCCGGAAAGGAGAATGATATCGCCGCTTTCTGCGAATTGCATGGCGGCTTTCAGATCATTATAAGAAGAAACCGGCCCCAGCGTCTGCGCAAAGGCAGAGGAAAAGGGAAGAAACAGAGCCCAAAGAGAAAAGGCAAATGCCCATATACGTCGAAACATGAAAACAGGAAAGCTCCCTTCTGCTTAAATAGACGATTGAGATAGACAATTGAGAATAGAGGGGGAATAGGCGAGCAGCCGGCAGCGCGCCGGTTTCGGACTATGCGCGCATTATACCACAACGGCGAAAAGGCGGCAAGCGTGTGGAACTGAATGGAACGGCGCTGAACAGAGAAACGACAAAAAATAAAAAACTTTGCAAAAAGGTGTTGACAGGGAGTGCCAAAGCGTGTATAATACATCAAGTCGCCACGAGCGAGCGCCGAACAGCGCAAGCGAGTGAGAGGCGGCAAAGATCCTTGAAAACGATACAGAATCAAGAAGAACGCGAACTGCGACCGAGAGGTTG
>JAXJLD010000066.1:0-1839 GCA_036297385.1 Christensenellales bacterium | reverse complement strand
TAATCAGATGCTCGACTTTCGTATACTTTCTTGACATGTGAATGACCTCCTGTCGTAGTTTCTATTCTACAACAGGAGGCCATTTTTTTCATTGTCTGCTTAACGGGAAACAGTCCATGTTGCCTACTGGATTTGATTTGGTGGTCGCAACAGGACTCGAACCGTTCAAAGCCGCCTGAATCCCGCACAGCGGGCGGCGGCGTTGAACCTCCATCGGCGCGAACGATAAAGAAAGCGGGGGAAAGAAAAAATCCAGCAAGCATATTGCTTACTGGATCTGCTGTGGTGGTCGCAACAGGACTCGAACCGTTCAAAGCCGCCTGAATCCCGCACAGCGGGCGGCGGCGTTGAACCTCCATCGGTGCGAACGATGAAGAAAGCAAGGAAAAGAAAAAATCCAGCAGGCGTTTTGCCTGCTGGATTTGCTGTGGTGGTCGCAACAGGACGCGCCCCGTTCAAAGCCGCCTGAATCCCGCACAGCGGGCGGCGGCGTTGAACCTCCATCGATGCGAACGATGAAGAAAGCGGGGGAAAAGAAAAAATCCAGCAAGCATATTACTTACTGGATCTGCTGTGGTGGTCGCAACAGGACTCGAACCTGTGACCCCATCGATGTGAACGATGTGCTCTACCAACTGAGCCATGCGACCGGATATGAGATTCATTCGCTGTGTCTCTCGGATGAACCGGAGCACCGGGAACGTGATATAGTATAGCATGGGAGGGGGGATGTGTCAACCCCTAAATCGCATTTATTTTTTCTTTTTCAGCGACTTTTTGCTGGCGCACAGCGGAAATTCGATGTATCATGGGATATATCGAGAAGGGAACGCGCGGAGCAGACCGCCGGGCGAAGGGAGAAAGCGCGATGATTGTACAAAATCTGCATATGCACACGGATTGGGACGATGGGAGTGCATCCTGCGAGGAGATGATTTCGGCCAGCCGGGCGGCAGGGCTGGCGTCCGTGGGCGTGAGCGTCCATTGCCCGATGGCGCATCCCAGCCCATGGTCATGCCCCAAGGCGCGTCTGCCGGCGTATCGGGCGCATATGCGCGCGCTCAAGGCGAAGTATGCCGGGGAGATCGAGGTCTATACGGGGATGGAGTGGGACGTGGATGCATTGGAGACGGAGCTGACGGCCTATGACTATGTGATCGGCTCGGCGCACGAGATTCAGACGCCGGACGGCCCGCTCGCGCTGGACGAAAGCGCGGAGACGACGGCGCGGTGTCTGGCGATGCTGGGCGCGGACGGGACGGCAGAAGCGTACTTTGCGGCGCTGGAAAGGGTGGCGCAGGAGGAAGCGGCGGATATCGTCGGCCATTTTGATCTGCTGACCAAGTTCGACGAGCGGCACGGCTTCTTTGATGAAAACAGTCCGCGCTATCGGCGTGCGGCGGAGCGGGCGATGGAGCGGCTTGTGCGGGCGGGGAAGATCTTCGAGGTGAATACCGGCGCGATCAGCCGGGGCTATCGCACCACGCCGTATCCGTCGATGAGGTGGCTGTGCCTGCTGCGCGAGATGAACGGGCGGGTGACGGTCGGCGCGGACGCACATACGCCTTCAGGCGTGGTCTGCGCGTTTGATCTGGCGGAGCGGCAGATTCGCGAAGCGGGGTTTGCGGAGGTCTGGATTTTGCAGGGGAAACGATTTGTCCCGGTCAGCCTGTGACCGGGACATTTTGGATATGCCTTTTTTGTGGAAGGGTTCGTCATGCGGTTCTCATACTGTTTCCAAATTGAAAAGCCAAGCACTAAACCCCGTCAGGTCACGCTTCGCTCCCTGACGGCTTTGCATAAAGGGTTTCGGAGATACGTTGGGCTGCCGCCCAAACC
>JAXJLD010000065.1:0-5085 GCA_036297385.1 Christensenellales bacterium | reverse complement strand
TCGCGCAAAGCGCTCCTTGCGATTTCCGACGTTCCGCCTGCCTGTTTCCGCCACAGGCGGCGGCAGGCTTCAGTCCCTAAAACCCGCTTGGGGATTTCATCCCCAAACCCCTTCTTCGCTTCGCGCTGAATGAAGTATTTTTCTCATAAACCGTATGAGAACCGGATCATGCTGCCCTACGGTGCAGAACGGCATCGAAAAGAAAAAACGCCTCGCACACCTGCTTTTCGCAGGGGCGAGGCGTTTTGTATACAGCCACACGGTACCACCCTGATTCGACCTGTACGCGCACGCGGACAGATCCTCATTGGCCTTAACGCGGCGGCGAACGGCCCGCGCTTATCACGCAGGCGGCTCCGGAGTGAGCTATCCCGCTTGCCCGCCGCCGGCTTGCACCGAGCGCCGACTCTCTTGAGGTCGGACAAGCGTCTTATCTCCTTCATGGCCTTTACAAAAGCGATGCACGAATTTGCCTATCATTGTACTGACCCGTTGCCGGATTGTCAAGCCATGAATGAAGTTCATTTCACAGGGGGATGAATGAGATTTCACTCATTCCCTTTGGTTGGTGCGGTCAGAACAGGCCGACGATCTTGCCGTCGTCCGTCACGTCGATGTTCTCCGCAGACGGCACCTTCGGCAGGCCCGGCATGGTCATGATATCGCCGGTGAGCGCGACGATGAAGCCCGCGCCGGCAGACACCTTGAGGTTGCGGACGGTGACGGTGAAACCTTCCGGTGCGCCCAGCAGCTTGGGATCGTCCGAGAAGGAGTACTGCGTCTTGGCCATGCAGATGGGATAATCGCCAAAGCCCAGCTCGGTGAGCTGCTTGGCCTGCTTCTTGGCTGCGGGGGTGAGCGTCACGCCCGCGCCATGGTACACGCTGCGCACGATGGCAGAGAGCTTCTCCTCGATGGAGTCGTTCAGGTCATAGGCGAAGCGGAAGTGGTTTTCGCCGGATTCGCACAGGCGCACGACCTCCTCAGCCAGCGCCACGCCGCCTTCACCGCCCTTGCCCCAGACCTCAGAGAGCGCGACGTTTACGCCCAGTGCGCAGCACTTCTCGCGCACCAGCGCAAGCTCGGCCTCGGTATCCGTCGGGAAGCGGTTGATCGCCACCACGCAGGGCAGGCCGTAGACGGAGGTGATGTTCTCCACATGGCGCAGCAGGTTGGGCAGGCCGCGATCGAGCGCTTCGAGGTTCTCCGTGTTCAGGTCGGCCTTCGCCACGCCGCCGTGGTGCTTGAGCGCGCGCACCGTCGCCACCACGACGACCGCCGAGGGCGTGAGCCCCGCCTTGCGGCACTTGATATCCAAGAACTTTTCCGCGCCCAGATCCGCGCCGAAGCCAGCCTCGGTCACGCAGTAATCGCCCAGCTTCATCGCCATGCGCGTAGCCATGATGGAGTTGCAGCCGTGGGCGATGTTGGCGAACGGGCCGCCGTGGATGAACGCGGGCGTGCCCTCCAGCGTCTGCACGAGGTTGGGCTTGAGTGCGTCCTTGAGCAGCGCGGCCATCGCGCCCGCCGCCTTGAGGTCGCCAGCGGTCACGGGCTTGTCATCATAGGTGTAGCCCACGATGATGCGGGCAAGGCGCTCCTTGAGATCCCGGATGGAGGAGGCCATGCAGAACACCGCCATGACCTCGCTGGCTACGGTGATGTCAAAGCCGTCCTCGCGCGGCACACCCTGCATACGCCCGCCCAAGCCATCGACGATGTTGCGGAGCTGGCGGTCGTTCATGTCCACACAGCGCTTCCACGTGATCTTCTTGACGTCGATGCCGAGCTGGTTGCCCTGCTGGATGTGGTTATCCAGCATCGCGGCGAGCAGGTTGTTGGCTGCGCCGATGGCGTGGAAATCGCCGGTGAAGTGCAGGTTGATGTCCTCCATCGGGACAACCTGCGCATAGCCGCCGCCAGCCGCGCCGCCCTTCACGCCGAACACCGGGCCAAGGCTCGGCTCGCGCAGGGCGAGAACAGCGCTCTTGCCCATGCGGCGCAGGCCGTCTGCCAGGCCGACGGAGGTGGTGGTCTTGCCCTCGCCCGCCGGGGTCGGCGAGATGGCCGTGACCAGAATCAGCTTGCCGTCCTGCCGCGGGCATTCCGCAAGCAGCCGGTAATCCACCTTGGCCTTATGGTTGCCGTACAGCTCCAGATACTGCTCCTCCACGCCTGCCGTCGCTGCAATTTCGCGGATGGGCTTCATCTGGCAGCCCTGTGCAATCTCGATGTCCGAAAGAAAAGCCATCGTATGTGTCCTCCTTGTGGATGTGGTTGAGATTTGGCGGCGCACGCTTTTCCATGCATCAAAAAAGGGCGCACCGAGGCTTTCGGTACGCCCAGACGGTCGGCATCAAGCGCTTATGCGCCGCGGCACTTCCTGTGGGTGATCCCACTTCCGTCAGTCATGCCGCTGTCCGAAGGGGCGTATCATGCCCATATCGGATATAGAGCCATCATACCACGCGCACGTCGGATCGTCAAGGGGAAACGCGGCGTGCGCGGAAACGAGAAATCCGCGCGGAATTTCCATTTTGCATTGAAATTCTTTCGTTTTTGTGATAATATGGTGCAAATACAACGCCGAAATGATGATTCGGGATATATGTCCTGCATTTTCGGGAGAACAGAGGAGGCTTGTTTCAATGAACCGCGTATGGAATTTCGCGCCCGGCCCGTCCATGCTCGCCGATGAGGTGCTCAAGCAGGTGCAGAAGGATCTGCTGTGCTACGGAAGTACGGGGATGTCCGTCATGGAGATGAGCCACCGATCAAAGATGTATCTGGAGATCTTTGACAAGGCCGCTGCGGACTTCCGGGACGTGATGGGCGTGCCGGAGGGCTACAAGGTGCTGTTTTTGCAGGGCGGCGCGACCGCCATGTTCGCCGCCGTCGCCATGAACCTGATGCGCGGCGGCAAGGCCGACTACATTGACTCGGGCAACTTTGCGCACAACGCGCTGGTGGAGGCGCAGAAGTATGGCGAGGTGAACATCGCCGGATCTTCCCGCGAGGAGGGATATACCCGGATTCCCGCCTATATCCTCTCGCCGGACGCTTCCTATGTCCACATCACCACCAACAACACCATCTACGGCACGCGCTATGACCGCCTGCCGGACACGGGCGATGTGCCGCTGGTGGCGGATATGTCCTCCAACATCCTCTCGGAGGTATACGACGTGTCCAAGTTCGGCGTGATTTACGCCGGTGCGCAGAAGAACATCGGCCCGGCGGGCGTGGTGATTCTCGTCGTGCGCGAGGATCTGCTGGGCCACGAGCTGCCCATCACCCCGAAGGTCATGAGCTTTAAGAAGATGGCCGATGCGGACAGTATGCTCAATACGCCCAACTGCTTTGGCATCTACGTCGCAGGGCTGACATTTGAATGGATCAAGCGGCAGGGCGGCGTGGCGGCGCTGGAGCAGGTCAACATCCAGAAGGCCAAGCTGCTCTACGATTATCTGGACGAATCGAAGCTCTTTCACGGCACCGCCGAAAAGGCATACCGCAGCCGCATGAACGTCACGTTCGTCACCGGAGACAAGGAGCTGGACGCGGCGTTTGTGAAGGAGGCCGCCGAGCAGGGGCTGGTGAACCTGAAGGGACACCGCATCGTGGGCGGTATGCGTGCGAGCATCTACAACGCCATGCCCATCGAGGGCGTGAAAAAGCTCGTCGATTTCATGAAGGACTTTGAAGCGAAGCGCCGCTGAGGCAGGCGGCGCAGCCGTACAGACAGGGAGGTTATTCTAATGGAATACAAGATTCGCACGCTCAACGCGATCTCCCCGGCGATCTACACCCAGCTTGACGAGAAATATCGCATAGACGCCGATGTAACCCATGCGCAGGCTGTGCTGGTGCGCTCCGCTTCCATGCACGATATGCTGCTGGAGGACAGCCTGCTGTGCATCGCCCGCGCGGGCGCGGGCTACAACAACATCCCTGTGGAGGCGTGCAGCGAGCGCGGCATATGCGTGTTCAACACGCCGGGCGCCAACGCCAATGCCGTGGCAGAGCTGGTGCTGGCGGGTATGCTGCTCTCCTGCCGCAACATCGTGGGCGGCATCGAGTGGGTGCGCACGCTCAAGGGACAGGGCGACGCGGTGGAAAAGGCCGTGGAGAAGGGTAAAAAAGCGTTTGTCGGCCCGGAGCTGCGCGGCAAGACGCTGGGCGTTGTGGGCTTGGGCGCGATCGGCGTGCTGGTGGCCAATGCCGCCGTGCATCTGGGCATGAACGTCATCGGCTATGACCCGATGATCTCCGTGGAGCACGCATGGAAGCTGTCCCGGCAGGTCAAGCGCGAAAACTCGCAGGATCAGCTCTTTACCGAGTGCGACTTCATCACCCTGCACGTCCCGCTGAACGACAAGACGCGCGGGCTGGTGGGCGAACACAGCCTGTCCATGTGCCGCAAGGGCGTGCGCATCCTGAATTTTGCACGCGGCGGGCTGGTGGATGAGGCGGCGCTGCTGGACGCGCTGGGCGATGGCCGCGTGAGCTGCTATGTGACGGATTTCCCCAGCGATGCGCTGCTGAATGTGGAGGGCGTGATCGCCATTCCCCATCTGGGCGCATCCACCCCGGAGAGCGAGGAGAACTGCGCCGTGATGGCTGCCGCGCAGGTGCGCGATTTTCTGGAATCCGGCGTGATCCGCAACAGCGTGAATCTGCCGGAGATCGACGTAGCGCCGGTGACGAAGCCGCGCCTGCTGTGCATCCACGAGAATGTGCCGAATGTGCTGGGCTCCATCACATCGGCTGTCGCGGGCTTCGGGCTGAACATCTCCGATCTGGTGAACCGTTCCCGCGGCGCGATGGCGGTGTCTGTTGTGGATATGGACGCGATTCCGCCCCGCGCACAGGATGCGCTGTGTGAGAAAGTGCGTGCCATTCCGGGCATGAAGCGCGTGCGCCTGCTCGGCGTATGACGGGCAGGATGTGAATATCCAAACCGGCGGATGGGCTTTTCGGCCCGTTCGCCGGTTTATTCTATGCCGAGTTGCTTTTGACAGCGCGAAGCGGAGAAGGGGTTTGGGGATGAAATCCCCAAGCGGGTTTTAGGGCGGCAGCCCTAAC
>JAXJLD010000064.1:0-1780 GCA_036297385.1 Christensenellales bacterium | reverse complement strand
GGGAACGGGATGATGACAGTGAAACAGAACGGTGGAATCCTGATTGTTCGGGATGGATATGGCCGATTGGTGCGCAAGTTGAATGCGGTTGCGGTAACTAAGGATTGGCTGAAGCTTGGGAATGCTGCATTCTATCAGAAATATGGATTCCGTTACACGCCCAGAGGCCGAACGCTAGCGGAAGCGACAAGGCAGATGGGAGAATGACCCATAAACCGCAAGGCCCGGTCTGCTGCCTGCCTGTGTTTTGCCACAGGCAGCGGCAGGCTATGATCCGTGCAAGCCGGATGCGCCCTTACAGGCGCGGCGCTCATGGTTTACGAGGAGGTGAAATTGAAGAGGATGGATACGACAAACATCATTCGCCAACTGTTGGGCGAATACGAGCAGGTGCGCGTAAGCAATCAGCAGGAAGTGCGGCGGCGCGAAGCGGAGGTCAGGGAACAATCGGCGGATGTGGCACGGCTGCTCGACGCGCGCAGGACGCTGATGATGCAGTCGGCGCAGCAGGCATTTGCCGGGCGTGCGTTGGATACACAGGAGCTGACGGCGCAGATTGTGCAGGTGAACCGAGCTGTCCGGGATGCATTGGAGGAGGCGGGCTTTGAGTCGGATTATCTTCAGCCGATCTACAGATGCCCTGTATGTCAGGATACGGGATATGTCGGCGATCTGATCCGCGAGAAGTGCAATTGCCTCAAGCAGCGCATCATGGACGCAGAGAACGCTGGTGAACGCAAGGGCGGTCTGGGTGCGCACTGCTTTGAGCAGTTTGACCTGAATGTGTTCCCAGATGAACCGGTAAAGGGCGAAAAGGCCACACAGCGCGAGCACATGCGCCGGATCGAGTGCGCGGCGCGCCGATATGCAGAGGATTTCCCGGATACGCAGAAGACCAATCTGATCTTCTTTGGAGCGCCGGGCCTTGGCAAGACGTTCATTGCAGACTGCATTGCATCCCGCGTGATGGACAGGGCGTTTGTGGTGCGCCGGGTGACGGCATACCGGCTGATGGAGCTGATGCGCAAGTTTCAGTTTGACGGCAGCGAGGCGAAAGCCGTCGATGACTTGCAGACCTGCGATCTGCTGTTTATTGACGATTTGGGAACGGAACCGCAGACCAAGAGCACTAACGCATATTTGTTCCAGATCATCAATGAGCGAAATAACAATGATCGGCACACGATCATCAGCACAAATCTTTCGCCTGTGCAGATGCTTGATCTGTATACGGAACGTGTGGCTTCCCGGCTGATGGATGTGCGCAAAACCGTATGCATCAAATTCTATGGGCGCGACCTGCGCCTGATAAACGACAGATAGGAGAATGAACGATGGCGAGACAAAAGGTGCGCTGTGCGCTGAAACTGGAGAACTGGCAGGAAGCGGACGATGCTTTGCGCCAGATTGGTGAGAACCGGCGTGATATGGCTGCGATTGAGAATGTGATGAACGAGCGAATTGCCGATGCGAAGGCGACGGCAGATGCTAAAGCCCACCCGATCCGCGAGCAGACGGCTCTGCTGGAAACAGCGCTCAAGGATTTTGCCGTTGCGCATCGGGCGGACATGGGCAAGGCCAAGAGCAAGGCGCTGACGTTTGGCAAGATCGGCTTCAGGCAGAGTACGAAGCTGATTCTCCCGCGAGGCGTGGAGAAGGTCAAGGGCATCATCGATGAGCTGCTGCGGCGCGGCATGACGGAGTGCGTGGTGTATCCCGATGCGAAGATTGACAAGGATGCGCTAAAAAAGTACAGCACGACCGAGATTGCGGACGTGGG
>JAXJLD010000063.1:0-4830 GCA_036297385.1 Christensenellales bacterium | reverse complement strand
CTACGGGATGCCACCTTCCCCAAGGGGAAGGCTTGAAAAAAACGTAGTTTCAGAGCAGACCGCAAAGCGGTCTACGATTGAAACGGGTTCAGCGCGAAGCAGGTAAGGCGCTGGAGAATGGGGACAGGGCTATGCCGCGCTTGCCTAATGCGGTGCGGCGTGATATGATGAAAGCAGAAAATCCATCGTGGAGGTTGGGCATGGCCAAAAAGGGATTGCAGGTGCTGGCGCTGTGGCTGGTGCTGGCGGCGCTGGTCTTTTTGTATACGGACAGAGACGAATACACTTGGGCGTTTGAGGGCGAAACGCTCGCACAGGTGCTGCTGGATACGCGGCAGGCGCAGGGCATGGAGGATGCGGCCCGGCAGGCGCTGGAGCAGGAGCGCGAAAGGGCGCGAGAGCGCGGCGGCCTGTGGGATCAGGCGGAGCAGTACGGCGGCGCACCCCACACCCGCCCCGCCGTGGATGAAGCGCTGGGGCTGAACCTGATGTGGGGAACCTACGAGGCGGCGGTGGACTATGCCTCGCCGGAGGCGCTTTCCCTGCGGGCGGTCAGTGCGCTGCGCGGCGCGTTCATCGAGGACGGCGAGACGACGCTTCCTGCCGGGGAGGGAACGGCGCAGTTTGCCTTCACGCTGACGGATGCCTGTTCGCAGCTCGCGTTTGCCTGCGATCTGCCGAAGGGTGCGCAGATTCGCCGAATCGTCGTCCACAAGGCGGGCGCAGGCGTGTTCTCCCGCGATCTGGCGGCGTATGCCGCGCTGCTGGGCGCTGTGCTGACGGTGCTGCTCATGCTCTCTTGGGACGATCGGCCCGTGGGGCGGCTGCGCCGCCGCGATGCGCTGACGGTGGTGGGCGTGGCGCTGTTTGCCTCCATGCCGCTGCTCTTTTCCGGCATTTACGATGGGCATGACCTGTTTTTCCACCTCAACCGCATTGAGGGCGTGGCGGCAGCGCTGCGCGCGGGGCAGTTCCCGGCGCGGATTCACGCTTCGACGCTGCTGGGCTACGGCTATGCCGCGCCCCAGTTTTACCCGGAGCTGTTCCTGTACCTGCCCGCTGTGCTGCGCAATGCGGGTGTTTCGCTGGCGGCGAGCGTGCGCGTGCTGGGGCTGAGCATCAATCTGGCTGCGGCGGGCGTGTGCTATGCCAGCGCACGCGCCGTGATGGGCAGCCGCCGCGTGGCGCTGGGCGCGACGGCGCTGTATATGCTGTGCAGCTATCGCCTCTCCAACCTCTATGTCCGTGCGACGCTGGGCGAGAGCTTGGCGATGATCTTCTTCCCGCTGCTGATCTGGGCGATGGTGGAGGTGCTGACGCGGGATGAGCGGCGGTGGCCGCTGCTGGCGCTGGCGATGACCGGCATATTCATGAGCCATCTGCTCAGCACGCTCTTTGCTGTCGGGCTGTGTGCGCTCTGTGCGCTGTGCTGCGCAAGGCGGCTGCTGCGCGAGCCGAGGCGCATCCTCGCCTGCGTCAAGGCGGCGCTGGTGATGCTGCTTTGCTCGGCGTGGTTCCTCGTGCCGTTCCTCGATTTTGGGCGCGCGGGAATCAACACCAGCGTGGCAGTCATGGCGAGCGACCATATGCTGGAGCCGGGCGCGTTCCTCGTGGGCTTCCCCTCGGAAAAGCTGAATCTGCCGTATGAGGCGACCCATTTCTCCTATACCGTGGGCGTGGTGCCGGGGCTGGCGCTGATGCTGGGCTGTGCGCTGCTGCTGGCGCGGCTGTACATGAATCGCGGTGCGCGTTCGCGCGAAGATGCGCTGGGCGGGGCGATGCTCGCGCTCTCCGCGCTGCTGCTGCTGGGCGCGACGGCGTTTTTGCCGTGGGCATGGGCGTGCCGCCTGTCCCGGCCCTATTCCTCGTTTGTGCAGCAGATTCAGTACCCGTGGCGGCTGGTGGGCATGGCGGTGCCGCTGATGGCGTTTGCCGCCGCGTGGGGCTATCTGCGGCAGGAGACGCGCCGCACGCCGTCGCTTGTCGCGGTGCTGGCGCTGTGCATGGTGCTTTCGGGCTATGCCATGCAGCAGGTGGTGCAGGATGTGCCGCTGCTGACGAAGGAGGATTTCTGCGATACGCGGATCGAGCAGTATGAATACACCTATGAGGGGACGGAGAAGGGGCTGCTTGTGCCGGGCGAGATCGTCGCGCACGATGCGGGTGATTATGCTGTGCGGAATGTGAAAAAGCAGGGCACGAACCTGACCCTGACGCTGGATGTGCCGCAGGGGCTCTCCAGTCTCGATGTGCCGCTGCTGTATTATCCGGGCTACCGCGCGGAGGCGAACGGCGAACCCTGCCGCGTGGCACGCGGGGAGAACAACGTCGTGCGCGTGTACGGCGTGCCGCAGGGCGAGGGCGTGGAGGTGTCCGTCCGCTACGCGCAGAGCGCGGCATGGCGGGCGGCGGATGCCGTTTCCGTGCTGGGCGCGGCGCTGCTGGGCGTGCTGCTGGCGCGTATGAAGAGGAGAAGGGCATGAGGAGGACGGCATGAGCAAGCCTGTCGTGCGCATGAGCGTGCGCACTGTGGTGGAAACGACGCTGCACGAGAGCGATCTGACCCCGGCGGCGGGCAGCGTGCGCCGGATGCAGGAGGGCGCGTCGGCGCACCGCGCACGCCAGAGCGGCGCGCAGGAATCCGAATACCGAAGTGAAGTGGCGCTTTCCGCTGATTACGAGGGGGAAGCGCTGCTTTTGCATATCACAGGGCGTGCGGACGGCGTATTTGTGCGTGCGGATGGGCGGACGGTGATCGAGGAGATCAAGCTGGGTGCGCCCGGGCAGGCGCTCGTCCCGGCGCACCGGGCGCAGGCGGCGATGTACGGCCATATGCTGCTGGCTGCCGGGGAGGCGGGGGAGCGCGTGGGGCTGCGCGTGCTGTATGTGGATGTGCAGGGGCAGGAGCTGGCGGTCTACGAGGAGGAGCAGGATGCGGCGGCGCTGCGGCAGGCGTTCGATGCGCTCTGCGCGCCGGCGTGCGCGTGGGCGGAGCGCCGTCAGGCGCGGATGCAGGCGCGGGATGCTTCGCTGGCTTCGCTGGCGTTCCCCTTCGCGGCGTACCGCGCGGGCCAGCGGCGCTTTGCGGCGAACGTGTACATCGCCCTGCGGGAGCGCAAGCGGCTCTTTGCGCAGGCGCCCACGGGCATCGGCAAGACGATGGCGGCGCTGTATCCGGCGCTCCGGGCGATTGGCGAGGGGCGCTGCGCCCGTGCGCTGTTCCTCACGGCGCGTACCACGGGGCGGCGCAGCGCCATGGATGCGATGGACAGGCTGTGCCGTTCGGGCGCGGAGGTTGTCACGGTCGAAATCACGGCGAAGGACAAGGTCTGCCCGCAGCCCGTTCGGGACTGCCTGAATTGTCCGCTGGCCAAGGGCTTTTATGACCGGCTTCCGGCGGCGCTGGAGGAGGTGCTGCACACGCGGCGGCTGGGGCGTGCGGAGCTGGAGGCGATGGCGGCGCGTCATGCGCTCTGCCCGTTTGAGCTGTCGCTGGAAGCCGCGCTGCTCGCGGATGTGACGGTGTGCGATTACAACTATGTGTTTGATCCGATGGCCTCGATGGACAGGCTGCTCGCAGGCGCGTGCCTGCTGGTGGATGAGGCGCATCAGCTCGCCCCGCGCGTGCGCGATGCGTATTCGGCGGCGGTGGGCATGGACGAGCTGACGCTGCTCCGCCGGGAGACGGGGCGCACGCTGGGACGGCGCAGTGCGCTGTACAGGGCGCAGACCAAAGCGCTGCACGCCCTGCGCGATGTGGCGGCGCAGGAGGACTTTGAGCGCTTGAGCGCACCGCCGGAAACGCTGCACAAGGCGATGCGCGGACTCAAGGAGGCGGCGGGCGAGCTGCTGGCGCAGGGCGGCGGCATGACGGCGGCGGACAGCCTCGCCATGGCGGAGGATTACTGCATGGCGGCGGAGCGGTTTGACGAGCGCTATGCGCTGCTGACGGGCGGCGGGGAGAAGCACGCCCGCGTGGAGCTGGCGCTGCTCAGCGCCGCCAAGGAGATTGCGGAGCGCACGGCGTGCGCACGCGGCACGGTGTACTTCTCCGCGACGCTCGCCCCGTTCGATGCTGCCCAGCGCGTGCTGGGCAGCGGGGAGGGGGATGCCTGCCTCATGCTGCCTTCGCCGTTCGATCCGGCGCAGCTTGAGGCGCGGATTGCGCCCATCGACATCCGCTACGCCAGCCGGGAGCAGACCGCGCCCCTCGTGGCGGAGACCATCGCCGCGCACCTTGCGTCCCATGACGGGAATACGATCATCTTTTTCCCGTCCTATGCGTACATGGTGCGCATCGGGGAGCTGCTGCTGGGCATGGAGGGGACGCCGGACGTTCTCCGGGAGCGGCGCGGCATGACCGAAGAAGAAAAAAACGCCCTGCTGGGGGCGTTTGAGGCGGACGGCGCGTCCGGGCGTGCGGTGCTGCTGGCCGTGCTGGGCGGCGCGTTTGCCGAGGGCGTGGATCTGCCGGGCGAGCGGCTTCAAAACGTGATCGTGGTCTCCACCGGCATGCCGCAGCCGGATGCACGCGTGAAGGCCATGCAGGCGTATTACGACGGCATGGGCGAGGATGGCTTCTTCCTGTGCATGACGCTGCCGGGCATGGTGCGCGTCATTCAGGCGGCGGGGCGGCTTATCCGCACGGATGCGGACACCGGCTCGCTGCTGCTGATTGACAGCCGCTTTGCCAGAAACCCCGCCCGCGCCCTGCTGAGCGGCACGCTCATCGGGGACGCGCTGGGGGTGTGATACTGTTTATCCTCTAAATCCTTTATTCAGCGCGAAGCGAAGAAGGGGTTTGGGGATGAAATCCCCAAGCAGGGTTTG
>JAXJLD010000062.1:0-97471 GCA_036297385.1 Christensenellales bacterium | reverse complement strand
GAAGGGGTTTGGGGATGAAATCCCCAAGCGGGTTTCAGGGCGGCAGCCCTGAGCGACGTTTTGCATGGCGGCGTGCTGTCGCCGCGAAGCGAAGAAGGGGTTTGGGGATGAAATCCCCAAGCGGGTTTCAGGGCGGCAGCCCTGAGAGAGGATCACTATGTTTATTGCAGATAAGTGGCAGGATTATGAGGTGCTCGACTGTGGCGGCGGCGAAAAGCTGGAACGCTGGGGCGAGGTGTACCTGCGCCGCCCGGACCCGCAGGCTATCTGGCCGGCGCGCGATCCGTCCCTGTGGCGCAAGGCGCAGGCGCATTATCACCGCAGCGAGCGCGGCGGCGGAAGCTGGGAATTCTTTGACCGGCTGCCCGAACGCTGGGAAGTGAATTATGGCTGCAACGGCGACGCCCTGCGGTTCTATGTCCGCCCCACGGGCTTCAAGCATACGGGTCTTTTCCCGGAGCAGGCGGCTAACTGGGATTGGATGAACGCGCTGGTCAAGGAACGCCGCGCACAGGGGCGCGAGGTGCGGGTGCTGAACCTGTTTGCCTATACCGGCGGCGCGACCATGGCGTGCGCAGCGGCGGGCGCACAGGTGTGCCATTGCGATGCGGCGAAGGGAATGGTGCAGTGGGCGCGGGAGAACCGCGAGCTTTGCGCCCTCCCGGAAGAAAGCACGCGCTGGATTGTCGATGACGCGCTCAAGTTTGTGCAGCGCGAGGCGAGAAGAGGCCGTTTCTATGACGGCATCCTGATGGATCCGCCCAGCTATGGCCGCGGCCCGGGCGGCGAGGTCTGGAAGCTGGAAAATGAGCTGTATGGACTGGTGAAGGCGGCGAGCGAGGCGCTGTGCGATGATCCGCTGTTCTTCCTGCTCAATGGCTATACGACGGGCTTTCAGGCGAGCGTGCTGGGCAATATGGTGGATATGTGCGTGACCTCCCGCTTTGGCGGCGAGGTGCAGGCGGACGAGCTGTGCCTGCCGGTGAGCGCGGGCGGCGTGCTGCCTTGCGGCACCAGCGGACGCTGGCAGAAGCGCTGAAGGGGCGGGGCATGGAGTATTATCACGGCGTAGGCGTGGTCTATGAGGACAATCACCTGCTGGTGGTTGTCAAGCCGCCCAATATGCCCACGCAGGCGGATGCCTCCGGCGATCCTGACCTGCACAGCACGATGAAGCGGTATATTGCTGAAAAGTATCAAAAGCCCGGCGCGGTCTATCTGGGGCTGGTGCATCGGTTGGACAGGCCGGTGGGCGGCCTTGTGGTGCTGGCGCGCACGAGCAAGGCGGCGGACAGGCTCAGCGAGCAGGTGCGCCAAAAGACACTTTCGCGTCAATATGTCGCGGCGGTGCGCGGCAGCGCCCCTTCCGAAAGGACGCTGGAGGATTGGCTGCTCAAGGACGCGCACACCAATACTGTGCGCGCGGTTGCGCCGGATACGCTCGGCGCGAAGGATGCGCGGCTCGAATACCGAAAGGCGGGCGAGGCAAACAGCCTGTCTCTGATCCGCGTGAAGCTGTACACAGGCCGCTCGCATCAGATCCGCGTGCAGACCTCCCACTCGGGATTTCCCATCTGGGGGGATGCGCGCTATGGCGGCGGCAGACCCGGCGAGCAGATCGCGCTTTGGGGTGCGCATCTGGGGCTGGTGCATCCCACGAAGAAAGAGGAGATGCACTTTGATGCGCTGCCGCCCCGCGATGTGCGCCCGTGGAATGGCTTTTCCGATGAAATCTGGGCGCGGGAAGCGGAGATTTTGCTGTGAATCGGGAAGAAAATGGCCCGGCGATTCGTCTTTTTGGCAGAAGGCTGAACATGGCCTTGGATGAAAGGGCTTTGCCCAAACTTGCCTGAACCTGAAAGGATAGAGAACATGAAATACATTGTGGCGCTTCTCCTCACCTTCTGTCTGCTGCTGGGCGCGGGTGCGCTGGCAGATGAGCAGGCCGAGATGCTGGTCAACGCTGCCGTGAGTGAGCTGGGCTATACGGCAACCAAGGGTGGATACACCAAGTACGGCGAATGGGGCGGAAAGGCCTATGGCGAGTGGTGCTCGGAGTTTGTCTCCTGGTGCGTGGCGCGCGCGGACGAGGTGTACGGCACGAGTATGCTGGGGACGGACTATCCGCTGCAAACGAGCTGCGAGGATGGTGCGGCATGGTTCAAGGAGCGCGGGCGCTATATCACCGTGAACGGCGGCCTGCGCGGGGAGGAGGGCCAGTTTTATCTGGCAGACGGCGTGTCCGTGGCGGACAGGCCGTACATTCCCCAGCGCGGCGACCTCATCTATATCGAGTGGTATAAGTACAACAGGCTTGACCATGTGGGCATCGTCGAGTTTGTAACGCAGGATACGGACGGCACCTACATGGTGCATACCATCGAGGGCAACAACCGGGAGCTGGGCCCCACGCCGGCACAGGTGCGCCGCTATACCTATCGGCTGGACGATCCGTCCATCCGCGGCTACGGCGTGCGCGAGAGTGGACTGGTGGGCACGGAATTGCAGATGGGCTCCGCGGGCGAGGAGGTCGTGGCGTTTCAGAAGAACCTGATTGCGCTGGGCTTTTACAACGATGAGCCTGCGGGCAAGTTTGGCAAAGGTACGCAGACTGCCACCAAGAACTATCAGAAAGCACGCGAACTGCCTGCCACCGGCGTGGCTGACTGCCAGACGCTGACGCACATCGCCGAGGAGATGGAGACGATGGAGCGCGAGGCTGAAAACAAGGCGCGGGAGAAGGCGGAAGCAGAGGCCGAGGCCATGCTGGAGACGGCAAAGGCTGCCATCAAGGGAAACTGGTTTGGCGAGTTTGACCCGTATGACGAAGAGGCGGCATGGAGCCGCCTGATGGCCGAGATCACGGTGCTGAACGTGGATCAGAAGGAAAGAGTATACCTTTCCGATGCGCCGAATGGCAAGCGAAAGACCACGGATGCGCACCGCGGCTTTTTTTATGGAGAATCGGTCGCGGTGAAGGTGCTGGAGGAGCAGGACGGCTGGACGAAGATTCAGGCGTACAACGATTATGACGAGCTGGAGGAGGGCTGGGTGCGCCCCGGCCGCCTCAAGACCGTCATGCCCAACGCAACGTGGGGCATGATTATCGACAAGCGCACGCAGCGGCTGTACCTGTACAAGGAAGGCAAGCTGGTCACGGAGCTGCTGGTCTCGACCGGAACCGGCAAGGGGCAGAACGAGGCGTACTGCGAGACGGCCTCCGGCGAGTTCCTGCTGGTCAGCGCGACGGGCGGCTTCTGGTCGGGCAATCTGTGGTGCGATCAGGCGATCCGTTTCAACGGCGGAGATTTGCTGCACATGGTTCCCGCGGTCTACTATGGCGAAAAGGCCAGGGTGATCGCGGATGGCACAGGTGATTACAGCATCTGTGAGAGTGCGCTTGGTTCGCGCGCCTCCCACGGCTGCGTGCGCGTGCAGCGCAAGGAAAACGAGGACGGCTACAATCACGAATGGATCTGGCGCAACCTGCGCAGCGAAAAGAACATCAAGCTCATCGTTTGGGATGACGATGGGCGCAAGCTCGATGAGATGGACCCCTCCGCCAGCGTGTATTACAATCCGGACGGGGGCGAAAAGTACCATGCCGATCAGAACTGTGCGAGCGTGCGCAGTCGGTATCTGCCGCTCAGTCCGATTCGTTACAGCGCACTTTCCCGCTACCCCTATACGGAGCTGAAGCCCTGCGCGTCCTGCAAGGCGCCTGAGCGCCCGGAAATTGTCTCCGCGTGGAATGGGGCCATCGACAGAGCTTATGAGGAGCTGGGCATGGAAGCGCCGTAAGCACGCACGCCCGGCAAGATGATATACATAAGATATTGGAGGCTTTTTTCTCATGGAACCCTTGAAAATTCCCGGCGTGGGTATGCGCACGGTCAAGACGGCCCTGACCGTGGCATTCTGCACGCTGATTTACTATTTCATTGGCCGAAGTCCGGCGTTCGCCTGTATCGGCGTGATCTTTGGTATGGGCTGCGACTTGGAGGATGCGCGCAAGAATGGCGGCAACCGTCTTTTCGGCACAATCATCGGTGGCGTGGTGGGCATTTTGCTGTTCCGGCTGTATCAGGTGTTTGTGCCGGACGGCAGCCACAGCCTGCTGATGGTGCCGCTGGTGTTCATCGGCACCATTGTGCTGATTATCGCCTGCCAGATGTTCTGGCCGGGCGGCGTGCAGCCGGGCGGCGTGGTGCTGTGCATCCTGCTGTTCAATACCCCGGTGGCGACCTATATCGACTATGCGATGAACCGTATTCTGGATACGGCGGTGGGCGTGCTGATGGCGCTGTTTGTCAGCTATGTATTCCCGCGCGGCTGGATGGAGAACATGCCGGAACGCTGCGCGGCAGCCAAGCGTGAGGTGATGGAGGCGTTTCATCTCACGGCGCTCAAGCATCCGGTACAGAAGCGGCGATGAACGGAGGATATGGATTGAAGAAAATCGGAATGGTGCTGGCGCTGCTGCTCTGTGTGGCTGGATGTGCCCGTGCAGAGTTGGCGGCAGAGAGCGTGGATCGGCAGGTGGAGAGCCTCAACATCCTCTCCCAGCATGATGAAGCGATCGGCAGTCTGCCGTATTATCGGGGAGAGGTGCGGGGACGCGGCTGCCAGCCGGTGTCTATCGCCAACGGAATGATCGCCGCATTCGGTGTGACGGATCGGGAGCTGGCGGTAGGTGTTGCCCGGGAAACGCTGGAGCTGCTCGTTCCGGCGCACAGGCGCGGAAAATCGCGGATTGATCTGGACAAGCTGCCCGCGCTGCTCGACCCTGAACAGCGCAGGCAGGAGGCGGATCAGTATCCGCACTTGGCGCAGATGATTGGCGAGTATGACGGCAGCTTGCAGGTGACGCAGGAAAATCTGGATGCGCAAAGCGTGCTGGATGCGCTTGGCAATGCGCAGGGGCCGCGCCTGCTGGTCGGGCGGATGTCGGTTCAGCCGGATTGGACGGAGGCCGTTGAGCTGGCGGCTGCGCTGCATGGGAGAGGGATGGACGATGTGACGCTCTGCCTAGCCGGGATGGGCGTGGGCAGCACGGATTCGGGGATGCCGCTGGGCTCTGGCAAAAATGGACATTACCTCACGGTGATGCTCCATGTCGGCTCGTTCATGCAGGACGGTTCCGTGTATGTGCTGGATTCCATCGCACGTGCAATAGAAGGCGAGCCGTTCGGATGGGGCGAAGAGATGTACCGCCAGTACCCCTTTGCGGAGAAAAACGAAAAGGTGACGTTCAAGCGGGATTATCAGTCTGCCCGCATTGCCCCGACGGTCATCCGCCTGTCGCTGACAGATGCAGCGCTGGCATCGTTGAAGGCTGCGCCAGAGGGTGAGGAGACATTGGAGGAGCACGTTCGCCTGATGAACCATATTCCGCTCTTTGGGCGCGGCGTGCTGTTGATTTCTCTGCCGGACGCGGCTTGAGTACAGAAGGACATGGATGGCTTTTTTAGCCAGAAACAGTATGGTGATATGAAAATGATGCGGCGGACAGTGAGCGCACTTTTGGCGCGGTGCTGTCCGCCGTAAAATAGGGTGGATGCCTTGATGTTTGCCATTTTCTCCGATATAATGGCTGCATAGGCATGAAAAAATGGGGAGGAATAGGCGATGGAGGTACCGGCTTATCTGGAGCAGCGCCTGAAAGCGCAGTATGGCGAGGAGACGGCGGTGCGCATTGCGCAGGGCTACGCGGCACAGCGGGCGGTGACATTGCGGGCAAATACGCTCAAGACAGATGCGCAGACCGTGCGTGAGGCGCTGCATGAGCAGGGGATGGAGACCGAGCCGGTAGCGTGGTATGATGACGCGATGGTGGTGACCGGCGTGCGCGAGGAGGCGCTGACGCGGCTGCCGATGTATGAGCGCGGAGAGATCTACCTGCAAAGCCTGTCCTCCATGATCCCGCCGCTGCTGCTGGGCGCAAAGCCCGGCGAGAACGTGCTGGATATGGCGGCGGCACCGGGCGGCAAGACGACGCAGATTGCCGCGCTGACGGGCAATCAGGCGATGGTGACGGCCTGCGAGATGAACAAGGTGCGCGCAGAGCGCCTGCGCTACAATGTGCAGCGTCAGGGCGCGTCGCGTGTGACGGTGATGAACGTCGATGCGCGCAATCTTGACGACCTGTTTTCCTTTGACCGCATCCTGTTGGACGCGCCCTGCTCGGGCAGCGGGACGGTACAGCTCGGTAATCCGCGCTCCAAAGGGCAGTTTTCGGAGGAATACCTGCGCCGCACGACAAAGCAGCAGGCGGCGCTGCTGCAAAAGGCGCTGCGGCTGCTGCGCCCCGGCTGCGAGATGATCTATTCTACCTGCTCCGTGCTGGCGCAGGAGAACGAGGAGATTGTGGAGCGCGCGCTGCGTTCGGGGCAGGCGGAGCTGGTTCCGCTCGCGCTGGATGCTTTTGACAGCGTGCCCAAGCTGCCGACGACGCTGCCCGGAACGCTGTGCGTCGCGCCGGATGCGCTGCACGAGGGCTTCTTTGTGGCAAAACTGCGCAGGAAGAAGTGATTTGTGTCTGTTGTAAACCGCACTGTATAAAGTGTTTTAGAATAAGAGCAGTATGCGCACAGCCTGAAATATCTGCAAACGACAAAAACCACCGGCAGCATCCGGTGGTTTTATTGTTGGGCTATTTTCTGGTAGAAACGCGCCATCAGCGCTTTGTGCGACGATGCGAGTTTCCCGGAAAGGCAGTCCCGACCGTTCCCGTAGGGCTGTTTCGATCGAGAAACAGGATTAGCCCCGCGCTTTATTATGCGTCCCAGTCCTCGTTGATGGGCATACCGGGGCGGTAATAGAGGCGATCCTCCTCGGTAATCTCGCGCAGCACCCGACAGGGGACGCCGCAGGCCACAACATTATCGGGAATATCGCGGGTGACGACGCTGCCCGCGCCGATGACGCTGTTTTCACCGATGGTGACGCCCGGCATGATCGTCACGTTGGAGCCGATCCAGACGTGATCCTTGATGACAACGGGCAGGGAGAACTGTGCGCCCTTGTCGCGCATGGGCGGGTAAATGGGGTGGCCAGTGGTCGAGATCACGACATTGGGCGCAAACATGACGTAATTGCCGATGCGGCACTCGCCGTCGTCCACAATGGTGAGGTTGAAGTTGGCATAGACGTGGTCGCCGATGTGGGTGTTGCTGCCGTAGGCGAAGTGGATCGGCGCTTCCATCCAGAGCGATGTGCCGTGGCTGCCCAGAAGCTGGTCGAGCAGCGCATCCCTGCGCACCGTGTCCATGGGGCGGGTGTTGTTGTAATCGAAGCATAGCTCCTTGGCGATCTGCCGCTGCTGAGCGATCTCCTGCTCATAGGCCCTGTCCTCCTCGGAGGCATGACCGAATTCCACATAGACCTTGCCGGTCTCCATCTGTTCCTTGAGGCTCATGCAGGTTTCCTCCTGTGGTGATATTGTTGACCCCATTGTAGCATATTGGGCGATGGGGTTCAATCGCTTGTTTGCACCGGAGTGCCATGCTATAATGAAAAAAACAGCGGATGCGATTGGAACGCAGCGTATGGAGGGAAGAAAAAATGACGGAGGCATATTGGGCTGCGCGTCTGAAAAGGATGAGATTGTCGATTTCATCGACGCGGTGTTTTCGCGGGCGCATGAACCGCACGACTTTGAAGCGCTGCTGCCCAAGCTCTATGGTGCGCAGGGGGATGGTGCGGCGCATCATTTTGTTGTGCGCGAGGCGGGCAGATTGGCGGCAACGGTGCTGGCCTATCCGATGACCCTGCACATAGGCGGTCAGACGCTGACGATGCTTGGGGTCGGTTCTGTCAGCACCCATCCCAAAATGCGGGGCCGGGGAATGATGCGGCTGCTGATGGAAGCGGTGGACGGGTGCGCAAAGGAAATGGGCGCGGCCTTTGCGGTGCTGAGCGGACAGCGGCAGCGGTATCAGTATTTCGGCTATGACTGGGGCGGATATCAGCTCCGCGCACGCCTCACGCCGGACAATGTGCGCCATGCATGGGGTGACGTGGATGTGCAGGGGCTGTGCGCTGCGCCGATGACGCAGGCATATGTGCAGCAGGCCGAGCGGCTGCTGGCACGCCAGCCGTGCTTCTGTGTGCGCAGTGCATCGGCATGGGTGGAGGTTCTGCAGTCGTGGAACAGTACGCCGTTTGCGCTGCTCAGGCATGGCGAGCCGATTGGCTTTGGCACATGGAGGCCGCAGGAGGGCCGCGTGGACGAGCTGCTGCTGGAATGTGAGGCGGATTTCCCGGCGGCCATGAAGCTGCTTGTGCGTCAAGGCGGTGCGTTGTCGCTCTGCGCTGCGCCGTGGCAGAGGGAGCGGGCCAAGTGTCTGGGCGCTGTCAGCGAAGAGGCGTGCGTGGAACCGAACAATATGTTCAAGCTGTACCGCAGGGAACAGGTTGAAGCGGCCTGCGCGGCGCTGGATGGCTTTCTGCCCATGGCGATGCTGCTCTGGATTGCACCGCCTGACTGCGTGTAACGGAGGTCTGTTTGTGCGCACCGCCGCATACCCTTTAGGGCAAAAGGAAGGACAAAGGGGGGGACGGCGCGTGGAACTGAAGCTGACGCGGGAGACGCTGCGCTTGGAAAGACTGGTGAACCGCGGCGAGGAACAGGTGACCATCGAAGGCGAGGCGACGCTGCCGGGCAGTATGCGCGACGCCGTGACCGTGCTGGGCGTTCAGGCGCAGGCGCACCTGAACGATGTGCAGGCGGGCAAGGACGAGGTGGGCGTGCGAGGGCGCGTGTGCTTTCAGGTGCTGTACACGCAGGGGGATTTGACCCGCGTGCGGTCGCTGGAAACGGGCTGCGATTTTACGCACACTTTTCCGCTCGCTGGTGTCACACCGAGTATGCGCGTGTGGGCAGGGGCGGCGGTTCAGGAGACGGAAGGCATTGCGGGCAGTGGACGCATGACGCTGCGTGCGCTGCTGGATGTGCAGACCGAGGCGTTTGAAGCGACGGAGCGTGCGTGCGTGACCGGAGCGGAGGACGCGGATGAGGCGGGCAACCTGCAAACACGCCTCCAGAAATTTGCGTACAGCATGGGGACGACGCTGGGGCAGGAAAAGACGCTTGTGCGGGAGGAGTTTGACCTGCCCGCCAAGCTGGAAGTCGAGGATGTGCTGAGTGCGACGGCTTCGGCGGCGGTGAGCGAGCTTTCGGGCGGAAACGGGCGCACGGCGGCATCCGGCACGATTGAGGTGCGCGTGCTGCATCGTCCGGAGAAGGCCGGGCATCCGATGGTGCTGACGGTGCATGAGCTGCCGTTTGACGTGGCCATTGCTACGCCGCTGCCGGAGGATGGGACGAGGATGCAGGCGACAGCGGAGGTGGTCGATGTGATGGCTGACTCCGCGGAGAGCGATGGAAGCCGGACGCTGCGCGTGGAGGCGGAGGTGCGTGTGACGCTGCGCCAATATGCCCGGCGTGAGGTCTGCCTGCTGGAAGATCTGTACAGCCTGAATGGACCCGTGGTAGAGCCGACTGCGGAGCAGATCGACGTGCATACGCTGGAAACGGAGACGGAGGCGCGGGAGAGCACGCGCTTGCAGGTTGCCCTGCCCAGCGATATGCCGCCGATCGGGTGTATGCTTGCCTGCTTGGCGCAGCCCACCATGACATCCGTCACGCCTTCCGGGCGTCGGTTGGATGCAGAAGGGGTGATGCACGTCACGCTGATCTACCTGCCCGCGGATTCGGATATTCCGGTTGCCGCGCATACGCACGAGCCGTTTGTGATGACGTTCCCGATTGAGGTGGGAGAGGATGTGCGCGTGCAGGCATATCCCATCGAGACGACACCGGGGCCGACGACCAGCGACCGGGCGGAGCTGCGCTGTGTGCTGGGCCTTCGCGCCAGAGAACATGGCGTGCAGCGCGTGCGCTGTGTCATGGAAGTGACGGAGCATCCACCGGAAAAGCGGGAGCATGGTTTTGTGCTGATCTGGCCCGCCGCAGGGGAAACGCGCTGGGAGACGGCGCGCAGGCTTCGCGTGGCGCAGGAGGACCTGCATCCGGCGGGCAAGCGTGCGCTGCTGGCGCTTCGGCGCTGATGCGATGTTCTGATGAAACGAGCCATAAGCGCGAGTGCGCGGAGGTCCAGAATTGCAGAGGATAAAAGGAGTGGCTTCTCTCTAAGATGAGAGGGGCCACTTTCTCATGATAAAGATAAAAAGGGGGTTGACAAAATCACGGGTCTATCATATAATAGTTCTGCTGGTTCGAGCAGACTGGAGAGATGGCCGAGTGGTTTATGGCGCTGGTCTTGAAAACCAGTGATACCGAGAGGTACCGGGGGTTCGAATCCCTCTCTCTCCGCCATTTCATTTTCATATGTGTAGGTCTTGCAGAAGTACCCAAGAGGCCGAAGGGGCTCCCCTGCTAAGGGAGTAGGCTGCGTGAAGCGGCGCGAGGGTTCAAATCCCTCCTTCTGCGCCAGAATCCACCTTTTCAGATTCACTGAGAGGGTGGATTTTTTTCTATGTACGGATAGTGAAATGTGTGAGGGTTCCGGCTATCTGTTTTGTTGCTCCAGCTGCAGGGGAGTTCTGCACAGTTTGGAAATTTTGTGGAAAACTTGCAGGTTGAAATCAAGGATAAGTTGTGCTAAAATGGGAAAGCCAATGGGCAGAACGATTTTGTTGATGTGAGGTGAGATCATGGACGGCGGTAGTGGTAGTCGAAGTACGGACAGGGGATTCATGAATCGCTGTGGAGCGCCCAAAGACGCAGAGCCGTCTGTGGCCGCGCCGCGTTCTGCTGCGCCTTGTATGGCGTGACAGGTGAATATGAAGCCATTGTCTGTTTTCAAGCTGCACTACAATCGGTATGGGACGAGCGTAGAAACCGGCTTTGCAAGCAACAATGGGTTTTTTATGCCCATTTTGCCTGAAAGCGGCCTGCACGTCCCCTTCCCACGATGAAATGCGGTAAGGAGGCACAGACATGATGGAGAAGAAGAACATGGCGGGTGACGTGACCGTTATCACGCAGCACCCGGATTACAAGACGGAAATTGCGGCCATCCTGCGCAGCGGGCTGACGCCCAAGCGGATGCAGGAGCGAATTCAGGATTATCATGAGAATGACATCGGCGAGGCGCTGGAGCTGCTCAAAAAGGAAGAGCGCCAGAAGCTGTACAGCATTCTGACGCCGGAAGCGCTTGCAAGCGTGCTGGAATACGCCGAACTGCCGCGGGAATACGTCGGCGAGCTGAGCATCCGCAGGCAGGCGGAGGTGCTTTCCAGCGTGGAGCCGAACGCGGCGGTGGCGTATCTGGAGCAGCTTGACAAGGCGGAACGGAACGTGCTCATCGAGCTGATGGACGAGGAAGCACGCAAAGAGCTGACGCTGCTGAGTTCCTTTGATGAGGATGAAATCGGCAGCCGGATGACCACCAATTATGTGGCGGTGCGTCAGGGCGTGAGCGTGCGCGAAGCCATGCGCTCGCTGATCGATCAGGCGGCAGAGAACGACAACATCTCCACGCTTTATGTGGTGGATGACGACGATGTGCTGGTCGGCGCGATTGATCTCAAGGATCTCATCATCGCTCGGGAAAACACCGAGCTGGACAGCATCACCATGTCCTCCTATCCTTACGTCTATGCAAGCGAGCAGGTCGAGGACTGCATCGAGCGCATCAAGGCGTACTCGGAGGATTCCATTCCTGTGCTGGATGCGCAGAATCGGCTCAAGGGCGTGCTGACCTCGCAGGACATCACCCGCGTGGTGGATGACGAGATGGGCGACGACTACGCCAAGTTGGCTGGCTTGGCGGCAGAGGAAGATCTGCAGGAGCCGCTCCGCCGGAGCATCAGCAAGCGCCTGCCGTGGCTGGTCATCCTGCTGGGGCTTGGCCTTGTGGTCTCCACCGTCGTGGGATTGTTTGAAGAGGTTGTCGCGCATTTGACGCTGATCGTCAGTTTCCAGTCGCTGATTCTGGATATGGCGGGCAACGTGGGCACGCAGTCGCTGGCCGTGACCATCCGCGTGCTGATGGATGAACACATCAGCGGCAAGCAGAAGCTGATGCTGGTGGGCAAGGAGGCGCGTGTCGGGCTGGTCAATGGCCTGATTCTGGGCACGCTGTCCGTGGTCTGCATCGGCGGATACCTGATGCTGCTCAAGGGACAGACCGCGATGATGGCGTTCTCCGTGTCCATGTGCACCGGCGTGGCGCTGCTCGTATCCATCGTGCTGTCGAGCATCTGCGGCACGGTGGTTCCGCTGATCTTCAAAAAGCTGAAGGTCGACCCCGCCGTGGCGTCCGGGCCGCTGATTACGACAATCAACGACCTCGTCGCCGTGATTTCCTACTATGGGCTGGCGTGGCTGATGCTCATCCATGTGCTGCACCTGTGAGGCTTGACCTCACCGCTAGCATTGTGGGGTTCAGCGATCGCGCGGCAGGCGGCGCACCATGCGGCATACCGCGCCTAGCAGCAGGCAGTCGATGGGGAGCTGCATCAGGTTCTTGACGATGCGCAGCGGCAGCGTTGCCAGACGGGACGGCCCGTAGAGCATCGTCAGGAACAAGGTGTTCAGGCCAATGTTGATAACAAAACAGACAAGTAGACGCGCGGCGATAATTTGCCACGTCGTCTGTTTTGTTTTATACAGCAGCATACCGTAGACCACGCCCAGCAGCGCAGCGGAAAGCGTAAAGCCGGGGAAGTACGGGCCGGTAGGCTTGAGCAGGAAGCCCAGCAGGTCGCTCAGACCGCCTTGCAGGCCGGCAGCCACTGGGCCAAAGAGGATGGCCGTGGGGGCAAGTGCCAGATGCGCGAGGGAAACCTTCATGCTGTCGGTCAGCTCGATGACACCGTAAGAGGAGAGCACCATCTGGATGGCCAGAAGAAGGCCCACTGTGGTGATGGTGCGCGTGCGCGAGAGCGCACGCAGGGAATCGGCAAACTGGGAATGGATCAGGGAAAAAACGGAACGCATAAAAAACACCTCCGCAAATCAAGCCCGGCAAGCGGGCGGGGGATGATTCGCAGAGATGACAATTTCATTTCAAGGTAAAGAGACAGTCGGGGCCGAAGAGATACCGCGAAGGAAAGCTCCTTCTTCGTCCCATGCTATTCCCATACATGATCACTTAACGCATCTTCTTCGTCGCCGCACGCTTCGCGACGCCCTGTCATCTTCACGAATCGCATGTGACAGGAGCATTATACGATAAGCGGGCGAGAAAATCAAGGGAAAAGAGGGAAAGGGGCAGATTTCTGGGAGTCGAAGTCTCTCAAAGTATCCCATATGATATGGCGAAGGTGTTCTGGTAAAATGTCAGGGAGGCGATACGTTAAAGGCATTGCATAGGGCCATTTTAACTTGAAAACAGCATAAAAAGGTGCAATAAAAGGTACAATGCAAAAATATAGATATAAAAACAAAAAGAAAAAGCCTTGATTTTTCTAACAAAATCAAGGCTTTTTCTGTGAAATGACTCAAAAACTAATACAATTCCCGGCTATCGTTTTGCAATAACCCTTTCGTTTTGCATTGGGTGCATTTGGGTGCAAGATGGGTGCAGCTGGGTGCAAACGAAGGCTTGGTGGGTGCAACACCGAGCTTTCGTTTTTCTTTTTAGAAACTATCTGGCAAATCATACCTTGTGCCTTGAAAGATGTTTTTCTCAGCATATTCTTTTGTGGTCTCAACAAAAGTCTCCCAGAACTTCAAATTATATTTCCCCGCAGCAAATACATTTTCGTGTAAATAACGAAACTCCTCGAATGCTGATCCACATTGCCCAAGTAGTGTTGTAAAATCAGCCATGCCCACTTGCTTGATGAATTCATCCTGAATCGACGTTGGGAGCATACCGAACAACGCATCCAGCCTATGAGTCATGCCATAATTGATTGAATGCTCATCCAGAATTCCTTTCAGGAATATTTCACAAGCAAATGCAGAATTTACCATATACGCAACTACAAGTGGATCATTATTGATCAGCAACAAACATCTTTGGGCTGCTTTGAAGAATTCCATGCCTTGCTGATATTTTGTATACTGCTCTGGGTTCTTAAGTATCTGCACATATGCAATATCGGACTTTTGAATGCGATGCTCACCATTGATGGTAGTAAACACTATAACCGGTTCGCATGCACCAGATGCTTTTGGTGAGATAACTTTACTGATGTATCCATTCAATTCATAGCCGTTGCGCAGGTGGACAGCTAAAAATTGTCCCCTTGGGTATAGCACTGTCTTTCCCTTATCCATTCGCTTCTCTACACCTCGCCAGATGAACAAAAAGTTGCATTTTTAGCATTCGCTGTTGAACTGTTTGAATATCATTCACATTCTGGATGAGCATTGGATGCTTCGCGTTCGCTCTCTCTATAATATCCCAAAGGAGACTCATATTCTCGATCACGTCGTTGTATTTTGTTCGATCCAACAATAGGATATCGGCTTCTGCCGTCTGATCCAAATACTCGAATACACGAGAGATAAGCCCAACAAAAGCATCGGAAATCTGCGTCAAAGGACTCATATGTGAAGTGCAAAAATCGTAATTCTTGAACTGTCTGCCTTCTGAGATCATTACAGTTTCGCTTAGCAGGTGTTCGATGATGCTCTCTCCGTCGAAATGATGCATTGCATTCTTGTAGAGGTAACACCGAGCAAAATACATTGTGTAATACTGGTCAACAAGAACGCCTGCTTCATTATCATGTAGCAAAGAGAGCTTGTTTTCTTTGCCCGCTGTTTTAAGCATTTGCCTGAAACATTCCAGCAAAAAACCTTCGGGCGTATGATCATCCGAATGTTTCTCAATTAGGGAGCAGAAAGCTTGGCAGAAGTCTTCAGTATCTTGCAATGCTACATCAGGGTAGTTGTACTTCCTGAAAAGCGCAAGAACATCATCAACATGCGCTTTACAGAAAGTGTAGAGTGCCGACTTCAACCCTAACACCCATTCTGGCGAGAAGACGAACTGTGGCTGCGACTCCCACAATGCATCTACCATATCGACCAGTGAGTAGTATAGGTTGTTGATCAAAGCATAGTGAATATATATTTCGCTTTCATGTAGCCATCGAATGAAGATGCTTGCACGCTTTCCACCAAACCACTCAAGAAATTCGTTCTTTTTCCTGCTTATATGCCGAAACTTTAGTTCGACCGCATCTTTGTTCAAGTTCAGCAAAGAAAAAAGTGAATCGATATCAGCAGTGCATTCATCACCATCGAAAGCGACTCCACCAAGAATAAAATCACGAGTCAACGCCATAGGATCGTTAAATCCCGTTTCTGTAACTTTGAATTTGCCACAGTTTCCCGTTTCATCATAGTAAAAGGTCATGCGGTCATTGCAAAGCGGGATTCCTTGCAGTTCGGATTCTGTTTGTCTCAAAAAATCGATATCATGCTCTATCATGGCGATACCCACCTTACATATGTAATGGAGTGTAACGAACTCAATACTCGTACCTCCTGCCAAAATGAACGCGCCTTTGATCTATAAACTAGGCACAATAAATTATAGCATTTTGGAGAATTTCCATCAAGTAAAGGCAAAACCGACAGTAAAGAGCAAAAGAGATCCTGTCCATTGCTGAACAAAATCTCCTTTGAAAATGTCAAACGATCATCCTTCGATGAATACGTCCTCACAGTCGCAGCTGATCAGCTGACCGCCGCACGCCGGGCATCGCTCTGCGTCACACCCCCAATGATGAAGGTGCCCGAACAATGCATTGCAGTCGTGGCATCGGGTAGTTTCCGGCCTTCCTTCGTCAAAGTCTCCAGGAGCACCAACCTTGATGCGGTCGTACACTTTGCCGCTAATGTGGATCTTAGCGATACTGCAGCCCTTGGACTTCATCATGTCTTTGCCGCAAATCTTGCAAACTGCACCCATCAGTGCACCTCCTCACTTCTCAAAAAGTTCTTCTCTGCTGCCATCTTCGTAGATGTAGTTGTGCCTGAGCCAGCCGTTGGTCTGCACGGTAGTCAGGTGAAAACGAGAATCGCCTTCGTTCTTTTCATGCTCGATGATGACGGTCTCGCCTTCATCATTCGTGCCGCTGCACGGCAGGTTTCTTCCTTCGACCAGTTTCTGAAGTTCTTCGTAGGTCATGTTCTGCACCTCTTTCTTGTTTGTCGCTGGTGTCCATCGCATGACCATATACGCTCTGAACGGCGATTAAGTCAAGTTATATTTGACACCTATGGATGCAAGGAACTCCTTCAACGGCTGGGCTTTTCCATACTCATCGATGACAACCAGTTCATCCGTTTCTTTGAAGCCAGCCTCCGCTGTTTCCGTTCTGTGCCAGACGATCCTGTTGCTGGTGATGGTGCAAAGCCGCACCTCCGGGTCGTAGCCGATCTGATGATTCAATTCCCTGCACATCGGGGAAATAGCTTCTTCCAGATCATCTGTCAGCTGGACATCATCCTTGAGTTCCGGAGGAAGAGATGCGTCCAGATAGCTGAACAGGGTTCTGCGTATACGCTCGGTGTAGCTGATGATCGCTTCGGAGCGTTCATATTCATTCTTCCGACAGATGTAGTATGTAGTGGACATGGAATCACCTCACTCATTTTTGCTGCTAATGACAGTGCATGACCATATACGCTCTGAACGGCGCAGAAGTCAAGTTATTTTGACTTTGTTGTACTCAGCCAGATAATCATATAGGGCACCAGCATCCTTCAATTCAACTGTAACCCACTGACCATCCTCTTCCCAGGAAACGGTTTGATCCGTACCTTCAAACAGCCACCAGCTGATATAGTCGTGCTTATCGTTCATGACCTCCCTCAGAACATCCAGCAATGCCTGAAAATGGAGGTTGCCAAAGTCAAGACTGGGGCGGAAAGAACCAAACTCCCGACATACGGTATCCAACCGATCCATCAATTCTTCGTGCTTTTTGATCTTACTGATCGCATCTACAAAGGTCTCTCTTTTCAGCATGGACAGTCTGCCTCCAATGCTGCATAATCATTGAACATGATTTGCAGCCTGTCGATCTTCTTTTCTGTGTGAAAATGGCCGCAATACCAACGACCGTAATCCAGCCTTGTTTCGATGTTGTCCAGCCATGCTTCCGTGCTCTTATCCACCTTTGACTGGTCAATGCCCGGAAGGAAAACCTCTATCGGCTCATACTTCAGCGGCGTTGTGTGTGTGAGCACGATGTCAATCTGCCAGTTCAGCTGTTCTAGAGCCCGTTCAACCCGTACTTTGATTTCCGGGGACGGCTGCTCATCTGCCCACCAGCTTTGACCTTCCACACGCCACGCCTTGTCGATGCTATAGGCGCCACCAATTGCGATGGCCTTTTTGCCATTCAGATCATACACCTCGCCATCCTTGGCAAACAGGATATTCGGATACCTTGCTTCCACGTAAACCTTGCCGCCATGCCATTCCTGTTCATCATAGTACGGCAGGCTTTCAGGACGGCGTTCATGGTTGCCGTGGATGCACAGCAGCGTAATCGGAAGTTTGGCAAGGTATTCTTTGCGCAGGATATCAAGAGCGCCAGCATGAAAGTTAATGCCGGCATCCCCAAGTATAATCAGAATATCGTCACGGCTGGTCTGCATCTTATCACAAAAGATACCGATGCGCTCAAAGCGCCCATGTGTATCGCCAGTCAGGTATATCATTTCTTCCTCCGATCCAGCCCGAGGAGTTTTCGGGACACCGCAAATCCAGCAACTGCATCCTCATCCCGAATATCAATGCCCATTTCCAGCATTGCTTCCTTTGCACGCAGCATATCATCACGCGTCAGCCCTTTTGCACATGCAGGAATGCTATCGATGTAGCAGGAATCGGGGCAAAGATCGATGCGATTGTTCCACACTTCATTGCTGTCTACGTTGGGATCGATATCCCAGCATACAGCGCCGTACTCAATAAACACCCGGGCAAAGTTCTCATATTTCCGAAGATGCACAAATACACCGCCCTTATCCAGAAGCGGCTTGCAGTCATATATGCGTTCTTCTCTTTCTTCGTAAGTGAGGGTAAGCGTAAAATCCGGATTGGCTTTTGCACCCGTCAGCCTTTTGCGGCCACCAGCATAATACTCAGCAGCAAGGCGGTCACAGCCTATTGCCAGATAATAATCAACCGTTCGCTTCATTGCGTCCGGCAGTTTGCTTATTGTAATCTCTCCGCCTTTTGCGACGAAAAAGAGTTCATCACCGAATTTGAGTTCCAACCGCTGGATGACCTCTTGCGGCAGGATCAGAGTGCCGTCCTTCTGGATTACGGCGTTTCCGACAATCTCCATAATACCTCCATTCAGTAAAGCGTCCACCAGTAATCGAAAACTCGTCGATAGCTGTTTCCCTTATGCGGGAGATCCATATACTTGCGCACCCTTGCACTGGATGCCTTTTTGCACCAGTTCTGGCAGTTGCTGTTCTTAGGGTACTTTATGTATTTGCCTGTGGGCATCCACTTGCCATCAACATATGACCAGTCTACATATCCGGCATGCGGACGATACCCATGCGTGACAATTTGGAAGAGATGCTTGAATTTCCGCTCGTTCATCATGCGTCTGTACGCACGCCCCGTCCGTCGTTTCGGCTGCGGCGGAAGCAAGTCAGCCCTCTGCTGCTCGGAGGCTTCGATCTGCCTGTTTAGCTCTATTTCGGTCATAAGCCCTCTTGTTCGGTATCACCCGCGTAACGGGTACCACGCCATTCCACGAACCGCGCTGTTTGTCATGATGCTCTTTCTGAGCACGCTTGCTCTGTTTCTCCAATGGGACGTGCTTCATTGGGCTTACACCTCTTTTCCAGGAGCGTCTTTGCTCCGTCGTTCATTTTTGCGATAAAGGATGTGCAGAATTCCTCATACCCGGGATAACCGCACAGAATCATTTTACGATTCAGTTCAGACAATGCAGAGAGGAACCTATCACGATCTCGTTTCCTAACTTTGCAGAAGATTACAACATACGGTTGATCCGGATGCTGGAATTCATTTCCGAAACGGACCGTTACCTTATGCTGGATGAACAGCTGATCGGCATAATACTCCGGCACGTCAATGAATGCGTAATGGTCATACAGCAGGGAGAATCGTTCAAGTGTAAAATAGTTCTTCATCCAGCCCTCCGCTTTAAAAACCGCTTGTCATAAGGTGCTTCAGAGAATATAATATAAGGACACGATAATGCAAAGGAGGCGAAAGCCATGCATCAGAAGCCTTTCCCGGTGATCGACATGGTCGAAACCGGCAAGAACATCATGCGCCTGCGCGAGGAACGCGGCATGACTGTTCGGGATCTGCAAGCCTACTTCGGCTTTGAAGAACCTCAGGCAATCTACAAGTGGCAGCGAGGAAAGAGCCTGCCCACCGTTGACAACCTGTACGCTCTGGGCGCTTTGCTGGATGTGCCTATGGAGGATATCCTGGTACCTGCAAACGCAAAATCGAATATTATCATGCTTGAGCAGCAGGAAGAGCCCTGCTGCTCGAATCATTTTTGGCCCGGCTGCTTTGGACACGGCAGGAATCGGAGAACACTTCAACCATTTTCTCTGATGCGGTGCGCATAAGGTTTCTTCCGAAGAAGAATCCCGCCTCGTACCACATCAGATGTTTGCCCGAAGGCGTCATGTCACATTACATGTAGGCGGTAATCAGCCGCGATCAGAAATTGATGGAGACGTGTGGTTGGGCGTTCGGATGAAAGATTGGCAAACTGGTGGATAGGCAGTTTTGCGTGGATCTATGAGTGAAACGGCGTCTGAAGAACGAATCATCTTGGAGCTCTAGCAGGAGCACTATTTCATCAATACTTGGAGTGTGCAGCGTTATAGTTCATCTGCACCTGAACCGATATCCATGCTGCACCTATCCTGCCGCTTCCAAAGCAGCCGGGAGCCAGAGCAAGGCATCAAGCCTCGCCCTGAGCCTCCGCAAACGCGCTGAAGATCTCAGCGAAGGAGTCGTTCACGTCAAAGGGTGCTTCATAAGCAACTTCGGAGTTGACCAGGCAGCGATCCAGTTCCGCAGAAACGGCATCCGCGCGACGGTTCATTTCGGCGGCGAAGTTCCGCGCAACCTTGCGATCAAAGTTGATCGTGGTAACCCGCTTCACATCGCAGCGGTAGGTCACCTGATTACCTTCCTGATTGAAGCGATAGCCGGTACCGCCGCCGTTGATGAGAACCTCGGAGTTTCGCACATCCGCCATGCGCTTGAGCACCCGGGTGATCTCCTGACGCTTGGCGTTCAGGCCAACCTCGCTGTCCATATCAATGGGCAGAGCATTCTTGGCAGCGTGGATCGCCTTGCTCAGCTTCTCGCGCTGATCCATAAGGTGCATTACAAACTTGACCACATCGGTGATCCTGTCCGCAAACTCCGTGGGCGGGGTATCTACAACCGTTTCATGAAATGCTTCTGGATACGCTTCAGCTGTTTACGGATTGCGGCTTCAGATACCCCTAACTCTGCTGCGATGGCAACATTCGTCTCACCACTGGCCTTACGAACCACAAGCCGCTGCTGTTCCTTTGTCAGACGGCTCCACCGTTCATGAAATGCACATTTGAATTCCGTCCGGCTGATTGCTTTTTCCAAAATGATCGAAGGATCAGCGGTTTCATCAGCAAGATACGAGTTTCGATCTTCAGCCTCCTCAGCATCACCACAGGTATAGGCCATGTAGTGAACCGGGATGTGGTAAGCTTCACGGCGATTGGCATCGAACTCGTCATCGTCAGCAGCATGTAACTGCTGGATGAGAACCTCTGTCACTCCGTCCTGCCCGGGGATAAGTTCACACTGGAGTTTTCCATCGATGTCATAGTAGCGGTAGGTTGCACGATTTGCCTTGCTTGTCTTCCAATTCCTCATTTTGGCACTCCTTTCGGTTGAACCCGAAATGGAGTACCAAGTGCGCACGACCACGACAAATAAGCCCAGTCCTATGGATAACTCCATTTCGGACTGCAGCCGCCCTTCCGATGGTCGGTGCAGAGATATTTGGTTGGCCTAATCAGACAGCCTTCGGAAAGCAGTTGTACACCAGCTAAGCTTCCTGACTTGGCATCAGATGACTGCTTTCACAGAGGGAAGATTGACAATCGTAAACATACGTGGTACCCTTTATTCATAAGGGTTTATTCCCTCACCGTCATCTGGCACGATCAGTATACTAAAACCGGGTCATATAGGACGGGAGAAAACACGATGAAACGCGAATCGCGTATGAGCGACAGGTAGCAGGAGGAAATACATGACCTTATCGGAGTACCTAAATATGCTGTTTCCGTTCTTTGGCGACAGAGGAGGATTCGGACAGACTCCAAAAACAAAAAAAGGCCGAGGAAAGGCTGATTTTGTCACCTTCATCCTCGGAGCCTATGTAGAAGAGGGCTATGAAACTGAATGCAAAGTCCTTGACCTGCGACCCGATACGCTGCGAAAAATTATGAGCGGAGCGTCTCCTTTTTCTGCCGTCAACGCGATTCCATTTAATAGGCATCCTGATAAGGAACGCTTTGTCGAAGTGCTTAGCGAAGATGCACAGTCTTTTGATTCTTTGGTTGCACTTTCCAAAGCACTCGCAGATCACGGAATTGTGAATGATGGCTCACTGAGTGATATTCTTGTCAAGTGCGCAGATGCGCTGGAGCAGATTATCATGGAAACAGCCACACCCAAGGGGAAGCGCGATTTTAACGATGCATGTGATGCAGTCGAACAGGCGCTCCGCCGCATGCCTCGACCTGATATGCAAGACCCTCCTGATGAATTGGCAGAGCACGAACAAGCATACATCGAGGCTTTGTATGCGGCATATGGCGACGCAGCTAAAGTTGACGTTTTCGATCACTCCTCACTGGCATCTTATCCTGAGTACGATGAAGATCTGAAAGAACGCCGCATCGATTATTTTGCCGCAGAATCTATTCGATGCAGCATAATTGAACTCCAGGGAGCAGACTTGCAGGATCAGTTTTCCGTACTGAAGTCTGAAATGTATGCCGGTGTCAGAAATACTGCGATAAAGCGTTACGACGATGGTTTTGAACGGATGCTGAGTGTCATGGATCAGGCAACGGTAACTCCTGTGGATCAATATGTATTGAGCCGGTCTCCCTACTGGATAAATAACCGCATCAAGCAGGGCGTGTGCCATTTCCTTGTGACGGATGGCAAGCTAAGGTGGGTGAAACGGAATGGCTAAAGCATTAGGTTCTGTGTTCGAACTGTCTATACGCTATTTGCTTTTATTGCATGTATCAGGGAAAAAGCCGCTGACCGAGAGCAGATTATGCACAGAAGATTTCATATGCACATACGCTGCCGACTTTGGATTTGCTGCTGAAAACCTAAATGGAAACAATGGTTATCGTTATGGCGAATACGCTTCCCGATGCAGTATGGCTAATGGGGCGATTAGTTATCTTGTGCTGCACGGACTGATAAAACCTAATGCCGATGCACAGGGGTTTACTTACACCATAACAGATGCAGGCATCGAATATTGCAGCACTCTCAATAGCGCCTATGCGGACAGTTACTGCCAGCTTGCGTATATAGTGACAGAACAGCATGATCATATTACAGATGCAGAGTTGGTCCGTCATATCTGGGCAAAAGCATCATCCATTGGAAGGGAGGAAACATAATGCTTCCGTTTACTATAGAACGACTGATCATTTCCGGTTTTGGCAAAGCAGATTCTGAAATTGATTTTTCTAGCGGATTGACATTTGTTGTCGGGCCTTCCAACACCGGTAAAAGCCATGTGATGGATGGAATCGACTATCTCTTCGGTTTCAGTGAGTCCACATCCAGTCCTTTCCGGTTTGAGCAGGATTGGGGATATGACAAATTCACTCTTGTCGTGAAAACGCCCCACGGCAATGTCATCCTGACTCGCAAACTTGGCGAAAAGAAAATAAGCGTTACAGGCACTGATGAGCGGATTAATCAGGGCGAATACTCTGTTTCGTCTAATGGCGCAAACAGTATCAGCTCTGTATGGCTGAAATTGATTGGAATTGACAAGCCTGTTCAAATCCTTAGCAGCAAAGAAGGCAAGACGCAGAACCTGACTTGGCGCGGGATGATGCATTTGTTTTTCGTCAACCAATCGCATATTGCACGCACATCATCCGCACTTTTGAATCCGAAGTCTCCTACAGCGCAGACTTCCTCCCTTTCTTCGCTCTTGTACCTAATGACGGGCAAAGATGCTTCAGAAGTTGAAACTCCTGATAATCGCAAGTTGAAACGAGCACGCAGAGAAGCGATTATTGCTTATATCGACGAGAGCATAAAGCATCTGGGTGATAAGATCGTCGCTATGGAAGAAGAACAGACAGCTGCGAATATTCCGAATTTGGAAGCAGCAACCACTACTGTACAAGCAGAAATCGATTCTGTTCAGCATGAGATAGATTCGGCTATTACGGAAAGCCAATCTCTGATGGAAAAAATATATGCCGGCAACAGTAAGCTCAGCGAGTACGATACCATTCGCAGCAGATTCGACGCTTTACAGAGTCAGTATACCGCGGATATGGAGCGCCTTGCATTCATTGCAGATGCCGAAGCTGCGGGTACTGATGTACCAACCCCGCATCAATGTCCCTTCTGTAATGCAGAGATTGCAATCGATAGTGCTGAACCGCTATTTGCAGCCACCAGACAAGAACTCGCGCATATAAAATCTCATCTGGCAGAACTGCAAATCGCCTCTTCAGACATTGATGCGAAGCGAAGCGCATTGTCCGCAGATGTACAACGTCTTGAAACTCGTCGGAAAGAAATTGATCAGCTAATTTCTGCTACGCTGTCACCGAGAATTTCTGCTCTGAAGGAACAACTTCGGCAGTATACACTGATCGCCCAGCGTGCCCAGGAAATCAAGACAATAAAAGCGGAAAAGACGCGTTATGAAGCAGACTTGTATACGCGGCAGAGAGAACTGGAAGAAACCGAAAGCAAACCCAATTATGATATCAAAGCAGAGTACGGCTTCGATATATTCCAGAAGATTCAGGAAAAGCTTTCCGAAATATTGAAGGCAATCCAATTCCCGGGCGCGGCATCAGCTAGACTGAATACGGTTACATTCGACATTGAGATCAACGGAAAACAGAAAGCCAACGTAATGGGCGGCGGTTTCTGCGGAATTCTGAACTCAGTCGTGCTGCTCGCGATTCGTGAAGTCCTGCATGAATCCGGCACACATACACCGGGCATTCTGATGCTGGACTCTGCGCTTACACAGCTGTCTGAAACACAGTATGGTGAGAACGCAAACGTGATCCGTGATTCGTTCATACAGTATCTGCTTGACCATCAGGAAAGTGGACAGGTCATTTTTATCGATCAAAAAGAAAAAATGCCCACATGGCTCGGTGAGACATCGCAATGTAAGTATCACGAATTCACCAGATCACGTGAGCATGGGCGATATGGCCTGCTTTCTGATGTTTATGACGAGGAATAAACCAACGGAGGGAACCATTGAAAATCAGCTACAAAAAATTATGGCATTTACTTATTGACCGTGGACTGAACAAGCAAGACTTGCGCCGGATGACTGGTATTAGTACAGCCTCTATTGCCAAACTAGGCAAAGGAGAAAACATTACAACTGACATACTGGTAAAAATATGCGAAGCTCTTGACTGTGATGTCACGGAAATTATGGAACTTGTAGATGAATAAAGGAAGAGGAGCAGCACCAGTTTCGGTGTTGCTCCAGTTCTTTATCTTATATGTTAGTCACAATCTAAGAAGGGATATATCCATCTTGGTGTTGTCAATGTAATGCCGATACATCATCCCTGCAGGCAACAACCGTACCTGAATATCTTGCAATCCCAGATTAGACAGCATGGCGAGGGATGCAATTCCTTTGTCGACTATTTCCATAGAAGCCGTCGGCATGAGGAAGCAGTTCCGCACAGTGCTGATCTGGTGTGCTTCCACAAAAGGCTGATACGCCAACTGGTACAAATACTGTTTGGTGATGGATTCGATACCGGGCTGACCACGCAGCTTTTTGTTGTGTTCCAATTGGATGTTATAGTATTTGGCATCAAAAATGATAAACTGATAGTCCCCATCGACATTAACGATGGAAATGAGATCGGGGATGAGCGAATCTTCGGCCTGTTTCACAAACGGTTCACCGTTCGGTGCAGTCCCAGACCACTGCGGTCTATCAATCAAATCAATGAGTTTCCTATGCCGCATCTCGCGGTATTGCCCAGCCAACGGTACAGGCAGTCGCAGTCCGCCGATTGGCTTCTGTAACTGGTTGTCCATTACCTCTGCACATACTTTTTCCCATACTAGGTTGTAGCTATTTGTGCCGAACATACTGAAGCAGTCCAAGTCATCCAGCGCACTGCTGTTCGCTACATAGGCATACAGTGTTTTCAAAAGAAGCTGTTTGCGGGTATTGAACTGAACATTGAGTTCTTTGACAATACGCTCTAGAACATACTCCTTATCACCGAAGTCCTCAATATGCTCATCGGAAATTTCGACACCAATAATGTCAAACAGATCCAACAAGTCGGCGTCTCTTAATTCCTCTGTGCAACGAGTAAGGATACATTCATGTAGGCGCTTGAAGAAATCGAATTCGTCATTCACGCGCTTCATAGTTAATAATTCTGGGTAATACGGGCGGTTGTGGCTTAAGAGAGTAAATGTTTCGTTGATGGTTTTATCCCAAAGAATGTCGCCTGTTCCATTGGATTCGATGATGTCCTGCGTGTTGGTATAGGCACCATACTCGAAATAATCCTGAAGCAGGAACAGCATAACGGCAAGCATATTGAATGCGCTGCTGTCACTCGTATCATTGTACATACGAATGATCTGTTCCTTAGAATTGTATTTTTCAAGAACCTTAAGCACTTGCTTCAACTCTGCTTTGGGGGCTGTGGCATCGAGCAGATACTTCGGGTAGCACTTCAGCACACGTCCCTCAATGGTAATAACACCAACAAAAGTAAACACATACAGATACTCGTTTTCGCCGACCTCAACATCAGCAATTTCGATATCCTCATCCAACAGATCTGTGAGATCCTTCTGTGTGTCATTCGCCTTTACAGCCTTCAATACGCCATATTCTTTCAGACGCTTCAGAATGCGGACAGTCTTTTCCTCGGAACATTGAAGTTCTCTCACCAGTTCTTCCTGGTTATAACGCTTCTGTTCACGTAAAAATACTGAAATCATTCTCCATCATCCTCTGGCAAGAAACAGTCGCTAATTCTGGTGCAGAAGACACATACACCCTTTGTGTCAAATTCTCTGCAAATTTGAGAATAAAGGTTTTTGTTTTCGTCCTTGCACCCTGCGAACAGTGACGGGCGCTTTTGTTTTGCAGCATCGTCAAATAGGTACATCAAGACCTTGTCCTTGAAAATACGAGTAAATACCGCTTGATCGATAGTATCGCCCTCTGGCAGATTTTTCTTAGAGATGAAGTACGGACCCATCAGCTTATCTTCGTTCACCTTATATGTGAGCAGTTCATTATTGATAGCTTTACGGAGCGCATTCCATTCCACAACGCGGCGATATTCACCTTGACCGAGGGTAACCTTTTTGCCGACAATACCTTCTTCGCTGTCATCAATGCCGAGGTAAGTAAAATCCCATCTGCGCTTGAAGGCAGTATCCATCGGAAATACACCCTGATCAGCACTGTTCATGGTAGCCCAAATGAACATATTATCGGGGATGCGGATTTCAGCGTAATCATCAGGACTGCCACCTAAGTTTTCTGGCAAAGCCAAGAATTTTTTGATATCCTCGGATGCTTGAATCGGATATTCACTGACCTCATCATCGCCGCGGTCGAGTAACTGGAATACATCACCGAATACGGCAGCAACATTGGCACGGTTGATTTCCTCGATCACAAGCAGGAAAGGCTTGGGTGCATCAGTCCTGCTGTTCTGTAGGGCTTTCACATAGGTGCGCATGAACGGACCCGGTACATAGGCATAAGTTATAGCATCCTTGCCATCGCTGTCCTTACAGGGCACCGGCTTATATGTACCAACAAAATTGGCGTAGGAGTAATCTGGGTGAAAGGTCACGCGCTCGTATTCACCGCCATCCGCAAGCAACAGGTCTTTTTCGTGATTCAGAGTATAACTCTTGCCAGTACCGGGGGCTCCGAAAAGAATGCGATTGCGCGGATATTGACTTATAAGCCCTGTTTCATAACTAATGGGAGCAACGTCTCTCTCAGTTGGTATTACTGTTACGTCTCGTAGAAACACACCGTATAGTGTAAGGGATGCAGAAATTGCGCCATTTCCACGCGATTGATTGAAAGATTCGTAACGTTCCGCACTGCGAATGCTCGTCGCAATAGGATCATAAATCGCACTATTCTGAATTTCATAAATCGATGTGTATGGAGCCAGTTCTGTAACAAATTCCTCTGAAACCCAACGCAAGGCACCGACGTACTGTGCGATGGTATTCGGGGAGTAATGTTCACCATTGTCTCGAACAAAATTAGTCAGCCAACTTCTATATGCGTGCTCACGATTAATATCCGCTACCACGGCAGGCATGATTCCATCATTTACGTTGCCGTGCGAGAATGTATCGTTCGCATGCAGAAGCGGATAACAGTTGATGTAAAAATGTATAAATTCTGGCCGAAATGCGCAAACAAATTCAGTGCCGCGAGCTTGCTGTGAAAAGCCGTCTGCCCAAGCTCTTTGTATTGTTCCCAACTTAATCTGCTTAGAAATATATGAAGTGGAAGCAGACGAAGAAAGTTTCCATGCAGCAAGAATCACTGCATTATCATACTTATAGACACCAAGTTGAACTGCTGCGTATACTTCTTCCTGATGTTCATAACAATAATTGCTGAATTTGGGCAGCTGCTGGATTCTTAGTTCATCATCAGGTCTGGATGCTCCGCCTTTGGTTATTCCTTTTGCACATACCAAAATTTCTCGATCATCCACTGTCAACTTAAAAACCTCGGGCAAATCATCAGACACCGCTTCGCTTGTTGCTTGGTGTCCTAGCGTGCCAAAGGCAGCTGTTATTATTTGACAAAGCTCTTCATTGGAAAGCCTGGTCACTTCCCTCGTTAAATCCGAAGGTCGAATATCCGATGCAGTGCCTCTGTTTTCCATGATTCACCCTCCTTACTTGCATACACTCTGGGGGAGCATCTTGCGGTATCTTAGTTGCGAAAATATTGCTCATAAATAGCAGATGCCATTGCTTCTGCCATTTTAACAGGGACCGCATTCCCAATCTGACGCCATTGATCTCCGAAGCATCCAGTAAATTCATAATCATCATCAAATGTCTGAATACGCTTGATTTCATTAATCCTCAGATACCTATTAGTCCAATGAAACGGTCCCATATTATCTGACCATGTTGCCTGAATTGTCCAAGATGGACGATCCGGTGATAACTTGAGAAGAAATGACCAATAGCGTGAACGCCACTTGAATTTAGGATCGGGGTATCCACGTTCGGCTGTAAGATAAAGATAATTCTCCCCCGGAGGGATAAGCTTTAGCAAATCCTTGTCTTTTGCTCCAGCCTGACGGTCTGCATCTTCTGGCAAGGGATAATCAAGATCCCCAATGGCCTCTCTACACGTTACCCAAGGGAGCATGCCATCCGAGCGAGTTCCCTTTTTTTCTGGATTATAATGCGTAGGAGCCGGAAATACAAAGGGATTCCCAGCGCCTCTTTTTATGCCAACACACAAAAATCTTTCACGTGTTTGAGGCACACCATAATCTGCTGTGTTGACAACGCGATAAGCTATATCATACCCAAATTCCTCAGCCTTTGCCTTCAACAAATCAAAGGCAGGCTGATGAGGCTTATATATGAAACCAAATACGTTTTCAAACAAGAAAACCTTGGGTCGGATCTCGTCTAGTGCTCGAAAGTATTCATGGAGAGTAAACGAATTCTTATCATCAAGAGCGCGCTTCGCATCCGTTCGATAGAACCGTGACTTTGAATACGCAGGGCAGGGCGGCCCTCCGACAAGTACATCAATATCGGATGTGGAAAGTCCTATCTTTGACAATTCATCCTTATAATTCACTTCACGGATATCGGCACATTTGACAAGCCTTCCTACCTTGTTCTTCTCGAGCGTTTCGCAAGCAGGCTTCCAGAAGTCAGTCGAAAAGCATATGTCAAAGCCAGCTTTCTTGAAGCCACAGTCAATTCCTCCACCACCAGAAAAAATGCTCAATACATTCGGCATTATTCCAAACTCTCCTTCACAAACTCAATCATCGCTTTTCCCATCAGGCAAGGGACGGCGTTGCCAATTTGTTTCTGTATTGATCGACGCGTTCCATGAAATCTGTATCCCTTGGGGAATGTCTGCAAAGCCGCAGCTTCTGGTGCTCTTAACCTACGATTATCCCAGTGGAAAGGTCCAATCCATGGCCCCGGCTGAGCGGTGATCGTCCATGACGGCAAATCCGGCGACAACTTGAGTAGAAAGCTCCAATACCTTTTTTCGGCCACAAACTTCGGATTTTCGTATCCAGCCCAGGCTGTCAACGCTTTATAATTCTTTCCCGGCGGAACCTCGCACAAGTCGTCGTGATATGTTCCACCTTTGGTGACTTCATACTCCTCAAAGTATTCATCACCCTCGAAACCTGCAATAGCTTCACCTGCGGTAGCATAAGGTTTCAATCCGAGCATCCATGCTTTCTCAGGTTCACAATGAGTCTTGATAGGCTCTTTCCTTCTAAATTCGCCTTTTGTCCCAAGAATAAAGAGACGATGACGCTTTTGCGGCACACCGTATTCCAACGCATTGGCCCGAACAATAGTATATTTGTAACCACTTTCTTCGATAATTTCTATAAACTTATCAACTATTACTTTATTCGTGGGATGCAGAAGACTCTCTACATTTTCAAATACAAAGCCGTCGGGCTGTAGATCAGTTACCACTCGAAGATATTCATCGACAAGAGTAGCGCGAGGATCATTAATGCCTCGTCTAGTTTCGTGTCCAACCCAATATCCTGCCTTAGAAAAAGGCTGGCACGGAGCGCCTCCAATTACAATAAATTTCTTTGCACCAGTCTTATTCACAATGTCTTTGAAAACTGAACTCTCAACCTGATGCAAATCTCCCTCTATCACTTCGGTATCTCCAAAGTAATCATGGTTCAGTTTTAGTGTTTGAACACAATCGGAATCAATATCAGTACTGACCGAAACTGGAATTCCAGCCAATACACTAGCTACATCAAGTCCGCCCGCCCCCGAGAACAGGCTCACAGAAACAATATCGTTATTCAAAGTTAACTACCTCTTTCTGTTGTGTGGGGAAGTGCTGATTAGAGAGCGCTTTTTCCGCTTTTCACCCATGCATCTACTTCTGAAAGCTTAAATTTCCACTGTCTCCCTATTTTATGAGCAGGGATATCTGTCTTCTTAATCCAGTTACGTACTGTTTCTTTGTTTACGCCAAGAAACGCGGCTACTTCTTCTAGGCTGGACCACGCCTCTGTAATTTGTTGCATATGGTTGCCTCCTCTATATAAGAGTCCAGTTAACAGTATACATAAAAACAGACAAAAATGCAACATATAGACCGAATTTAACGATTACAAATACAAATAACTATAAATTACTATAATCGAATTGTGTTTAGTAAAAGCTGAACAAAACACGATGCTTCAAATCACTTGCAATGTATGCACCCAAAACAAAACGAAAGGGCTATTCGCAAAACGAAAGCCCTAATGACAAAACGAAAACCCAATCAATCGTTTTGTTATGCACCCACCGGGAAAAGTGGGTGCATTTTCTCTATTCGGTTTTCTTGGATATTGTTACCCCGGGAATGGCGGCGAAGGAAGCACGCTTGTGTTATTCATATTTCCGGGTGCATTTGCCGTTTTGAATTAGGATTCTGCAAGAATATAAAGAAAAGGACTGAAACCTTGTATCAAAGTTTCAGTCCTTTTATGGTCGGAGTGGCGAGATTCGAACTCGCGGCCTCTTGAACCCCATTCAAGCACGCTACCAAACTGCGCTACACCCCGGCAATGCTCTCAAGCAAAGAACATTATAGCACAATGGGCGGATTTGTCAAGAGGGATTTTTCGAGAGAATGGGAGTAAAAGCGTTACAAAAATATGAAGTTTGTAACAAATATCGTTGACAAGCGGATAACGCTTCTATATAATGAATAGGATTCAATGCGGCGTTATTGGTCGATGCCCAGCACGATGGAGTCGATCGTCATGGTTTCCGGGGAGATAGAGTAGAGGCAGTAGACGTGCTCGTAAGCGCCGTAGCTGTCCTTGGTTCCCGCGGGATAGGCGCTTGTGGGCGCGAGAAGCGTGACGACAATCTTTCCGTTGTTCACGTTGAGCATACCGCGTGGGGGCAAGGCCGTCATGATGCCGTTCTGGTTTTCAAAGTACTCGGCGCAATAGAGCACCATTTCCTCATCGGATTGCATACCGGTCTGCTCGCCTGCGTTCTGCCTATCCAAGAAATCCGTGCAATAGCGTGTGATTTCTTCATCGGATTGCATACCGGTCGAGGGCAGTGTCGGTGCAGCCATACCCATTTCGGAAGGCAGGCGCTCGATCAGATTTTCAAGCGTGTCGCCGACGCTGACACCGCGGGGGCCATCGCTGACGGTCATGCGCCCATCACGGCGGAGCTGCGCAATCTGCTCGGCTGTGAGATCGGATAGGGAGAATGGCTCGGATGCGCTGTATGGCAGCGCGGTGGCCTGCGGGGCGGCGATGGGTTCGCTTGAGGCGAAGGGATCGAAAATCAGGATGCAGGCGGTGAGGCTGAGCGCTACTGCGCCAATGCCGCCGGCGATGCAAAGCGCGGTAATCGTGCGCTGCCGTTTTTTCATTTGCTGCTCTTTTCTGCGTCTTTGGGCCATAGGGGTACCTCCTTTTGCTCGTGTGAGCTTGTACAATTATAGCATACTTTGCATCCCGTGCGCTACTGCCGGGAGGATACGGAGCGTGAAATGATGGATATGCTGACGAAGGCCGGTCAGGCGATGGCGGGATTTGGTGCGCCGCAGACGCTGCTTTTGCTGTGCCTGCTGCTGGTGCTGCTGATGCTGGTGGCGCTGGTGCTGCTGCACAAGCGCACCCGTCAGGCCGAGGAGAGCGTGCGGGAGATGACGCAGAACATCGAGCGCACGCTTGAGCAGGCAGATGCGCGCACGCGCGAATCGAGCCAAAAGACGCAGCGCGAGTACAGCGAAGCCATGCAGGCGGTCAACGATAGCGTGGTGCGCATGATGGGCGAGATGACGCGCACCCAGCAGGGGCAGATGGATTCCCTCGGCGGACAGATGCGTGCGGCGGGACGGCAGGAGGAGGAGCGCATGGAGCGCATCCGCCAGACGATGGATCGCCGCCTGAGCAGCTATGAGGAGCGCCTGAGCAGCGTGAGCAAGACGCTGGATGACAAGCTGAGCGGTCACGAGGAGCGCATGGAGCGTATGCGGGAGACGCTGGAGGGCGGGCTGTCGCGTATCAGCGAGGATAACCGGCGCGAGCTGGAGCAGATGCGCCTGACGGTCGATGAAAAGCTGAACGCCACGGTCGATCAGCGGCTGGAGGCGTCCTTTGAGCAGGTTACGCGGCGGCTGGAACAGGTTACGCGCAGCCTGAACGCCATGCAGACGCTGGCGGGCAGCGTGGATGAGTTGAGCCGCACGCTGGGTGGTGCGCAGCCGCTGGGCGTGTGGGGCGAGATGCAGCTTGGCACGCTGCTGGCGCAGATGCTCGCGCCGGATCAGTATGCACAGCACGCGCCGGTGTGTCCGGGCGGAGAGTCGACGGCGGATTATGTCGTCGTCATGCCGGGACAGGGGCATGGGCATACGGTCTATCTGCCCATCGACGCAAGCCTGCCGATGCGCGAATACACGGAGCTGCGCACCGCACTGGAGCATGGCTCGCGCGAAGAGGTGGACAGCGCACGGGGATTGCTGGAATCCGCCGTACGGATGCACGCGCGTCGCATGAGCGAAAAACTGATTGCCCCGCCGTATACCACGGATTACGCCGTGCTGTTCTTGCAGAACGAGAGCCTGTATGCGGAGGTGCTGCGCATCGGCGGTCTGGCAGAACGGATTCAGAGCGAGAGCCGGATGGTGATTGCCGGGCCGACGACGTTTGCCGCGCTGCTGCAAAGCCTGCAAATGGGCTTCCGTTCGCTGGCGATTGAGCAGCGGACGGAGGAAATCATGGCGCTGCTGAGCGCCGTCCGCGCGGATTTTGGCGGATTTGCCAATCTGCTCAGCCGCACGCAGAAGCGGCTGCGTCAGGCCAGCGAGACGATTGAGACGGCGCAGCGCCACAGCGAGCATATCGCGCGTAGGCTGTCCGACGTGGGCGAGCTGCCGGGAAGTGCGCCCAAGGAACTGCCGGAAATCGAGACGGAGCATCCGTTTGATGACGATGACGACGGCTGGGATTGAGCCGTTGATATGCTGAACACTTCATCCGGCGCGAAGCGCTGCCGGACATAGCGCAGCGCAGGAAGGCTTCGACTGAGAAACAGGATGACCGCCGCAAGCCTGCTGATTTTTGAATGGAAAGAGAAAAGCGTGTCGAGCGCTTTTCTTTTTTTGCGCCCCAAAGCGACAGCCGCGCGGACAAAATGCCTATACAATGAACCCATATGACAAACAAAGGCGGGGAAGTATATGGCACAGAGCGCGGCGACTGCGCACGATGCACAGGAAAACAGGGAATGGGCGGGCGTGCTGTCCGGCATTGAGCGCACGCTGCAAAACCGGGGAACAGCGGTGCAGCGCACGCTGTGCCTGCTGATGATGGCGCTGCTGGCGCAATGCCGCCTGCCGGGCGGCGGATATGCCTGCGAGGCGGCGATGTTTGCGGTGCTGCTGCGGCAGGGTGTGTGCGTGCCGGCGGCGTTTGCGGGCGCGGCGGTTGGGTTCGCAGCGCATATGCTGGCAGGGGAGATGACGGGATGCTGGCAGCTTGCGGTGTGTGCGCTGCTGTGGCTGACCTGCGGGCTGTGGGTGCGCCCCGGCGGGCGGATGCGGATGGCAGCGGCGGTGCTGCTGGCGCAGGCTGGCGTGGGGCTGCTGACGGGCGTGAATTCGGTGCTGGATGGTCTGTTGATTGGGCTGACGGCGCTGGCCGGGGCGGGGCTGAGCGTGCTGTACGATGGGGCGGCGCTGGCCGTCTGCCGACGGGACGAGCTGGATGGGGAGACACGCCCGCTGTGCGTGATGGCGGTGTGCGCCTCGCTGGCAGTCGGACTGCTGCATGTGCCGCAGGGAGAGATCTGGGCGTGCAGTCTGGCGCTGTATCTGACGCTGGAGCACGCGTATGTCGGCGGCGCGTCACAGGCGCTGCTGTGTGCAGGCGTGCTGGGCGGCGCGATTTCGTTGGGGATGGGCAGCGTGAATGTCTGCGCTATGCTGCTGTGCGGCGGCTTTTTGGCGGGGGAAATCAAGACGAACCGCAAAAGCCTGTGCCTGCTGCTGATGCTCTGCGGCATGGCGGCGGCCTGCGCACTCCTGCGCGGCGATCTGGCGGCGTATCGTCTGCTGATTCTCGGCCTGCCGGGTGCGATTCCCTTCCTTGCCCTGTCCAGCGTGCGGCGTGCGCCGGTGACCGCATTGATTGAGCGGACAGCGCCCGAAGAGATGACGCAGTCCGAGGCGATTGCCGTGCGCTGCGCCTCGATGATTCACGCATGGGCGCATCTGTATGAGGATACGGCGCAGATGATGCGGGGGCTGAGTGCACCGGAGGAGGAGGAAAATCCGATTCTGCGCCAATGCGTGGATCTGCTGGAGCGCACGAGTACGGCGGCGCATCAGGTGTGCGAGCGCACGCTCAGCGAGGTGCAGCCGGATGATGAGGCATACCGGCGCATCCGGTATGCGCTGGTGCGGGCGGGCATGGAACAGGTGCGCGTCGCCTATGCGCTGCGGATGGGCGGGCGGATGGAGGTGATGCTGCTCAAGCCGGAGCATATCGCGCCGGTATCGCTGGAAAAGCTGGTGTCCGCTGCGTGTGGTCTGCCGATGCGCGCCTGCGTGCGCGAGGGTATGCTCAGCACACAGGCTGTGCTGGAGCAGATGCCTGCGCTGGCGCTGGAAATCGGCGCGGCGACGCGAAGCCGATCCGGTGAGGAGGTGGCGGGGGACAGCTATGTGTCCCGCGCACTGCCGGGCGGACGCCATGTGCTGGCGCTTTCGGACGGCATGGGCAGCGGCGTAAGCGCCATGCAGGAGAGCCATGCGGCGCTTCGCCTGATGGTGGAAAGCCTGCGGGCGGGGTATACGCGTGCACAGGCGCTGGATGTGGTGAACGCCTTGATGTTAATGTGTACGGGGCGGGAGATGTACGCGACCATGGATTTGTGCGTCTGCGACCTGCACACGGGGGAGACGGCATTTGAAAAGCTGGGCGCGTGCGCCTCGTATGTCGTGCGGGACGGCGAGGTGCGCGCCATCGGCGCAGACACATTGCCTGTGGGCGTGCTGCCGGACGTGGAGGCGCGCTCCCTGCGCATGACGCTCTGCCCGGGCGATGCGGTGATTCTGCTCACGGACGGCGTGGCGGGCGCGTACCCCGGCGGCGAGGAGGCGCTGCGCGAGGCGATTGGACGGCTGTACTGGCTGCATCCGCAGGCGGTGGGCGAAAAGCTGATTGCCCAGTGCCTGCTTTCGGGCGAGGCGAAGGATGATATGGCGGTGCTCTGCGCAAGGGTCAGCCGCTCCGGATGGGAATAAGGTCGTCCTGATTCAAAGACGCTTATACAGCGCGAAGCGGAGAAGAGGGTTGGGACTGGAGCCTGCCGCCGCCAGTGGCGGAAACAGGCAGGCGGAACGTCGGGAATCGCAAGGAGCGCCAAGCGCGACTATGCGAGTTCCCCGGAATCGCAGTTACAACGCTAGTAAAGCACGCAGTTTTATACGGCCTTCAAATTCAAACAGCCATGCGCTAAGCTCCGTCAGGTAACGCTTCGCTCCCTGACGGTTTGATGAAAGGGCTTCGCTATTAAGGGATATGTTAGGGCTGCCGCCCTAAAACCTGCCTGAGGGACAAAGTCCCTCAGACTCCCTTTTTCGCTTCGCGCTTATAACTTATTTTAATTGAAACGGGTTTGATTAGCAAAAACAAGACGCTGGACATGAAGCGGTATCAGCGCGAAACAGGGAATCCATAGAAATGTGCCGGAAGGAAAGAGCTTCCGGCGCTTTTTTGGTCTTAGACCTTGCCATTTTGGGCTTGACAAGGTACAATAGAATCTGTATGGACAGAACTAGACGAATCATGACGGCAGATGAATTTTGTGTGCGCCTGTCGCGGGACTGCGGCGTTGAGCCGGGCAGCCATGTGCTGCTGGCGCTCAGCGGCGGTGCGGACTCTGTGGCACTCTTCTGCCTGCTGCGCGGGGCGCAAAAGACCATGGGGCTGATGCTCTCCTGCGCCCATGTGGAGCATGGCGTGCGGGGAGAGGATTCTCTGGCGGATCTGGCGTTTGTCCGGGCGCTGTGTGCGCGGGAGGGCGTGCCGCTGTATGCGGCGCACGTCGATGCGCCGGCCTATGCGCACGAGCAGGGCTGCGGGCTGGAAAATGCTGCGCGCATTCTGCGCTATGCGTTTTTGGAGCGCACGGCCGATGAGATCGGCGCGGACGCGATTGCGCTGGCGCACCATGCACGCGATCAGGCGGAGACGGTGCTGCTGCACGCGCTGCGCGGCAGCGATGTGCATGGGCTGTGCGCGATGCGGATGCGGCGTGGGCAGCTCATTCGGCCGCTGCTGGACTGCGATCCGCAGGCGCTGCGCAAGATGCTGGCGGAACGCGGTCAGGCGTTTTGCGAGGATGCAACCAATGCCGACCGCGCCTATGTGCGCAACCGCATCCGTCTCGATGTGCTGCCGCAGATGGAGCGGATATCGACCGGCGCGGTGCGTGCGCTGGGGAGGCTGGCTGCTGCGGCCCAGCGGGACGAGGACTACTTTGACCGACAGGTGGACGCACTCAATCTGCGCGTGCTGCCGCTCGTGGACGGCGTGGCGGTGGAGAAGCAGGTGCTTTGTGCGCTGCATCCGGCGCTCTGCTCGCGTGTGCTGGTGCGCCTGATGGCGCAGGCTGGCGTGGATGCGCAGAGCGCGGAGACGGTTGCGCAGATGATGGACATACTGGAACAGCCGGAGGCGACGGTGAACCTGACGGGCGGTGCGCACGCGGTGGTCGGCAGGCGGTATCTGTGTCTGATTGCCGAAGATGCTCCGGTGCAGGATACGCCGCTGCGCGTGCCGGGGGAGACGGATACGCCCTTTGGGCGTTTTGAGGTGCGGCCTGCACAGCCCGGCGAATGGGGCGATGGCAGGCGCACCCAGAGTATCCCGGCGAGATTGCTGGCGGATGCGCGGGTGGGCTGCCGCCGGGAGGGCGAGACGATGACGCCCTTTGGACGCCACTCGCCGGTGAAACTCAAAAAGCTGATGATTGACGCGGGCATAGAGCGTGCGATGCGCCGAAGCGTGCCGGTGGTGCGCGGCGGGGGCGAGACACTCTTTGCTGTGGGGCTGCGCCCGGCACAGAGCTGCCTCGGCGGCGAAGGCGAGGCGCGGATGATCGTCCGGTTTGCGGGCGCGTGGCCCGGCGACGAGACGTAAAACCGTCCGAGAGTCGGTTTTGATAGCCGGCGCTGGCAGTGAAACTTTGCAGAAGAATGTGCGAAATGAAAAGCAGAAAACAGGAGGATATTCCGATGATGGAAAACAGAGAGACGTATGCAGACCTGAAGGACGAACTGCTGCTGACCCGCGAGCAGATTGCCGCGCGTGTCAAGGAGATGGGCAGGCAGATTACCGAGGACTTTAAGGGCAAGGATTTGACGGTCATCTGCATTCTCAAGGGCGCGGTGGTCTTTTTCGTGGATCTGGTGCGCGAAATCGACCTGCCGATGAGCATGGATTTCATGGCGATTTCCAGCTATGGCAGTGCGACCAAGTCCTCCGGTGTGGTGCGCATCATGAAGGATCTGGATAAGCCGGTGAACGGCAAGGATGTGCTGGTCATCGAGGATATCGTCGATTCCGGCATGACGCTGTCCTTCCTGCGTGAGAACCTGCTCAGCCGCGGTGCGGCGAGCCTCAAGATTGCGACGCTGCTGGATAAGCCGGATCGCCGCCGCGTGCCGCTGCACGTGGACTACTTCGGTTTCACGATTCCGGATGAGTTTGTGGTCGGCTACGGCCTTGACTATGATGAGAAGTACCGCAATCTGCCGGATATCGGCGTGCTCAAGCCCGAGGTTTACGAAAAATAATCATGTCATCATGTGCGGCGCGGGCCGCAGGGATGGAGGTTCCCATTGAAGAAATCATATAGAAGCTTTCCGATCTATCTGCTGATTATCTTGGCGGTGTTTGCCGCCGCGCAGATGTTTACCGCGTCGGCGGGCCGCCAAACCGGCGAACGCGTGGAATACAGCGAGCTGCTTGCCTGCATCGAAGAGGGGAAGATTGAGCAGGCTGCGCTTCAGGAGGATACCATTTATGCGCGTGTGAAGGGAAGCAGCATCCCCGAGGAGCGCTTTTCGCCCGAGGCCTACGATCTGGTGGCCTATGGCAGCGGCGATACCTTTGTGGATTCCTGCCGCCAGCTTGCTGCGCGTCGTGAGGGCGTGCCGGAGAATCAGATTTCCGAGCTGGATTTGGGCTTTGAGCTGATGTACCTGCCGGCGCCGAGCACGCCGTGGCTGCTGGAGATGATGCCCTACATCATCATGACGCTGGGTCTGATGCTCTTTTGGATGTTCATCATGCGCCAGCAGAACGGCGGGGGCGGCAAGATGATGAACTTTGGCCGCAGCACCGCCCGCGTCTTTGAGCCGGACGGCAACCGCATCACCTTTGCGGACGTGGCCGGTGCGGTCGAAGAAAAGGAAGAGATGCAGGAGCTGGTGGAGTTCCTCAAAAACCCGCGGCGCTTCACCAAGGTCGGCGCGCGCATTCCCAAGGGTGTGCTGCTCGTTGGTCCTCCCGGCACGGGCAAGACGATGCTGGCCAAAGCGGTGGCGGGCGAGGCGGGCGTGCCGTTCCTGTCCATCTCCGGTTCGGACTTTGTGGAGATGTTCGTGGGCGTGGGCGCAAGCCGCGTGCGCGATACGTTTGAGCAGGCGAAGAAGCACGCGCCCTGCATCGTGTTCATCGACGAGATCGACGCTGTCGGCAGGCGGCGCGGCGCGGGCATGGGCGGCGGCCACGATGAGCGCGAGCAGACGCTCAACCAGCTTCTGGTGGAGATGGACGGCTTTGCCGTCAACGAGGGCGTGATCGTGCTGGCGGCTACCAACCGCAAGGACATTCTCGATCCGGCGCTGCTGCGTCCGGGCCGGTTTGACCGCCAGATTTCCGTGGGCTATCCCGATGTGCGCGGCCGCGAGGCGATCCTCAAGGTACACGCCAAGGATAAGCCGCTGGCGGCAGACGTGGATCTGGCCAACATCGCCAAGCGCACCCCGTACTTTGCGGGTGCAGATCTGGAGAACATCATGAACGAGGCGGCCATCCTCTGTGCGCGTGAGGGCAAGGAGGAGATCACCGCCCGCCATCTCAACGATGCGATTGAGCGCGTGGAGATGGGCCCGGAGAAGCGCAGCCATGTCGTGACACAGGAGGACAAGCGCTTGGTTGCCGTTCACGAGGCGGGCCATGCGATTGTCGGCGAGCTGCTGGAGGGCTGCGATGCCGTGCATCTGGTGACGATCATGCCGCGCGGCTCCAGCGGCGGCCATACGCTGCTGCTGCCTGAAAAGGAGAGCGACTTCACCACCCGCACCCAGCTTCTGGACTTTGTGGCCATGGCGCTGGGCGGATATGCGGCGGAAAATCTGGTGATGGGCGAGATGACCACCGGCGCGAGCAGTGACTTGCAGCGTGCCACCGACATCTGCCGCCGCATGGTGATGCAGTACGGCATGAGCGACGAGATGGGGCCGATTTATCTGGGCGGCGATCACGACGAGGTGTTCCTCGCGCGTGATTACGGTCAGCAGAGCCGCACGTTCTCGGAGAGCGTGGCCTCCCGCATCGATGGCGAGGTGCAGGCGAAGATGAGCGGTGCGCTGGCCCGCGCGACGCAGATTCTGGCGGAGAACCGCAGCAAGCTCGATGGGCTGACTGCGCTGCTCATGGAGCGCGAGACGCTGGATCGCAGAGAGTTCGAGGCGTTCATGAAGGGCGAAGCGCTGCCCGCACGGGAGGATGCGACGGCTGATGTGACGGTCAAGGCCGAGCCTTCTGACGGCGAAGGCGGCGAAAACGCCTGATAGGCGATATACACGCAAACGCCGCGTCATCCTTGGGAGACGCGGCGATTGCTGTATGATACGGCTTGCATTCAAAGACTTTATTCAGCACGAGGCATTGCCTGACGGGGTTGTAGTATAAGGCTGTTTTCATTTGAAAACAGCATAAGCGGGAAGAGAGGAACGAAGGGATGAGACGCGAAAAGCGGCTGGGCAAGCGCCTGCTGACGGGGCTGTTTTATCTGGGGCTGTTTGGTATACTGGTGATCTTCTTTGTCAAGTGCCGTCCGCTTGTGGTGGACAACATGGACGACTGGACCTATCTGGCCTTTACGCGCCCGGCGAAGCCCATTTGGCACTACTGGAATCCAGCGAAGATTTTGCCGGAAGTCCTCACCCCGCTGTGCGCGCTGGCAGCGCGCTGGCTGGTGATGCCCTTCACGGGCGACTTTGTGGGCGCGGTATCCGTGGTGACAGGCGTGCTGCTCAGCGCGATGATCCTGCTGTATCTGGCGCTGTTTGCCCGGCTGCTTCAAAAGCGCATGGCATTGGGAACGCCGGTGACCCTGCTGCTGACCGCGCTGTTTGCGGTGTTTCATTTCAGAAGCTGGATGTCGCCGTGGATTGCGAGCCGCCATCTGTTTTACGCGGAATGCCTGACCACCTGCTTCAATTATCTGATTCCCGCGCTGCTGAACATTCAGCTCGTGCTGATGATGGAGATTGCGCGGGATGAAAGCTGCCCGGCGGGCGAGCACGCTGTCCTGAAGGGCGGTATGATCGTGCTGCTGTATCTGGCGATCTTCTCCAACCTCTTCAGCAGCGTCGTGCTGGCGGTCTATGCCGGATGGCGGCTGCTGTGCGCGGCGGCGGAGGGGATTCGGGACAAAGCGCCTGTCAGGGCATGGTTCAAGGCGAACGGTTGGCCGCTGGGCATTCTGGCGGCATGGGGCGTTTCGGCGGTCTTTGAGCTTTCGGGCGGCCGTGCACGGGGCATGGGAAGCGCACTGCCGCTGCTGGATCGGATCAAATCCGTCATTCATATCTTCCTGCAGGAGATGGAGCGGATGGAGGACAGCGTGTTCTACCTGTGCGCCGCTATGCTGGCGGCGGGGCTGATTGCGCTGTGCCTGTCCCGGCTCAAGACGCCAAGGGACAGGGCGTATGGGCGCATGGTGCTGCGCTGTCTCGCCTGCGCAGGCGTGACGCTGCTGTACCTGATTCTGCTCAGCGCTGCGACGGAGCCGAGCTACATCGCCCGCATGGAGGTGCTCATCTGCATGATGGCGCCGGTGCTGACGGCGGCATTCCTTTCGCTGGGCTACCTGATTGCCCGATGGCGGAGCGTGGCGATGGCGGTTCCGCTGGTGATGTTTGTGATGGCGTTTGATGTGCTGATCGGCGCGGACTCGTTTGCACAGAGCAATGTGCTGGGGCAGAGCGCGCAGACGTGTATGCAGACCAACCGCAGCTTTTTGCAGGAGATCCTGAATGCGGATCGTGAGGGGATGACGGAGATGACGTTGAGCGTGCCGCGCTGCGATGGCCCGTCCAACTGGCCGTATACCTATGAAATGGGCGGCAGAATGGTGACGACGCTGCGTCAGCTCGACATGATTGAGCATATTCAGACCATCCATATCGAGCCTGTGGACGATTTTGCGGCGCTGCACGAGTGAACTGCCCGGCGCGGCGAAGAGAGGAGAGAGCCGATGAAAGCGGATCTGCATATGCATTCTACCGCCTCAGATGGCGTTTATACGCCGGATGCGCTGATGGCGCTGGCGGCCAAGGCGGGCTGTACGCATGTGGCGCTGACCGATCATGACACGCTGGAAGGCGTGCCAGCGGCACGGGAGGCGGCGGCGCGTTGGGGGATGACGCTGATTCCCGGTGTGGAGCTGAGCTGCGGCGCACAGAAGGAGATCCATGTGCTGGGCTACGGCGTGGATGCCGAAAACAAGGCGCTTGCTGAATTCTGCGCAGAGCGCGTATCCCAGCGGATGGCACGCGCCGAGGAGATGGTGCGCCGCTTGAATGCGCTGGGGAAATCCATCGACATGGCGCGTGTGCGCGAGCTGGCACGCGGGGTGGTCGCCCGGCCTCATGTGGCGCGGGCGCTGCTGGAGGCGGGGTATGTCACCTCAGTCTCCGATGCGTTTGAACGGTTTCTCAAGCCCGGCCGCCCGGCGTATGTCCCGAAGGAGGATGTGAAGGTAGCCGAGGCGGTGCGCCTGATCGACGGTGCGGGCGGCGTGGCCGTGCTGGCACATCCGATGGAGCTGAAGATGGGGGAAACGCAGATGGAATCGCTGGTGGGCGAGTGGCGGACGCAGGGGCTTGCGGGCATCGAGGTCTATCACCCCAGCGCGGCAAACAACCATGCCGCCTTCCTGCGGGCTATGGCCGGACGGCTGGGGATGCTGGTGACCAGCGGAAGCGACTTCCACGGCGAGGCAGTTCGCGCTTCGGCGCTGGGGCAGGAAGCGGAGCGCTGGAAGTCGATGGACGAGGATATGCGGGCGCTGCTGGCGCACATGGAAACAAGACGAGAGAACAACCGGAGGTGAGTCAATGCCGACGATGACGCGGGCGGGCTATACGCCGCCCAAACCGAAGGAACCGGTGCGCGTGCCGGAATCGCCGAAGAAGAAGAAAAAGAAACGGAAACGCCGGGGAATGAGCGGTGCGGCGATGGTTTCGCTGGCGGTCTTTCTGGTGGCAGCGGTGATCGGTGGATGCACCATTCACGTTTACCTGTACACCAGCCCGTACCAGCAGACATTCGTGCCCGGCACGATGCTCATGGGGCAGCCGCTGGTGGGCATGACGCGCGAAAACGTACAGGCGCTGCTGGAATCCATCCAAAACGAGTATGTGGATGCATGGCAGTTTGATATTGTCTGCATGGATGAGACGTATACGCTGACAGCACAGGATGCGAAGGTGACCGTGCAGGCAGAGGAAACGCTGGACAAGCTCTGGCGGCCCGGTCACGAGGGAAATATGCTCGAGCGCTACCGCGATATGCGGATGCTGGAGAAGGACAAGCTGGTGCTGGCGCAGCCGGTGATGACGGATGAGCTGGACAGCGCGGTGGACGCGCTGCTGGAGCGCATCCGGGCGGACGTGGAGTGCGCACCGGTGGATGCAACCGTAACCTTCACCCCGGGGCGTGCGGAACCCTTTGCCTTTACGGACGAGCAGACGGGGCGGGCGCTGGAGCTGGACGCGGAGCAGACGGCTTCCGTCATTCGTCAGTCTTTAAGCAGGCTGTCTCCGGGCAGCATGACGCTGGAGCCGACGGTGCTGGAGCCGCAGACGTATCAGGCGGAGCTGGAGAATGCACTCTCCCTGCGTGCCCATGTGACAGCGCAGGTGACGGGCGATGAGGCGACGCGGCAGAACGTCGCGCTGGCGGCGGAGAAGCTCAATGGACTGCGCGTGGAGAGCGGCGAGACGCTCTCCTTCAACGAGACGGTCGGCGCACGCACGGCGGAGAGCGGCTATCTGGTGGCGGCAGAGCCGGCCTATGGCGCCGATCAGTCCGGCGTGGGCGGCGGCGTGTGTCAGGCGTCCACGGCGCTGCATCGCGCGGCGCTGCTGGGCGGGCTGGAAGTGCGTGAGCGCAGCGCCGCAGCGCGGCCTGTCGATTACTGCGATATGGGGCAGGAGGCGGCGGTGTCCGATCAGGGGCTGGATCTGGTGATTGCCAATTCGACGGATGCGCCGCTGTTTATCACCGTGCGCGTCTATGACGACGGCGAGGAAACGCATTTGGAGCTGATGCTCATCGGAGAAGAACTGGGCAAGCGCTTCCGCCTGCACTCGCTGGTGGAGGAAACCGGCACGGAGGCAGAGCCTGTCTATGTGCGCGACCGGGAGGGACGCTATGCGACCTATACCGACGAGCGCGTGCCCGGCGGCGAGGCGCTGCCCGGCTATACGGTGAGCGTGGAGCGGGTGACGGTGGATGCGCAGGGGCTGGAAACAGATGCGCAGATCGTCTCCGAAAGCGTCTATGAGGCTATGCCGCCCATCATCTACGTGGGCGTACAGGAGCGGGATGCGGAGTAAAGCTGTTTTCTGATCCAGACAAGCGCTCTCGGCGCAGAGCGCCGCTTGACGGCGAATGTGGCTTGAACGGCTTGGAGGATGGGAGCAGGGTGCATTCCCGGATAGAGGAGAACCGACGACGGCAGGCAAACAGCCTGCATGACAGAAAGAGAGGAACAGACCATGGAAAAGATTTGCTTCAAGACGGCAAAGGGCCCGGCGGCGATCGGTCCGTACTGCACCGCGACGATTTATGGCGATACCGTGTATATGTCCGGCATGATCGGCGTGAACCCCGCGACGCAGAAGCCTGTGGAGGGCGGCGTGATGGCGCAGGCGAAGCAGGTGTTTGAGAACATCCGCACGGTGCTGGGCGAGCTGGATCTGACGATGGACGACGTGCTCAAGACCACCGTGTTCCTGACGAACCTGGGTGATTTTGCCGAGGTGAATAAGCTGTACGCCGAGTATTTTGCGCCCAACTATCCGGCGCGCTCCTGCGTGCAGGTGGCTGCTCTGCCGATGGGGCTTGCTATCGAGGTGGAGTGCATCGTGCGCCGCAGTCTGTAAGCACGGCTGGGCGCAGGCTTTCATGCGGAAGGGGCGGAGGCCCCGGTCTGGGCGTATGCCCGGGGAAGGGAAGGAACATATGGACGGCTTTACCCCGCAGGACATTCGCTATCTCAAGCTGCTGCGCAAGCAGTATCGCACCATTCAGGAAGCTTCGGCGGAGGTCGCGCACCTGCGCGCGGTGCTGCGCCTGCCCAAGGGAACGGAGCATTTTCTCTCGGATCTGCACGGTGAGCATCAGGCGTTCCTGCACATCCTGCACAATGCCAGCGGCGTCATCAAGCGCAAGATCAATGACTTGTACGGCAATATCCTCTCCACGCACGAGCGGGATATGCTCTCTACGCTGATCTACTACCCGGATGAAAAGCTGGCGCTGCTCAAAAAGCAGGGCGTGGTTTCCGCCGAGTGGTATCGGCTGACGATTTACCGGCTCATCGAGGTCTGCCGTATGTGCTCGGTGAAGTACACGCGCAAGCGCGTGCGCGACGCCATGCCCCGCGAGATGGGCGCGCTGATTGAGGAGCTGATGCTCAGCGACAACACGCCGGACAAGGAGGGGTATTACAGGGAGGTCATGCAGTCGATTCTGGAGACCGGACAGGCGGACGCGATGATTATTGCGCTCAGCCGCGTGATTCAGGCGCTGGCCATCGACCGGCTGCATATCATCGGCGATATCTTTGACCGCGGCCCGCGTGCCGACCTCATCATGGACGCGCTGGAGACGTATCATCAGGTGGACGTGCAGTGGGGCAATCACGACATCGAGTGGATGGGCGCGGCGGCGCTGAGCGAGGCGTGCATCGCGCAGGTGATCGTCACCTCCGTCAAATACGGCAATCTGGAAACGCTGGAGGTGGGCTACGGCATCTCCCTGCGCCCGCTTGCCACGCTGGCCATGAGCTGCTATGCCGATGATCCGTGCGCCGAGTTCCGCCCGAAGGACAACGGCGAGGATGTGCATGAGGATGAGATGGAGCTGGCGCGTATGCACAAGGCAGCCGCCATCCTGCAATTCAAGCTGGAAGGGCAGCTTCTGACGCGCCACCCCGAATACGGCATGGACGAGCGGCGGCTGCTGCACAGGATTGACTTTGCCAATGGCACGGTGTGCATCGGGGAGACGGCATATCCGCTGCGGAGCTGCCGTTTCCCGACGATCGACCCGGATGATCCCTACGCGCTCACGCCGCTGGAGCGCGATGTGATGGACAGGCTGGTGCTGGAATTTGCCCATTCGGAGAAGCTCCAGCGCCATGTGCAGTTCCTATACAGCGTAGGCGGGATGTACCTGCGCTGCAACGGCAATCTGCTGTACCACGGCTGCATCCCGATGCGGGAGGACGGCAGCTTTGCGCCAATTCCCGTCTCCGGCTCCGGCACGATCTGCGGGCGCGCGGGCATCGACGCGGCGGATCTGCTGGCACGGCAGGGGTATTTTGCCAATCTGGGCGAAAAGGCGCGCACGGACGGGCAGGATTTCCTGTGGTATCTGGGCTGCGGCCCATACTCGCCGCTGTTTGGCAAGAGCAAGATGGCGACGTTTGAGCGCTACTTCATTGCGGACAAGGCGACGCACACGGAGATCAAGAACGCCTATTTCCAGCTTCAGGACGATGAGGCGACGGCGCTGCGCATCCTGCGGGAGTTTGATTTGACGGACGAGGGATTCATCATCAACGGTCATGTGCCGGTCAAGCTGGGGCAGGGGGAAAGCCCGATCAAGGCCGGCGGCAAGCTGCTGGTGATTGACGGCGGGCTGTCGCGTGCCTATCAGCCTGTGACCGGCATCGCGGGCTACACGCTGATTTTCTCCTCGCACGAGCTGAGCCTTGTGGCGCATCAGCCGTTTGAGTCTCGGGCAAGCGCCATCATGGCTGAGCAGGACATCCACAGCGTTCACAGTATCGTCAAGAATATGCCGCATCGCTTGCTGATTGCCGATACGGACGAGGGTGATGTGCTGCGCGGGCGCATTGACGACCTGATGATGCTGATTTCGGCATACCGAAGCGGTGTCATCAAGGAAGTGCGCAATGAGAATTAAGCGGAGGTGGCTATGAATACAACGCCTTTTGGCGCGCAGACGACGGACGCTTGCCGCGCCGGCGTGCTGGCCGCACGCAGACCGGCGCTGATCGTCTTTGATCTGGACGGCACGCTGACGGACAGCGCGGCGCTGGGGCGCGTGCTTTTCAAGCGCGTGTTTCAGCGAATGGGCTTTGGTGAGATCAGCGATGCGCTGGCGGATTCTTTCAATGGGCCCAGCGCGGAGGAGGTCTGCCGGGTGATGGGCGTGGGGCCGGAGCGACGCGCAGAGTATGACCGGCTGATTGACGAGATCGAGGTCGAGCTGGTGCAGACGATGGGCAAGGTGTATCCGGGTGTGACGGATATGCTCGAAGCGCTGTCCCACCACGCACATTTGGCCATCCTTACCAACGGTGCGCCGGCGTACTGCGCGGCCTGCATGGCGCACTATGGATTTGCACCGTATATTGCCCGCAGCGCGGGCTTTACCCCGGGCGTGAGCAAGGCGGAGCGCATAGGAGTGTGGGCGCACGAGCTGGGTGCGCAGCGGCTGATTGCCGTGGGTGACCGCGGGACGGACGTGACCAACGCGCACGCGGCGGGGGCATATGCCGTGGGCGTGACATTCGGTATGGGCAGCCGCGAGGAACTGGCGGGTGCGGACGTGCTGTGTGACAGCGCACAGCAGGTGACGGGCGCCTGCCTGCAGCTGCTTGAAGAACCCTGAATTCCATGGAGAATGTGGAGGAAACAGAATATGGATAAGAAGAATACTGCCGTTGTCACCGTTGTGGGCAACGACGCCATTGGTATCATTGCGCGCGTGAGCGCGGTGCTGGCCCGCCATGAGGCGAACATTCTGGATATTTCCCAGACGGTGCTGTCCGGAATGTTCAACATGATGATGATTGTGGATGTCTCGCTCTCCAACTTTGCGCCGCTCTCCGAGGAGCTGGAGACGCTGGGCAAGGAGATGGGGCTTCAGGCGCACATCCAGCGCAGCGAAATCTTTGACGCGATGCACCGCATCTGAGCGGACGGGGGGAACGAACGATGATGAACGCATCTGACATTTTGCAGACCGTGCGGATGATCGATGAGGAAAAGCTCGATATCCGCACGATCACCATGGGCATCTCGCTCTACGAGTGCTGCCACCCGGATAAGGCGCAGCTCTACACCAACGTCTACGACCGCATCACCCGTCAGGCGGCAGATCTGGTCAAGACCGGCGAGGCGTTGGAGCGCGAGTTTGGCATCCCGATCGTCAACAAGCGCATCTCCGTCACCCCGGCGAGTCTGGTGGCGGCAAGCTGCGGCGATCCTATCGTCGTAGCGCGCGCCATGGACGCAGCGGCAAAGGAAACCGGCGTCAATTACATTGGCGGCTATACCGCTCTGGTGCAGAAGGGGATGACCAAGTCCGACCGCGCACTCATCGCCTCGCTGCCGGAGGCGCTGTCCACCACGGAGCGCGTCTGCTCCTCCGTGAACGTGGCCTCCACCCGCGCAGGCATCGACATGGATGCGGTTCGTCTTTGCGGTCAGGCGGTCAAGGACATCGCCGAGGCGACCAAGGATACGGACGCTTCCGGCTGTATGAAGCTGGTGGTCTTTGCCAATGCTGTGGAGGATAACCCCTTCATGGCGGGCGCGTTCCATGGCCCGGGCGAGGGCGACTGCTGCATCAACGTCGGCATTTCCGGCCCGGGCGTGGTCAAGCGTGCGCTGGAAAAGGAAGCGAAGGATCAGCCGTTTGACGTGGTGGCGGAGACCATCAAAAAGACGGCGTTCAAGATTACGCGCGTGGGTCAGCTCATCGCGCGCGAGGCCTCTGCGCGGCTGGGCGTGCCGTTTGGCATCGTCGATCTGTCGCTGGCGCCGACCCCGGCGATGGGCGACTCTGTGGCGCACATCCTGGAGGAGATGGGTCTGGAGGTGTGCGGATGCCATGGCACCACGGCGGCGCTGGCGCTGCTCAACGACGCGGTGAAGAAGGGCGGCGTGATGGCATCCAGCCATGTCGGCGGCCTGTCCGGCGCGTTCATCCCGGTCTCCGAGGACATCGGCATGATTCACGCGGCGGCCTGCGGTGCGCTGAGCCTTGAAAAGCTGGAGGCCATGACCTGCGTTTGCTCCGTGGGTCTGGACATGATCGCCGTGCCGGGGCATACCTCTGCCAGCACAATCAGCGCGATCATCGCGGACGAGGCGGCCATCGGCATGGTCAATCACAAGACGACCGCCGTGCGCATCATCCCCGCGCCCGGCAAGGATGTGGGCGACGAGGTGGAGTTTGGCGGCCTGTTCGGGCGTGCGCCGATCATGCGCGTCAGCCCGTATTCTGCGGAGCAGTTCATCGCCCGCGGCGGACGGATTCCCGCGCCGCTGCAGAGCCTCAAGAATTGATTGCCCCGTGCTGCCTGTATGCGGGCTGCATACAGGCGGCGGGGTGAGAAAGGAAGAAAGACATGGATAATCCGAAGCTGCGCGATTCGGTCGATCCCCGGTATACGTGGGATCTGACGCGCGTGTACGAAAGCGATGCGGCGTGGGAGCGGGCGTTTGCAGAGGTGAAGGAGCGTGCGCAGGCGTTTGCCGGCTGCGCGGGCACGCTGTGCAATGGGCGCGAGACGGTGAAAAAGGCGCTGGATAGCTACATGGCGCTGATGGAGCAGATGGGCGACGTCTACGCATACGCCATGATGAAGCTGCACGAGGATACGACAGTTGGCGCATATCAGGCGATGAACAGCCGTGCGCAGACGCTGTACAGCGAGGTGGGCGCCAAGACGGCGTTTTTCGTGCCGGAGCTGCTGACGCTGGAGGCGTGTGAGCTGGAGGGCATGATGGCTGATGCGGCGTTTGCCGACTACGACGTGTTCCTGCGGGATGTGCTGCGCATGAAGCCGCACACGCTCTCTCCACGGGAGGAGCAGCTTCTGGCCATGGCCTCGGAGATCGCGGGCGTTCCGGAAAATACGTATGATATGCTGGCAGGCGCGGATCTGGATCTGGGCAAGACGCGCGGCGAGGACGGCAAAAAGGCGGCGCTGACCGATGCGCGGCTGGTGTCCTTTCTGGAAAGCCCCGACCGCGCCGTGCGCAAGGCTGCGTACATGAACGTGATGAATGGCTACGGCAAGATGGGCAATACCATCGCCAGCCTGTATGCCGGTCAGGTGAAGGCGGATCTGTTTGAAAGCGCGGCGCGCGGCTATGCCAGTGCGCGTGAGGCGGCGCTGTATCCCGATCAGATCGAGGAAAGCGTGTACGACAGCCTGATTGAAGCGGTACACGGCGGCGTGGATACGCTGTGCGAATACCTGCGCATCCGCCGCGAGCAGCTCGGCGTGGGCAAGCTGCATATGTATGATCTGTACGCCAAGACGGACGGCGGCTTTGATGTGAAGCTGGATATCGACGAGGCGTTTGCGCTGTTCCTTGAATCCGTGAAGCCGCTGGGCGAGGACTATGTGGCGGATGCGTCCCGCGCACTCAGGGAGCGCTGGATCGACGTGTACGAGACGAAGAACAAGCGCGGCGGTGCGTACTCCAACGCCGTGTACAAGACCACGCCGTATGTGCTGCTCAACCACACGAAAACGTATGACGGCCTGTCCACGCTCTGCCATGAGATGGGGCACGCCATGCACAGCTTCTACTCCAATCAGGCGCAGCCGTTCGCCAAGGCGGATTACACGATCTTCGTGGCGGAGGTCGCTTCGACCTGCAATGAGATCCTGCTGTATGAACACCTGATGAAGAAGTATGCGGACGACCGCCGCGCACAGATGGCGCTGGTGGGCGCGATGCTGGAGCATTTCCGCACGACGGTGTTCCGCCAGACGATGTTTGCCGAGTTTGAGCACAAGGCGCACCGCATGGCCGAGGCGGGCGAGAGCCTGACCTGCGAGAGCCTGTGCGCGATGTACGAGGAGCTCAACAAACTCTACTATGGCAAGGTGGTCAAGGTCGATCACGAGGTGGCGCAGGAGTGGATGCGGATTCCGCATTTCTACAGCCCGTTCTATGTGTATAAGTATGCGACGGGCTTCTGCGCGGCTGTGGCGCTGGCACGCGGCGTGCTCAGCGGAGATGCGCAGAAGGTGGCGGCATACCGCCGTTTCCTGACGCTGGGCGGCAGTATGCCGCCGCTGGATGAGCTGCGCGTGGCGGGTGTGGATATGTCCACGCCGCAGCCGGTATGCGAGGCGCTGGATTATTTTGCGGAGCTGGTCATGGTATACCGCGATCTGCTGCGCACGGAGGAAGAGGCATGAGGATGCAGGGATACGACGAGGCGGCTGCTGTGCCGTTTATCGTGTGCGCCATGCGCAAGGCGGGGCATAAGGAGACGCAGGAAGAGCTGGAGGCGTTTGTTCGCCGCGCCATTGACGCGGACCTGACGTATATGCACGAAACCGGCGTGCTCGACCCGGAGGGCCTGATGGGCGAGGGCGAATATGACGACGACGATGCGTTCGAGGCGCTGCTGGACGTGCTGGGCGAAGGCGCGGACGATGAGGATGCGATGAACCGCACGGCGCAGATGCTGGACAGCTACATGAACGCCCAGCAGGATTTCATGGAAGCGAGCGGCCTGATGGGCTGACGACGGGAAAGAGAGCATATGCAGGACATCATTTTGCAGCAGAAGGACGCTGCGCATCCGATGACGGGCAAGGGGGTTGTGCTGCGCATCGCGGGCATTCTCCTGCGGCTGGCGCTTGCGCAGATCATCGTCAATCTGCTGATTGTGGCGAGCGGCTGGGGGCTGCTCAATATCGCGTTTTACGGCTATGCGGTCTGGCTGCTGGTAGCGTTCATGCGCAGCACGGTGGCCGGCTATGTCTATACCCTCAAGGCGGATGCGCTGATGCTGGAGCGCCGCTTGGGTGACAGTACGACCACGTTGGTACGGATTCCGCTGGATCGCGTGGTCAGTATGCGCACCGTGCATATGGCGGAGAATCTCAAGATCACCTATAAGCAGGTGACCCATATCGACCCGGCCTCGCGTCCGAGCGCCCGGGCCCGCGCGGCGTTTGCCCTCAGCCTGATTTCGGCGCGCTTGGCGCACTGGATGGCGGGTGCGCGTGCGCAGGAGGTCATCGGCCATGTGCTGGTGTATGACGAGGGTGAAACGCGCTGTGCGTGTACGTTCTGTCCCAACGCGCAGATGCAGGCGGCGCTGGTTAATGCGCTGGGTGAGCGCTGTGGGTTTGACGAGCGGATGACGCGCGCCCGCACACATTCGCTCTATGCCCGTGCGCTGGAACGCGCATTTCCTGAGCTGTATTCGTTTGTCGATCCGCTGGTGAAACCGGAGGATGTGGCATGGGCGCACGATGAAATTGAGCGCCAAAAGGGCGAAAAGAAGGCTAAGAAGCAACAACAAAAGCCCAAGAGCGCAAAGCGCGGCGGGAAGAAAAACGGCGCGGAGAAGGATGCCGGGAATCCGGGCGACGGTATGCCGGGCGACGGTGTGCCGGGCGACGCGGCGGTGAATGCACCGCGCCGACGCAGAAAGCAGGGATAGCATCATGAAATACACGACAATCCTCTTTGATCTGGACGGCACGCTCACGCGCAGCGAGGAGGGCATTACGCGCTCGGCGCTGTACGCCGCCGAAAAGATGGGCCTGCACGGCTATACGCAGGAGCAGTTCAAGGCGTTCATTGGGCCGCCGCTGGCGGCTTCGTTTCAAAAAATCTGCGGACTGACGGAGGAGCAGGCGGAGCAGGCGGTGAGCTATTACCGCGAGCGCTTTTCGACTGTCGGCTGGGCGGAAAACGAGGTCTACACCGGCATCCCCACGCTGCTGCGCAGCCTGAAAAAGAACGGCGCCAAGATTGCCATGGCGACGGCTAAGCCGCAGGTGTTCGCGGAGAAGATTGCCAAGCTGTTTGGCTTTGCGCCGTATCTGGATGCGCTGGTCGGCCCGGATCTCAGCCACCGGAGCGAGAGCAAGGCCGATATCGTGCACAAGGCTGCGGAGCTGCTGGGCGGCGTGCCGGTGATGGTGGGCGACCGCCGCTACGATATAGAGGGCGGCGCGGCCAACGGCATGGATACCATCGGCGTATGCTATGGCTACGGCACGCGCGAGGAGCTGGAGCAGGCCGGGGCGACGCATATCGCCGAGACGGTGGAGGAGCTGACGGAGCTGCTGCTGGACGGCGCTCCGCGTGCACGCGGCGTGTTCCTCTCCATGGAGGGCATGGACGGCTGCGGCAAGACGACCCAGCAGAACGCGCTGATCGCCCATATGCAGAAGCTGGGCTGGGATGTGCAGCTTACGCGCGAGCCGGGCGGCGATGCGATTGCCGAAAAGATCCGCGCACTGCTGCTCGATCCCGAAAACAAAGGGATGTTTGATGAGACGGAGGCATACCTTTACGCCGCATCCCGCGCACAGAACGTGCGTGCGCTGATCCGCCCTGCGCTTGAGGCGGGCAAGGCGGTCGTCTGTGACCGGTTTGTGGATTCGTCCATCGCCTATCAGGGCGGCGGGCGTATGCTGGGCGAGGAGACGGTGGCGGCGCTCAACCGTTTGGCTGTGGGCGGCACGTTCCCGGATGTGACGGTTTACCTGCGGATGCCGCCGGAAAAGGCGCTGGCGCGCAGACTGAGCGCCTCTGAGCCGGACAGGCTGGAGCAGGAGAAGGACAGCTTTTTTGAGCGAACCTATCGGGCATATGAGGCATTGTTTGGCGGCATGGAGCGCATTGCGGTGGTGAATGCTGCGCAGTCCATCGAGGATGTGACACGCGATATGCTCAGCGCCGTGGATAAGCGGCTGGAGACTCTTTCAATGTGACGGAGGCAACATGGCAAAAATCGTTGTAGGTATGTCCGGCGGCGTGGATTCGTCGGTGGCAGCGCTGCTGCTCAAGCAGCAGGGGCATGAGGTCATCGGCGTATTCATGAAAAACTGGGAAGAAAAGGATGACAACGGCGTGTGTACCAGCGAGACGGACTGGGCGGACGTGCGCGAGGTGTGCGAGCGGATCGACATTCCGTATTATTCGGTCAACTTCGTGCAGGAATACCGCGACCGCGTGTTTGCCTACTTCCTTGATGAGTACCGGCGCGGACGCACGCCCAATCCCGACGTGCTGTGCAACCGCGAAATCAAGTTCAAGGCGTTCCTCGATTTTGCGCTGGAGCTGGGCGCGGATCATCTGGCGACCGGTCACTTCTGCCGTCTGGGTACGGCAGAAGATGAGCGCAGGCAGCTGCTGCGCGGCGTGGACGGCAACAAGGATCAGAGCTATTTCCTCTATATGCTGGGGCAGAATGCGCTGAGCCGCGCCATGTTCCCCGTCGGCGGGCTGACCAAGGCGCAGGTGCGCGAGATCGCCCGCGATGCGGGGCTGGCGACATCGCTCAAGAAGGACTCTACGGGCGTGTGCTTTATCGGCGAGCGCCACTTCAAGCCATTCCTCAAGCAGTTCCTGCCGGCGCAGCCGGGCGATATGGTCACGCCGGAGGGGCGCGTGGTCGGGCGGCATGACGGCCTGATGTACTACACCCTCGGTCAGCGCCGGGGGCTGGGCATCGGCGGCATAGACGGAGAGACGGACGGCGGGCGCTGGTTTGTGCTGGCCAAGGATATGGAGAACAACCGGCTGATTGTGACGCGCGGCGCGGATCATCCGCTGTTATACAGCAAAAACGCCATCGGTGAAGGGGCGACGTGGATTGCAGGCGAGCCGCCTGCCGCATCGTTTGACTGCACCTGCAAGTACCGCTATCGTCAGCCGGATCAGGCTGTGCATATCGAGGTGCTGGCGGATGGCAGGCTGCACGTGACGGCGAAGGAAAAGCAGCGCGCGGTTACGCCGGGACAGAGCATGGTGCTCTATCAGGGCGATGTCTGTCTGGGCGGTGCGGTGTGCGATTCCGTCTTGGATGCGGGGCAGGTGGGCTGAGTGAACGGTTTTGAGCGGTTCATCGGCCATCTGCACACCGTGGCGCATCATCGCCATCGTGTGCTGATGCACTGCATCCGGGCGGGCATCCCGGTGCGGGGGCTGCTGCACGACCTGTCCAAATTTGCGCCGACAGAATTCTGGCCCGGCGTGCGCTTTTACAGCGGCGTACATTCGCCTACGGAGGATGAGCGGCGGATGTACGGCTGCTCGCGCGCGTGGATGCACCACAAGGGCTGCAATCGGCATCATTGGGAATATTGGACGGATTACTGTGCCGAAAAGGGCGCTTACGTCGCTGTGCCGATGCCGAGGCGGTATCTGGCGGAGATGATCTGCGATCGCATGGCCGCAGGCAAGATCTACAAGGGATCGGCCTATACCGACGGTGCGCCGCTGGCCTACCTGATGCGCGGAAAGATGCGCGATCATATGCATCCGCAGACGCTCGCGGAGCTTCAGCACTTTCTCACGCTCTTGCAAGACGAGGGTGAGGAAGTGATGTTCGCCGCGCTGCGCGTCTGGGTGAAGGAAGGAAAACCATACGGTTGATTTCCTTTAGAAACAGGATGAGAAAAAGAAGCATATAATAATGTCCCGCGTGCCGGAGGTTTCCGGTGCGCGGGACGTTTTTGATGGATTCATTCAGCAGAGCGCTGCGTACACGCCTTACCAGAATGCCTCCGCTGACAGGATTGCGCAAAGACGCTGGGACTGACGCCGTATTCGTTTTTGAAGGCGCGGAAGAATGTGCTGTAATCGGTAAAGCCGCATTGCTCGCTGGCTTCGGCAATGCTCGCGCCCTCCTGAATACGGATACGCGCCAGCGCAAGGCGCTGCTTGCGGATATACTTGCCGGGCGAAAAGCCGGTTTGCTCCTTGAACTGCCGTGTGAGCGTGTTGACATCGACAAAAAATACCTCCGCCAGATCGTTGAGCAGCAGCGGCTTGTTGAGGTGTGTGTTGATGTACTGAAGGATGGCCCGCATGGGGGCTGCCGGCTCGCGCGGCGGCATGGTGTTTGTGACGGTGGGATGCTCGTTGAGGATATTGCGGTGGAGCAGGATACACAGCGCGGTAAGGAGTGATTCGCAAATCTGCGTGCGCGCGATTTGGCAGCTGACAAATTCAGTCAGCAGCAGGCGCAGAAGCGGCTCGAGCAGATCGCACTCAGAGGCAGAGGGGGAAATCAGATGCATTCCTCGCTTCTGCGGCAGATAGGACAGGGGAAGTCCGCTGCGTTCTGATAAAAGCGAGAGCAGCGGCATGGAAATCCACAGCACGATGCGGTCGATCACGGCACCCGGACGGCAGATGGGGTAGTGCAGCGTGTGCGGGGAAATCATCAGAATTTTGCCGGGCGAGAGCGCATAGCGCACACCGTCCACTGTGTAATCCATCTCCCCCTCCAGCACATAGTACAGCTCAAAAAAATCATGCGAGTGCATCTCGACATGATGGGGCTGGTCATCGCAGTAATGATAGATTTCAAAGGCGTGATTGAGCATACGCTGGCGTGCGTTAAAGGCGGATACCGTATCCAAGTTCATCGGTGTCAGGTCTCCTTCTCCTGTTTGAATTTCTTATCAAAAACATACAGATTTTCTCAAGGACCTTTACATTATAGTGGATAGGTGAAGAAAATGCAATGCGAAATAAACAAAAATACAATGGTCAATGTAGGAGGGTTGACATATAATAGAGACAGAACCTGTGCATGATATGCATAAGGAAAAACAAAAGGAGGAGAACCCTATGAAGAAATTTGTCGCAAGCGTGCTGATGATGTCAATGCTGGCGTCCTCGTGCGTGCCTGTTCTGGGCGAAGAGGCAGCGACGGAACGCCACTACATCGAGCCGACCTGGGTGCAGAACCAGGATGGTCCGACGATTGGCACCACCGTGAAGTCCGCTATCGAGGTGGACGGAAAGTTCTTTAAGGATTCTAACGGAAATGGCGAGCTGGACGTCTATGAGGACTGGCGTCTGGACGATGAGACCCGCGCGAAGGATCTCGTCACCCGCATGAGCGTCGATGAGAAGATCGGCATGATGGTCATCAACTCCCGCGGCATGGGCATCAACGTCGCGGACAAGTCCCAGACCTCGATGGACGGCCTGCTGGAGGAGATCGAAGATCTTCAGGATACCTCCATCTTCGGCACCACGTCGAAGCTCGGTACGGTCGATACCATTCAGAAGCTGCACCTGCGTCACCTGATCCTGCGCCAGAACCCCGCCCCGGCGGACTTCGCGCAGTGGATCAACGCGCTCAACCAGGTGGCTGAGGAGACCCCGAACGGCATCCCGGTCATCGTGGACTCCAACTCCCGCAACGAGAACGCCAAGGCCACCTTCGGCATGAACGACGCCTCCGGCGTGTTCTCCACCTGGCCGGGCACGCTGGGTCTGGCTTCCGCCGCGATGGGCGACATCAAGGCTGGCGGCGACGCGCAGCTCATCACCGATTTCGCGGAGATCTCCCGTGCGGAATGGGATGCCTGCGGCATCAAGAAGGGCTATATGTACATGGCTGACGTCATGACCGACCCGCGCTGGCAGCGTACCTACGGCACGCTCGGCGAGCGTCCTGAGTTCGTGACCGATGCGATCGGCCGACTGGTGGAAGGCTTCCAGGGCGGCAAGGACGGCGTTCAGGAGAACGGCGTTGCGCTGACGGTCAAGCACTTCCCGGGCGGCGGTGCGCGTGAGAACGGCTTCGACCCGCACTACTCTCTGGGTCAGTGGAACCCCTACCCGACCGAGAACTCTCTGGAAACCTATCACCTGGCTCCGTTCCAGGCTGCGGTTGACCGCAAGGTTTCTTCCATCATGCCGTACTATGCCAAGCCCTACGGCGCCAAGAGCGCTCCGCAGGTCTATCAGGGCATGGAGCTGGATCTGAGCGAGGCGGTTGGCTTCGCGTTCAACAAGGCGTTCATCGGCGACCTGCTCCGCGATAAGATGGGCCATGAGGGCTACATCAACTCCGACTCCGGCATCATCGGCAACATGGCGTGGGGCATGTACGATTACGACGTGCCGGTTCGCGCGGCGTATGCCATCAACGCCGGCACCGACATCATCTCCGACACCAACGACGTGTGGTCCATCAAGGAAGCCTACCGCCGTGGCGTGGAAGAGGCTGACAAGTATCCGCCGGAGCATGTGCTGAGCATTGAGCGCATCGACGAAGCGAATGTCCGCCTGCTGAAGGAAATGTTCGCGACCGGTCTGTTCGAGAACCCGTACCGCGATCTGGAGAACGCGGAGGTCGTCGTGGCGGCTGCCCGTGCGGACGAGCGCGTGTACAAGGCCCATCAGAAGTCCGTCGTCCTGCTGAAGAACGCCGACGAGACCCTGCCGCTGACCGCTGAGAAGCTGGAAGGCAAGCGCGTGTATGTCGAGTACTTCAACCAGGAAGGCGACACCGCGACCATCACCAAGGAACTGCGCAATGCGCTGATCGAGCGCGGCATGGCGGTTGTGGGCGACTACAACAAGGCTGACTATGCGCTGCTGTTCGTCGATCCGACCTCCGGCGCGTACTTCTCCGCGACGGCGGGCTACCTCGAGCTGGACATCTGCGATGGCAAGGTTGTCGTGGACGTGGACACCGAGACTGGCGTGCCGGTCGATACCACCCATGAGGAAACCACGCTGAAGAACGCGGGCAAGATCGCGGAGATCGCCGAGGCTGTCCATGCCAACGGCGGCAAGGTGATCACCAACGTCAACTTCCAGCTGGCTTGGATGATGGGCAATGTCGAGCCGCATGCGGATGCGCTGCTGGCTGGCTTTGACACCTTCACCGATGCGACGATCGACGTCATCACCGGCGTGTACAACCCGACTGGCGTGCTGCCGATCACCCTCCCGCGCAACGATGCTGTCATCGCTGTGAACGAGAACGGCGACTGCGTCTCCCCCAACGACGTGCCGGGCTATGCGAAGGATCAGTATATGCCGGACGAGCTGAAGGACGAGAACGGCAAGGCGTATGCCTACCGTGACAGCGAGGGCAACTACTACGAGTCCGAGTTCGGCCTGAGCTTCTAACGCACAAACCGGGCTGCCGGGTTTCGGGCAGAAAAGGGCCGCGCTTCCCATGTGGGAGGCGCGGCTTTTTGCGTTACATCAGCCGTAGGAAGGTGATCGAAGCGAGCACATCGGTGGCGCGGTTGGCGTTGTAGTTCAGCGCGGTATCGGCGGAGAGCGCGATGGTCGTCGTGCCGTCGGAGACGACATGGGCTTGCAGCATCGTGTTGGTGGTTTGCGTGCCGCAGCGAACGTGTGTCTGCGTAGCAGGGAGCGGCGTGCCGTTCACCATGAGGAACACATCGGTATCCGCTGTGTCAGGCTGGGTGCAGGGCGGCGTGTTGAGGATGGCCGTGATCTGATACGTGCCGGGCGAGGCAAGCGTAAACAGACCGTTGTTCTGCGTCACATCATTGGGCGGCTGCGCGGCAAATATCTCAAACGCAATGGGCTGATTGGCGGTGCTTTGAAGCGTGCCGGACGTGTGGCCTGTGGCGTAAGCGGAAAGACCGGTTCCGGTTGCTCCGGCTGCACCGGCAGGCCCCTGCGGGCCGGCAGGTCCTTCCGGGCCAGCGGGGCCTTGAGGGCCGGTGGGCCCTTCCGGGCCAGCAGGGCCTTGAGGGCCGGTGGGTCCTTCCGGGCCAGCAGGACCTTGGGGGCCGGTGGGTCCTTCAGGGCCAGCAGGGCCTTGGGGGCCGGTTGCGCCAGCAGGGCCAGCGGGGCCGACAGCGCCGGTCGCACCGGTCGCACCAGTCGCACCAGTCGCACCGGTAGCACCGGTTGCGCCGACAGGGCCGGCAGGACCGATTGCACCAGCAGGGCCGGCGGGGCCTTGTGCGCCAGTCGCACCGGTCGCGCCGACAGGGCCGGCAGGGCCGGTTGCACCAGCAGGGCCAGCGGGGCCTTGTGCGCCAGTCGCACCGGTTGCGCCGACAGGGCCTTGTGCGCCGACAGGCCCCTGCGGGCCGGTCGGCCCCATCGGGCCGGTTGCGCCGACAAGACCCTGCGGCCCCATCGGACCGACGGGGCCCTGCGGCCCGGTTGGCCCGGTCATACCGGTTGCACCGGTCGGGCAGGGGAAGCAGGTGGGCGGGCTGGGAATGACCGGACCTGTCGGACAGGGATAGACGCAGCCGACGGGATAACACGGGGACATACAGCCGCAGGCGTGCAATCTGCCCGGGGCGGAATGCGCGACATAATAAGGCAAGAGCGACACCTCTTTCTTTTCATCCATGCAAATGTGCAGTTCATGCGGAATGGGGAGCTTGTTTTTCGCTCCCTAGCATACCTTATGCAGAAGGAACGGCGCGCGTGAGGCGCAGGAGGGATGCGGATGGAGCTGTCGCTTTGCATGATCGTCAAGGACGAGGCCGAACGGCTGGCGAACTGCTTGGAGAGTGTTCGCCATGCGGTGGACGAGGTGGTGATTCTGGATACTGGCTCAGGGGATGAAACCAAGCGCGTGGCGCGCCGGTACACGGACAGGGTGTACGACTATGTGTGGCAGGACGATTTTGCGGCGGCGCGCAATGCGTCGTTTGCCTATGCGACCTGCCCGTTCATCCTGTGGCTGGATGCGGATGATGTGCTGGATGCCGAGGAAGCGGAGAAGCTCTGCGCGCTCAAGGCCAAGCTGAATGAAACCGTCGATGCGGTGATGATGCCGTACCATTACGCCTTTGATGCGGCAGGGCGGCCGACGCTCGTGTTTGAGAGGGAGCGCATTGTGCGACGCGCGGCGGGATTTGTGTTTTCCGGCATAGTGCATGAGGCGATGGCCGTGCGTGGAAATGTGCTGCATGAGCCCATTGTTGTCCGGCACACGGGTACACATGGTGTGCAGAGCAACCGGCGGAATTTGGCCATTTACGAGAAATGGCTTTCGCGCGGTCGTGCGCTGTCCGCGCGGGACTGGTACTATTATGCACGGGAACTCAAGAGCGCGGGCGAGTGGGAAAAGGCGGAGGCGGCGTTCTCGTCTTTTCTGGGGATGGACGGCTGGGCGGTCAACCGTGCGGATGCTTTTGTTCTGCGGGGAGAGTGCCTGATGCAGCTCGGCAGGGGAAACGAGGCCAAGCGCTCCATCCTCTCCTCGCTGGCGGAGGGGATGCCGCGAGCAGAGGCGCTGTGCGCGTTGGGCGCGTGCTTTGCGCAGGAGGAGGAATGGGAGACGGCGGCGCATTGGTATCGCGCGGCGCTGCTGTGTACGCAGCCGCAGACGGGCGGCGCATTCACCAACCCGGACGCATACGGCTATCTCCCGCTGATGCAGCTCTGCGTGCTGCTCGCGCGCATGGGGAGGGAGACGGAGGCCGCCAAGATGAATGAACAGGCGCTGCTGCTGCGCCCGGGCGACCCGGCGGCGCTGGCCAACCGGGATTACTTTGCCGCACGTCTGGCAGGAAGATTGCCTGAAACGGATGCGTGAGGGGAAAGGGACGGTCGGATGTACCGCGTGGAAAAGTCTGGATGGGGGGCGTTCTGAACGAAAAGATGGGCGGCAGGGCTTTTCATGGCTCTCATTTTTATGTATAATCAATGTGGAGTTCTGGCGCAGGATGAAACCAGCGCCGCCGCAGCCTGTGTGATGGAACTGGAAACGGGGCGGGTGCTGTTTGCAGCCAATCCGCATACACGGCTTCCGATGGCCTCCACCACCAAGGTGATGACGGCGCTTCTGGCGCTGGAACGCGGCGATTTGCAGGACGAGGTGGTCTGTTCCCCGCAGGCATTCGGCGTTCCTGGCACGTCGATTTACTTGCAGGCGGGTGAGCGGCTGACGCTGGAGCAGATGCTGTTGGGGCTGATGCTTGCCAGCGGCAATGATGCGGCGGTCGCGATTGCGGAGCATATCGGCGGCAGCATCGAGGGCTTTGCCGCCATGATGAACGCGCGCGCCGCGCAGATTGGTGCGGTCAACACGCGCTTTGTCAATCCGCACGGCCTGCCGGACGACGGCCACTATACGACGGCCTATGACTTGGCGTTGATTGCGCGGGAGGCGATGCGCAACGAGGCGTTTCGGCGGCTGGTGTCCACGCAGCGGGCGAGCATCCCATGGGCGGGGCGTACCTATGACCGGCAGCTCCACAACAAAAACCGCCTGCTGGCGGATTATCCGGGCGCGACGGGCGTAAAAACAGGCTTCACCAGCAAGGCGGGGCGCTGTCTGGTGTTCGGTGCGCAGCGGGATGGCATGGAGATCGTCGGCGTGGTGCTGGGCTGCGGCAACTGGTTTGACGAGGCGGAGCGGCTGATGGACGGCTGCTTTGAAACCTACGCCATGACGCGCGTGCTGGGGCCGACGATTTCGGCGGGACGCATCCCGGTGACGGACGGCGAACGCGATTCCTGCGGAATGTGCGTGATGGAAAACCTGAGCGTGCCGCTTCGGATTGGCGAAGCCGTGCAGGCGGTGCTCGATGTGCCGCAGAGCGTGCGTGCCCCGGTCTATCCGGGGATGCATCTGGGCACGGTGCAGCTCGTCGCCAATGGGCAGGTCTACGCGCAGGGCGAAGTGGTTGCCAGTGAGCGGGTGGATCAAAGCGGGGTTCGGCTGGATGTGCGCCGCGTGATGGCGCATTGGATTTTATAAAGGAGCATGAGGATGAGACTTCAGAAATACATGGCGATGTGCGGCGTGGCTGCACGCAGAAAGTGCGAAGAGATGATCGCGGCTGGCCGCGTGACGGTCAACGGACGAACGATCACCGAGATGGGTACGCAGGTGGAGGAGACGGACGAGGTGCTGGTGGACGGCGTGAAGATCACGCCCGAAGAGGAGAAGCGCTATATCCTGTACCACAAGCCGGCGGGCGAGGTGACCACCGTGAGCGACGAAAAGGGGCGTGAAACGGTGATGGATCGCTTCCGCGATTTTCCGGTGCGGCTGTACCCTGTTGGGCGGCTGGACTATGACAGCGAGGGGCTGCTGCTGCTGACCAACGACGGCGCACTGGCGCAGAGGCTGACGCATCCGAGCTGCGAGGTGGATAAGGTGTACCTTGCGCGCGTGACGGGCAATCCCTCCGGCGAGGCGATTGAACGTATGCGCCGGGGCGTGTACATGGAGGGCGATCCGCGCCGCACCTATCCGGCCGATGTGCGCGTGGTGCGCGACGAGAGCCTCTTTTCGGATATTCTGGTGACGATCCACGAGGGGCGCAACCGTCAGGTGCGCCGGATGTTCGATGCGGTGGGGCATAAGGTGCTGCTTCTGCGCCGCGTGCGCTTTGGCCCGCTGGAGCTGGGCGATCTGCGCCGCGGAGAGTGGCGGGAGCTGAGCGCGGCGGAGATTAGCGCGCTGCACAGGCTGTAAGCGGAGGACGCGAGGCCAAAGCAAGCGGGGAGCATGGGCGTCCCACGCATATCAAGGAGCAGAAGAGGTGACAGGATGAAGAGCGATCTGACCTGTCCGGTGGAGATCACCAAGGTGACCGTAAGCCGGGAACAGATGGACGATACAAAGGAGAATGAGCAGATCATCTGTCTCATCGAGTTTTTCAATCTGTCTCAAAAGGTGATTGACAGCTTGCAGATGAACATCATCTGCTTTGATGAGGAAGGCACGCGTCTGGGTGGAAGACTGGTGCGTGCGACGGCCAAGGGCGAGGCGCGCGCACGCTTTACCGGCGTGTTCATGCCGGATCGCGTCAGCGGCGCGGTGCGTGTGGATGCATCGGTGGAGAAAGTCTGGTTTCAGGATGGCGTCATCTGGCGGCGGGAGGAGCGCAATGTGCGCGAGTACACGCCCAACAACCTGCCGGAGGGGCGCGAGTTGGATCGGCTACGCGCGGTGGCTGGGCCGGATGCGGCGGGCTATGCGCGAGAGGACGACATCGTGTGGATGTGCGTCTGCGGCAGGGCCAACCGCACCAGCGATGACCAGTGCGTGCGCTGCGAACGCAGCCGGGAGCAGGTGCTGGCGGACTACTCCTTCGCGGCGATTGACTCGACCGTGGGGCGCAGGGAGCGCGAGCGGCAGGAGCAGACGCAGGACACGCTTCGCCGCTCCAGTGAGGAGACGGTGAAGGAGCAACGTGCACAGCAGAAGAAGAAGCGGCGAAAGCAGCGTATGCTGCGCACGGCGATTGTGCTGCTGGCGGCGGTGGCGCTGCTGCTGGCGCTCGTGCGCTGGGGTGTGCCGTACGGCGCATGCCTGTATGCCCAGCGCCTGATGGACGAGGGCGAGCTGACGCAGGCCGGCAGGCTCTTCACATTTGTGGAGGAGAACTGGCCGGATGAATATGCGGCAGGGCAGCGCGCAGACGAGGCCGAGGATCGGATGATCGAGCGGTTTATCGGCGCGAATACCGAGGTGGCGCTGGATGAGGCGATGACGCGCGCTCAGGCGCACGATTCCGCACAGGCCGACGCGCTCTATGAAAAGGCGCTGTGCGCACGCGCCAAGCTGGCGATTGAAAACGGCGAGACGGATCGCGCTGAATCGCTGCTGCGCAGCCTGCCGGAGAGCGAGACGGCGCGCGGAATGCTGGATGCGCTGGTGTACGATATCGCCGCGGCGGCGCGGGAGCGCGTGGACTATGAGACGGCCATCGAGCGCTTTGCATCGCTGGGCGGCTATGAGGACGCACAGGAGCAGACCCGCGCCTGCCGCTATGCCTATGGCCGCCAGCTTATGCGTGAGGGGCAGTATGCGAAGGCGGAAGAACAGCTTCTGCGCGTGCCGGATTACGAGGATGCGCTGGAGCTGATCCGAGCCTGCCGCTATGCGCTGGCGAAGGATGCGCAGAATAAGGGCGAGCTTGCCGCCGCAGCGGAGCTGTATGAATCGCTGGGCGTTTACGAGGATGCGGAGACGCGTGCGGCGCTGTGCCGCTATACGGCGGGCATGGACGCGCTGGGCAAGGGCGATCTGGAAGCGGCGGCGGAGCAGCTTCGCTTGGCTGGCGATTACGAGGATGCGCAGCAGCGCTTTGCCGATGCGGCGATGACGCTGGCCCATGCCGCGCTGAATCAGGGCGACGATGAGACGGCGATCGCGTGGCTGGAGCAGCTTCCGCGCGAGGGCGAGGTGGCCGATACGCTCAACCGCGCGACGTATGCCTACGCGGAGAAGCTGGAAAAGGCCGGACAGGCGGAGGCCGCCGCGCTGGAATACACGTCGCTGGGCGACTATCTGGACAGCGCTGAGCGTGCCAAGGCGATTGAGTACGCGCTGGCCATGCAGGAGATGGAGCGCGCGCCGGAGCTGGCGCTGGAGCGCTTTGAGGTGCTGGGCGATTACCGGGACGCGGCGAACCGCGTGAAGGAATGCCGCTATCGGATGGCGATGAGCCTGTATAACGAGGGCGCTTACGAGGAGGCACAGGCGGCGTTCGCGCTGCTGGGCGACTATGAGGACGCGCAGTCGCAGGCGAGCCGATGCAGTTACGCCATGGCGGAGGAAAAGCTGGAAGCGCAGCTTTACGAGGAGGCCGCCGCGCTGTTTGAGGCGTGCGGCGATGAGCTGGACGCGCAGGCGCGCGCGATGCAGGCGCGCTATGCCTATGCGGCTGCGCTGGAAGCCGAGGGCGAGTATGAGCAGGCAATCAAGGCGTATGCGGCGCTAGGCAGTTACGAGGATGCGAAGCTGTGCGTGACGCGCTGCGAGGACGAATGGCTCAAGGATGCTTACACCGGTGCGCGCATGGACATGGAGCTGGGCGACTATGCCGCCGTGGTGGAGGCGCTTGCGCCATACGCCGAAAGCGAGCTGCCCGACCGCTATGCGGAGATTGCGGATATGTACGAGAGCGCCTGTATGCAGCGTGCGCAGATGCTGATGGAGATGGGCAGGCCGTTTGAGGCTCTGCCGCTGCTGGAGGCGATTGCTCCCCGGAATGAGACAGCGGAAAAGAAGCTGAACAGCGACGTGTTCCGGCTGATCGGTCATTGGAAGGATGCGCAGGGGATGTCCTATGTGTTCAGGCGCGATGGCACATACAGCGTGGATGGCCGGGAAGGATATTACAGCGGAAACGGTCACGAGATTACAATGGGCAGCGAGCCGTATCCGACGACAGCCGCCTATACTGTGGTTAGCCTTCAGGATCAGAAGCTGACGCTCAAGTGCGAGGACACCGGCGAAACCGTGCGGCTGAGTCTGGTCGGTGCGCCGGAGGAGCAGGGCGACGCGCGGGAAATGAACCATACGCCGGAGGATACGGCGGACGAGGAATGACGATGAAAAGACGCGACTTGATGATTATTGCGCTGGCGCTGCTGGCGGCGGGCGCACTGTACGCCGTTTCCCAGCTTTCGCTGGGCGCGGAGGCGTCCACCGTGGTGGTGACGGTGGATGGGCAGGAGGTGCTTCGCCGCCCGCTGGCGGTGGAGGATCGCTATGAAATTGCGCAGGAGGACGGCAAACTGAACGTGCTGCGCGTGGAGGACGGCGCGGTGTGGATGGAGGAGGCCAACTGCCGGGACGGCTTGTGCATCCGGCAGGGCAAGATGCGCAACGGCGCCAAGACCATCGTCTGCCTGCCCAACAAGGTGGTGGTACAGCTCACCGGCGATGCGCCTGCGGGCGAGGAGGACGAGCTGGATGTCATCATTCAGTGATTATTCCATGAGCGCTGCGGACTTTCGCAGCGCTGCTTTTGAAAGGAAGAACCGATGAAGCTGATTCAACGCTGGATGGACGATGCGAGGGCCAAGCCCAGCCTGCGGTATGTGGAGACCTGCGACGGACTGCGCACCGCGGCGGTGTTGATCGTCGCATGGTTCCACATTTGGCAGCAGAGCTGGCTGTATCCCGGCTTCAGCGTGCTGGGGCAGGAGATCAACCTCGATCCGCTGGTGCGCTCCGGCTATATGTGGGTCGATATGATGATCCTCATCAGCGGTTTTTGTCTGTATCTGCCGTGGGCGCGTATGCGCTATGAGGGCGGCATGCCGGGCGCACCGCTGGATTTTTACGTGCGCCGCCTGATACGGATTCATCCCTCCTATCTGCTGACGATTGCGATCATGTTTGCCGTGGCGATGGCGACAAATGCCTATCAGACCGCACAGCACAGGACGCTGGACCTCGTGTCCCATCTCACCTATACCCACACCTTCTTTTACAATGCCTATTACGCCTCCAATCTGGGTGGTGCGCTGTGGACATTGGCCATCGAGATGCAGTTTTATCTGCTCTTTCCGCTGATTGCGCGGGCATTTTACAGGATGCCTGCAACGACGTTCGCCGTGATGACCGGCGCTGCGCTGGCCTTTCGCGGCTGGGTCGGGGCGAATGTGCAGGATGTGTCGATGTATTTCAATCAGCTTCCCGCCTATCTGGACACGTTTGCGCTGGGGATGCTGGCCGCAGGCATACATGCAGGGCTGGCGCAGCGCAGACATGGCGCACTTTCGCGCCTGCTGTGTTCCGCGCTGACGATTGCGATGCTTCCGCTGCTCTGGCGCGTGGTGCGTATGCAGGCAGGAAATCCCAGCGTAGAGGCCATACGGCTGGGACAGATGGCGAACCGCCTGTCCATAGGGCTGCTGGGCGTGGGGCTGCTTGTCTTTGGCGCGAACGCCGGGCTGGTGGTGCGCAAAGTGCTGGGCAACCCGCTGACGCGGTTTTTCTCCGGCATTTCGCTGCAATTCTACATCTGGCATCAGACCATTGCCGTCTGGCTGATGACCTATAAGGTGATCCCCAGCACCTATGAAAACCCCAACTGGGAGGGCGACCCCGTCTGGCAGGTGCGCTATACGATCGCCTGCTTTGCCGTGTCGCTCCTTGCGGCGGCGGCAATCACCTATGGCTTTGAGCGACCCATCGCACGGCGGCTGCAATCCGCGTGGGATGCGCGGCGCGGCAGACAGAAAGGATAAGGATATGCTTCATATTGGCTGCCATCTCTCCTGCTCCAACGGCTATCTGGCCATGGGCGAGCAGGCGATGCAGATCGGCGCGAACACGTTTCAGTTTTTTACCCGCAATCCGCGGGGCGGCTCGGTCAAGCCCTTTGACAAGGCGGATGCGGAGGCGCTGAATGCCTTGATGCGGGAGAACGGCTTTGCGCCCATCGTGGCGCACGCGCCGTACACGCTCAATGCGGCGGCGGCAGATCCGCGCGTGCGCGATTTCGCCTTCCGCGCGATGCGCGAGGATCTCGAACGGCTGGCGCACATCCCCAGCGCGATGCTCAACTTTCATCCGGGCAGTCACGTCAAACAGGGCGCGGAAACGGGCATCCGGCTCATCAGCGAGATGCTGGACGAGGTGTACACCCGCGAGCTGCCCACGACCGTGCTGCTGGAGACCATGGCGGGCAAGGGCAGCGAGGTAGGGCGCAGCTTTGAGGAGCTGCGTGCCATCATGGAGACGAGCCGGGCGGGCGACCGGCTGGGCGTATGTCTGGATACCTGCCATGTGTACGACGGCGGATATGACATTGTGAACCATCTGGATGACGTGCTGGAGACATTTGACCGGATCATCGGCCTTGACCGGCTCAAGGCCATTCACCTCAACGACAGCAAGAACCCGATGGGCAGCCACAAGGACAGGCATGAGAAGATCGGTCAGGGATCGCTTGGCATGGAGGCCATCACGCGCATCATCAACCATGAGGCGCTGCGCGGCCTGCCTTTCTGTCTGGAAACGCCGAACGAGCTGCCCGGCTATGCGCAGGAGATTCGCCTGCTGCGCGGCGCATTTGTGGAAAACGAGGAGCGATGAGCCATGAACGAAATCAAAAGCGTGGGATTGATCGGCTTGGGCGCGGTGGGTGCGCTGTATGCGGAGCGCTTGCTGGCAACCGGCGCACAGCTCCGCGTGATTGTGGATGCAGAGCGCAAGGTGCGCTATGAGGCGGCGGGCGTGTATGTCAACGGGCGACGGATTGACTTCCCCTATGCGACGCCCGACGAGGCTGCGCCGGTCGATCTGCTGCTGATTGCCACCAAGGCCAACGGCTTGCGGGCGGCAATGGAGACGGCGGCGGGCTTCGTCGGCCCGGATACGCGCATCATCTCCCTGCTCAACGGCGTGGTCAGCGAGGGAATTGTGGCGGAGCGCTTCGGCGCGGTGCAGGTGCTGTACAGCGTGGCGCAGGGCATGGATGCGGTGATGGTCAACGGGCGGCTGACCTACACCCATCCGGGACAGATTGTGCTGGGCGAGCGGGAGCCGGGGGCGATCAGCGCCCGCGTGCGGGCTGTCGCAGCGTACCTGACGGCGCACGGCGTGCAGGTTACGCCGGTTGAGGACATGGTGCGCCGCCAATGGGCGAAGCTGATGCTCAACGTGGGCATCAATCAGGCGTGCATGGTGTTTGCGTGCAGCTATGACGGTGTGCAGAAGCCGGGCAAACCGCGCGATACCATGATCGGCGCGATGCGTGAGGCGCAGACGCTGGCGCGGCTGGAGGGCTATCCCATCAGCGATGCGGAGTTTGACGAGTGGATTGCGCTGGCGGACAGCCTCGCCCCGGAGGGAAAGCCGAGTATGCGCCAAGATGGCGAGGCCCACAGGAAGAGCGAGGTCGAGCTGTTTGCCGGGACGATGATCGCGCTGGGCCGCCGCCATGGCGTGCCGACACCGGTCAATGATTGGCTGTATGAACAGGTGAAGGCCATCGAAGCAGGCTATTGATGGACACACGGCATGGCGCTGTTCCAGCGTCTGCCGGGCGTGATGGTCGGGACTGAGCAAGGGGATGAGCGGATGGGCGTCTATCTGGAAACCTTTTCCTTTCCGGATGCGGAGCGCGAGACGAGCTATATCATGGAAGTGCGCAGAACGTGCTATGCATCGTTCTATCCCTTCAAGATTCTTTCGCGCAGGCGGTTTGAGCGGATCGACTTTGAGCCGGTGACCATTCTCTACGGCGGGAACGGCACGGGGAAATCGACGGCGCTTCACGTCATTGCGGAAAAGGCGCACTTGGAGCGCGAAGCGCCGTACAACCGCACCAGCTTTATGGAGGATTATGTGGATATGTGCGGCATGACGCTGCGCAGGCCGATTCCGGCGGGAAGCTGCATCATCACCAGCGACGACGTGTTCGACCACATGATCTCAGTTCGGGAGCTGAACGAGGGAATCGACCGCAGGCGGGAAGATGTGTTTAATGAATATCTGGAAAACCGCAGCGCCCGGTTTCAAATGTCCTCCATGGAGGATTACGACCAGCTTCGCAAGGTGGTGCGTGCGCGGAAGCGGACGCAGTCGGCCTATGTCCGGGAGGAGCTGGGCATGAACGTGCGCACATTCTCCAACGGGGAGAGTGCGTTTCGGTATTTTACAAACCGCATCACCGAGGACAGGCTGTACCTGCTGGACGAGCCGGAAAACAGCCTGTCACCGGCGCGGCAGATGGAGCTGTGCCAGTTTTTGCTGGACAGCGCACGGTTCATGGGCTGTCAGTTCGTCATTTCAACCCACTCGCCGTTTCTGCTCTCCATGCGCGGCGCGAAGATTTACGATCTGGATAGCGATCCGGTGGACGTGCGCCCGTGGACGGAGCTTGAGAACGTCCGGGCATACTATGATTTTTTCAAAGCGCATGAGCGGGAATTTCAGGAAACATGAGGAAAAGCCGCGCGGCTCACATGGGCTGCGCGGCTTTTTCTCATGGGATATAAGCCGAAGAAGGGGGCGTCTTGCTCAGCCCCTTCTTTGCTTTTTGTTCGGTTTACAGCAGGCCCGCCGCCTGAAGCTGGCTGCGCAGGTTGCTGGTTGCGCCCTGAAGGGCAGTGTAGTCGATGGGGGAGATCGACAGCAGCGTTTGCACTGCGCTGATGGCGGTGTTGATCTGTCGGCGCGTTTCGTTGCTGATGTTCGGTGAGGAACCGACGAGCTGATAGGCCGTCAGCGTCAGGTTGTACGCATCGTTGTAGATGTTCTCCAGCTCGGAGGTAGACTGCGATGCGGTGTACTCATCGTGAATCTGGCAGATGTGGTTCTCGATATCCGCCTGACTTTGCAGCGTGGCAAATTCGCCCAGATACTTGCGGATGGTGCTGCCGTAGCTGCCAATGTAGTTGTAGAGCGGATGACCGCGTGGGATGAGGACGACGCTGCGCTCTTCAACCGAGGTTGCAGGACAGTACGACGTGGAGAGCAGGCCGGAATCCATGCAGATCTGCACGGACTTGTGCATGCTGCAATAGGAGGTGGGCACGCTGCCCTCGTACCAGTAGTCCGTGATGGGCTTGTAGCTGTTGACGTCGTTATAGCAGGCATCCGTGGCGAGCTGGCCGCTCACGCCGCAGGTGGTCACGCGCACCAGCCCGTAATCGGCGGGCGTGCCTTCGATGATCTCGCGGGAATCCAGCCCCTTGGCCTTGTGAATCCGCTCCATGAAGCTCTGCCACAGCGGCGCGGCAGCGTTGCCGCCGGTGGCCTTGCTGGTGAGCGCCTTGTAGTTGTCATGGCCGATCCACACCGAGCCAGAGTACCAGCCGGTCATGCCGGCGAAGAAAACGCCCTTGCTGTCGGAGTTGGTGCCGGTTTTGCCGGCGACCACCTGCGAGGAGATCTTCGCCTTCTTGCCTGTGCCGCTCTGCACGGCCTCCTTGAGCATATCCACGACGAGATAGGCCGTGGAAGGCTTGAACACCTGATGACGATCCTGCTGCTGGCGCATATCCACATAGACATTGCCGTTTGCATCGAGGATGTGGGAGAAGGAGAGCGGCTCCTGATACACGCCCTTGTTGGCAATGGCGCCAAACGCCACGGCCATCTCCACCGGCGTGATGCCGGAGGAGCCCAGCGCCAGACCGAAGGGGTCGGCGTTGATGTGCTTCTCGTTGACGCCCATCAGGCGCAGGTACTCGGCTGCGCGATTGACGCCGACGTAGCTCATCAGGATCTGCGCGGCGGCAGTGTTGTAGGAATTGCGCAGTGCGCTGCGGAAGCTCTGCGGCCCCTTGTAGCCGCCTCCGCCGTAGTTCTGCGGCCACGAGTCCTTGCCGGAGGAATCGCGCCAGCCGGCGATGGGCACGGGCATATTGTAGGCGATGGAGGCCGGAGAAGCGCCCAAATCAATCGCCGGGGCATAGACCGTCAGCGGTTTGATGGAGGAACCGACCGGCATATTCATGTCGCTGGCATGGTTGAGCGTCTTGCGGGCGGTCGGCTTATAGCGGCCGCCGACGATGGCTTTCAGCTCGCCCGTGCGGTAGTCGTAGACACAGGCGGCGGCCTGCGGCTGCTCGATCTCGGTATAGGTGCCATCCGCGTTGCGGGACTGATAGACCTTGTCGGACGGATCGCGCAGGCGGGGATAATCGTCCCATGTGGCGAGCGTGTTCTCCACAATCTCCTGAATCTCCGTGTCCAGACACAGGTACACGCTGTAACCGCCGGTGCGCAGCTTGTTCTCCATGGCGTAGCGGTTGGCGGATGTATCCTCCAGACCGTTGAGCGTCAGGAAGGTGTCCACTACGTCGCTGATGGCGTACTCCACATAGTGCGGATAGGCGTACATATCCGTCGATGCGGGGGATTTTTCCAGAACGTGCGCGGTGGATGGGTCCAGTGCGGCGGTGTATTCCTGCGTGGAAATCAGCCCGTTCTCGCGCATCTGGCGCAGCACATAGTCGGTGCGGTTGTTGGTGATGTCCGCGGTGTTGCTGCCGGGCGTATTGCGGGTGTAGAAATTGCGGCGTGGGTTGTAATAGTTGGGGCTTCGGGTCATGCCGGCGAGCATGGCACATTCGCGCAGCGTCAGCTCGTCCAGCTCCTTGCCGAAATAGCCGTAGGCCGCCACCTTTACGCCGTAATAGCTGCCGCCGAGGAAGATGGTGTTGAGATAGCTCTCCAGAATCTGCTCCTTGGTGTAGCGCGTTTCCAGCTCCATAGCCAGATACGCCTCTTGCAGCTTGCGCTTATAGCTCTGCTCGCTGGAAAGCACCGTCATCTTGATGAGCTGCTGGGTGATCGTGGAGCCGCCCTGCGAGGAGCCTGTGGTCAGGTTGGCGACAAGCGCGCCGACGATGCGCTTCACATCCACGCCGTTGTGCTCATAAAAGCGGGCGTCCTCTACGGCGATGAAGGCGTTTCGCAGCATTTCGGGGATCTCGTCGATGGAGGTCATGACGCGGTCCTCGGTCCCCTTGTAATCGGTAATCAGATTGCCTTGGCTGTCATAGATGAAGGATGTTTTATCCTGCGCGTCCAGCGCGGCGAGATCCAGCGTCGGCGCGGTATCGACATAGGCTTTAGCAATGCCCACCAGTGCGCCGCCCAGCGCCAGAGACACGCACAGCACCAACAGCACAGAGAGGCGGATGGTGGACGTCAGCACGCTGAGCAGGAAGTTGGGGTTCTTTGTGCGCGGCTTGAAGATGGAGTGCGGACGCTCGGCTCTGTCGGCCTTCTTCTTGCGCGGCGCAGAGACAACGGGTTCGGGGATGCGGGAAGTCTGCACAGGGGCGACCCGCTGCGTTGAGCCCTCCGCGCTCTGCGTATCCAGATCTGCCTCGACATTCTCAGCCGGGGTCAGCGGAGCGTTTTTCTTTGGCGTCTTTTTCTTCTTATTTGCGTCGTTGGACATACGGTTCCTCCTTGATGAGAGGTAGGGTGATAACATTCCAACATGATTATACCACACAATTCGCTTCTTCGCATCACAAAAGCAAAAATGGCGCGTCTTTTGAATATAACAGGAGGGGAGGGATGGCATGGACGCCGCTCAGATCAGATCGTATGAAAGGCGGGCGAGGCGGAGGCGGTTTCTGCGCCGCACGCTGCTGCTGCTGTTTTTGCTGCTTGCGGTGTTTCTGGCGATCGACAGGAACTTCCGCCCGCTCGTCTTTTCTCTGGCGGAGGCCCGCTCTGCGGCGATGGCATCGCAGGTGCTTTCCGGTGCGCTGGCGGAGGCCATCGGCGACGGCGTGACCTATGAGGAGCTAATGAATGTGCGGATGGACGACAGGGGGCAGGTGGCGCTGCTCTCTGCCAACACGGTGATGATGAACCGATTGGCGGCACGGGCGGGCGAGGCGGCGCTGCGCAGGCTCAACAACATGAGCAGCGAGCGCGTGACTGTGCCGCTTGGCGCGGTGCTGGGGACGACGCTTTTTGCCGGAAATGGGCCGGGCGTGCCGGTTTCCATCGTGCCCATCGGCTCGATTGCCACGGATTTCGCCACGGAGTTTGAGGCATGCGGCATCAATCAGACGCGCCACAAGGTCTTTCTCAAGGTGACGGCAAGCGTGCGCATCGTCATCCCCGCCGGGGCCAAGACGACGCAGGTTTCCGCCAATATGCTCGTGGCCGAGTCGATCATTGTCGGCGCGGTGCCGGAGGGGTTTGTGGGCTATGAGCTCAGCGAGGAGGAGCTGAATCTTGTGCCGTAATGCGCCCTTCCGGCGCGAAATGGGCAGGCTTTGACACAATCCGATTCTATTCAAAGGGGGATTGGCGTATAGATATAGGGAAAAGTACCGAAATAGATGGGAAAGAGTGATTTACAATGGGCATGATTTGTGTTATAATACACATAAATTGGTAACATATAAACAAATTGGAAGTATTACGATGCTGGAGGAAGAGGAAAATGGAGACTGTGCGCGTAGTCTTGGCGGATGACAATGCTCAGCTACGGAATCTGCTAAAGGAGTACCTGGGGCAGCAGAGCGGCATGGACGTGGTGGGAACGGCGGCTGATGGGCTGGAAGCGCTGGATCTGGTGCAGGAAAAGGAACCCGATGTGCTGATCTGCGACATGATTATGCCTAGGCTGGACGGCTATGGCGTGTTGGAGCAGCTTGCCTCAATGAAGCTGGAAAAGCGGCCTGGAGTGATTGCGTTGACGGCGCTGGGGCGGGACGACTTTATCGCCCGAGCGATTGATCTGGGCGTATGCTATTACATGGTAAAGCCGTTCGACTTTGCCGTGCTGGCACAGCGCGTATTTGAGGCCGTGGGCGAAAGTGCGCGGGCCAGCGCACTGAATGCGCATCTGTGCCAAGAAGCTGCGGGCGGAGCGGATAATCTGGAGGAACGCATCGCCAATCTGTTTTTGACGGTAGGCATTCCCGCGCACATCAAGGGCTACCAGTATCTGCGCGAAGCGGTGAAGATGGTGATTGACAACCCCGAACTGATGGGACGCATCACGAAGGAGTTGTATCCGGGCATCGCGCATCGCTTCGGCACCACCAGCAGCAAAGTGGAGCGTGCGATTCGCCATGCGATCGAGGTTGCATGGAATCGGGGACGGATTGAAGCGCTCGATGAGGCATTCGGCAGGAATGTGTGCAGCTTGGACGATAAACCGACAAATGGGGAGTTTATCGCACTGGTATCGGACCGTTTAAGAATTAAAGAAAGTGCGTAATACTTAGAAAAATTGAAGAAATAAAATTATTATTTAAGAATGAAACTACCCCTACGAATGTAAAAATACGCGACGAATGAGAATGCCGGACCGCAACGAATTTTGAGCATTTATTGCTGTTTTCACAGTGTTAAAGAAACGCATGTGAAAGGAGCAGAATGCCTATGGAAATGAACCGAATGATCGCGATGTTCATGGAGTATTGTAAGAGTAAGCAACTCAGAGAACGGACAATGCTTTCCTATGAACAGTCTCTGAAACTGTTTGCTGTGTGGCTGGAGGATGTCGAGGAAATCACACACGTTGAAAAGATCAAAGAGATGAATATCCGACGGTACATTATTGAACTGCAATCGAGAGGGAAATACACTTTCTATTCGCGGAAGGGAACGCCTTCTTCAGACAGTGCGGTGCGAAGAAGGGATTATAATGATAAGGTGACGAATGTTACGATCAACAACTATCTCCGCAATATCAGTCCGTTCTTCACCTGGCTTGTTGAGATTGAAGCAATCCAGAAATCTCCAATGACGCGGATCAAGGAATTGCCGCAGCAGAGAAAGGCGAAGGAGTACCTGGAAGATGAAGAGGTGAAAACGCTCCTTCGCAGTATGGACACAAGTTATTTCCCTGAATACCGGGATATGGTGATTATGATGATCATGCTGGACAGCGGGACGCGATTGGGAGAAACACTATCCATAGAGATGGAGCAGATTGATCTTATGGGAAGGACGATTGATCTTCCTGCGGAAAAGACGAAGGGCAGATCAGCACGGACCGTGTTTTTCTCCAGAAAAGTAGAGAAAGAATTGCGGCACTGGATTCAATTTAAGGATCGTTACTGTGAATCCAATTATGCCTTTCCTGTTAAGCGTTCTGGAAGAATGGTGAAAGTATCGCAGTATGAGTCGAACTTCAGAAGGTACATTGAGCGTTCGGGGATCAAGAAGCACATATCGCCGCATACCTTGCGAAATAACTTTGCGAAGAGATGCCTGTTGTCTGGCATGGATATTTACACCTTGAGCCGCATTCTTGGGCATTCAAGCGTTACTGTTACGGAACAGGCATATCTGGATATCTATGATAAGGAACTGAAGGGGAAATACTATAAGTTTAGTCCGCTGGATAATATCTATTATCGCTGATTATGGACGATTTTGACCGGATGATACCGGTTGAGAGGCTTTCGGGCCTCTTTTTTCTTTTTGTTTTTTGTTGGATCAATTTTGAATATGTTGGAACAACTCATTGCTGAGTTTGACATCTGATACTCCAGTGAATACGAAAAGTCAATAAATACATAGAAAAATGAGGTGCTCGATCCAAAATGATGAGTAAATATACGCGAAATTGAATATTAGATGTTTACTGCCTAAAAAATAAACGGGAAAACTGCAGGGACATTGGATATACAATCTATATATTATTAGAAAGCTTGAATTGCATATTACTGTATATTTCGGGAAAGTGAGTAGAAGTGGAGGAGAATGATGGGGGTGGTTGGCATATTTTACGCAGCATGTTACTGTTATAATGAACTCACAAGGTTGAGAGAAACAAAAACAACAACTCAACCACAACTCAAAACAACATGAGACAGAAAGAAAGGAAGTACACCACTATGAAGAGCAACAATCGAGAGTACAACATCATCCACGAAGAAGAGAAGATCATCATTACTAAGAAGTTTTCCAAAGAAGCCGGCCAGCTTGGAACTGCAGCATACAAGATCATGATGCAACTGCGTTCGGAACTTCCTGGTTATAAGTTCGAAACGAAGACGATTAAAAAGAAGAAGAACAAGAAGAGCTACGCGAAGCTCACCTTGGATAATATGAAGGAACACATCGAAGAGATGGATGGCAAGGATAGCGTAGTGATGAAGGAATTTGAAAATCTGATGGCCCGCTACAAGCTGCATGCTGGCCGCTACGCGAAGATCAAGTCCTGGTACCTGAAGCAGTATGCTGATGAGTACAAGGATGCTGATGAGAACGATGAAACTGAAGCTGAAACTGATAACGAGTAATTGAAGAAACAGGAGGATAAGGAAAATGAAGGGCTACAAGATTGATTTCACCACTAACTCTGTGACTATTACCAAGGCGTTTGCGGATAGCGCCAATGAAATGAAGGGTGAAGCATATGAGAAGCTTCAGGAACTGCGGGCACAGGGGTTCATCATCAAGGCAAGAACACATGCTTCTCCTAAAACGAAGCTGCCGCATCCCTCTGTGAAGCAGATGCGCCATTACGTTAGCTTGGTGGAGAATTCTGAAGAATACATGGCTGCTTTTGAAAAGGTATGTGAAGAAGCTACGACCCATGGAAGAGAATATCCGAGAATCCGCAAATGGTTCCTCAACACGTTCCCGAACTACTGCATGGCACCTGAACTGAACGAAAACAACAGAGTGATTGTTACTCCGACTGGACATGAAGCTGCTGCTCTCAAGATTGCTTAAATTACAAGAAAAAGAAAGGAAAACAAGATTATGACTACTATGAATTCTAACGCTTGCCGTATCAATTTTGCCTTCCGTACTATCAACGTAACCAAGAAGTTTATGAATGAAGCGTCCAAGCCGTTTACCGAAGAATACAGGATGCTGACGAATCTGATGAAGGATCATCCGGATTATCGAGTGGAGATCATCAAATCGAGGCACAGTAATGTCTGGATGCCGACTTATGAAGAAATGATGATGCGGATGGACGAACATGTTGATCGGGATAAATTGATGAACGAGTTTGAATACATCAGAAAGATGGCTTCTGTAACTGGAAAGGGCTATATGTTTGTTCGAAACTGGTTCATTCGCAGAGTTGAAGAGAACCAGAACATGAGCGTTGATAACTGTATTTTTGCTTGAATCAACAAGAGATAATAGGAGGATTTGAATTATGATCGGCTGCAATTACGATTTTGTGAACAATACCCTGAACATGACCGCTTCCTTTGCGAAGAAGGCAGGTATCCTTGGAACCCCGGAATACAATCAGGTTAAACAGTATAGACTGGATAATCCTGGCATGAAGATTAATGTTGAGAAGCGAACCAGCAAGGCAAAAAAGGTGGACCTGGTTACTTTCAAAGATATGGAGAACTACATGAATCTCTTCCCGGAAGAGAAGAAAGCAATCCTGCTGAAGCAGTACAAGCGTGTTAAGGCGTGCAGCAAGACACACAGCAGTCCGTATAAGTTTGTTCTTGATTGGTTTGAGGATTACTTCCCGCTCTATCATGAAATGCCTGAATTCGATGAAAATGGCGAACAGACGAACCTCAAGACTAAGGTGGATCTGGAGAAGGAGAAGCTGGAGGAAGAGTTGGATACGCAGTTGGAGGCGGTGAAAAACGCTGTAGCCGAGCAACAGGATTCCGCCGAATACTGTGAAGCGGTTTCTGCTTTGGCCTGATAAATGCTGAATGATACCTAAATACTGATTTGAAGATGCGAAACGCATAGAAAGGAACACACTATGTACTTGATTACTTCGGCCGATGAATATAACGCTATCGCTGAAAGACGCCGTAATATGAACCGTCAGGTATTTGAAATCCATGAACTTATCACGCTTGAATATTGGGAGAAGCATGAATGGGAATTCACACTTCACACTGAAGATGATGCTGAGCGTGAAAAGTATCTTCCATGTGTTCTTCAGATGACAGAGCTCTTCCGGTATAGCAAGCAAAACTCTAGAAATCTGTATCCGCTCATCGTTGTGTGTAAGAGGATTGCAGAAGACTATTTCAAGGAGGTTGCATGAGACAAAGAATTGAATATGAGTTTCCATAGGCGAAGACGATCAAAGTCTTTCGCCTTTTTCTTTTGTTCTATGAGAAAAAACAAATATGATCAACTCAGCATCAAGTGTTGCATCAGTTAATCAAAAGGGAGACATTTTGATGATTATCAATAAAAGTGTAGTAAGTTGCAATCAAGTTTGATGAAGTAGTGTACAACTCCAAAGGAAAATACTCTTTTTCTATAAACATCGATTCATTGGGTAAAAACTAAAAAAGAAACATCCGGTTTAGTTAGAGAGAACTTAGTTTCTAGAATAAAATCACACATTTAAGGCGACGCAGATGACTTCCTTAAAGAAAGAAGAGGAAGAAAATAATTAGTATAAGTATAGGTATCATAGTCTTCTGATAGAAGGAGTATGAAACGCAGCAGTAGAGTGCGGCTTTCTTACATGATACAAAAGAAGCCCTCCGATGAAGGAGGGCAAATGAACATGATTTGTGGCTTTTCATGGATGACGCTGCCGATGAACGAAGTATCGCAGGCGGGGATTGTCGCCAATGAAGGTTTCAAATCACCGCGTACGGGGAGCCGCCGCCATTTATAAAGAAAATATCTTCGTGTATGCTTAGAGAAATAAATAGATAAATAATCAATAGATAAAAGAATAAATACTGGCGTCTGTTCAATCGTCAAGAGACGATTGAACATCCATGCCCAGAAGAGTTAGTTGTCCCAAGAATAAGTCTGATACGGAGAGGAAGAACGATGCGGCATAACGGGCATGTCATCATCGGGTTCTGCCGCAGGGGTTTCTTCAAAGATAGGTGCCGCGTCCGCCGCAGATGCTGCCTTCTTTGATTTCTTGGGCTTAGGAATATATGAGGTTGGCTGAGGGGTTGTATAAAAGTGAAGCGTCTTGTTGTTATTCTCTTCGATGAAATAGCCATTTGCCAATAGTTCCTCTGCCGCCCGACGATAGGAACTGTCGGAGATACCGAGAGCATTCTGAACTGCTTGGCTGCTCAGTGCAAATCGATAGCCATTCATGTTGCCGCAGCAATAGAGATACAGTCCAAATCCGCTTCGTGTGAGTGTGGAAAAGGCGTCCATCCATTCGTCCTTGTTTACTTGCATGAAATCCTGATAGCACCGGGTCTTATGAACAGTGACGGTTTTCTGATTGGGATATGATACCATAGTGAGTGAACCTCCAAATGTAAGTATTTTGATAGAAAGGCGGCCCGCCGTAGATGGTGAAGATGCTGGCGCTATGCAGGGCGTCGCAGACGATGGGCCGCTGTTTTTCTTTTTCATACTTATATTTTATAACGGATTTTTGGATAATTCAATTTTTGATCCTGACGACGAACGGCATAGTCGTGCATGAAAAATTGGCCGCTGCTGAAATTGGAAAAAAGTAAAAATTACGTTTATAATATATATAGAAAGTGAAAGAGAGGATAATAGATAATGATCGAGATTAAGTTTAGTGCAACAAGAGACATGATTGAAATGATGAAAAATGTAAAGACACTAGATGAATACTATGGTGTTATGGAAGAAATGGGAGCTTCTTACGAAGCGGATTTCTTTGCAGCATTCTGTCTTGCGCATCCAGAGAATTATGAGTATGTGGTTGAATCGATGATCAATTCTTTTTTAGGATTCGGCTCTATTGAGACAATCGAATGTATTCTCAAATCTAATCAGTGATAATTTGCGGATAAAATATGAAATTGGGAACGCGCAATGCGCAGAAAGGAAATGCTATGAAAGTTGTACTGATTCCGGGGCCGCGTAATGAAGAGCTGATTGCTGAAATGCTGGAGGCTAACTCCAGAATGGATGGTGAAGAGTGGGAAGAATACTTGCTTGAATGTGCTTCTCAAGGTGATGAATATTTGGATGCCATGTACTATGTCTGTGAGAATGGGGAAGAAATGCTGGAGGAACAGGCGCTTTATTTTGAAAACTGCTTGCTTGGCGACGAAAGCGCATACTATGTTGCGCGAATGGGCGGATTTCTTGACTCTATGTTTTGTTAAAGCTATTCGAGAGAAAAACAAATCCCAAAGCCCATTGACGGCGACGGCATATCTTTAGCCTTTCCCTTCGGGAAGGCTTTTTTATACTTATGTTTACAAGATGCCTTTCCAATCTTGGTGCTGTTTGATATAATTGTGCTGTATTGTAAAAGAAATACGTAGGGATAGAATACGCAGAAGGAAGGTGCCTATTATCAATACTAAGACGCAGGGGCGAATCCAAATGATTCGTGATTCACTCGATACTGTATTGCTAATGGGCGATGCGCTCAATTGCAATTCCTATACGCAACATAATATTGATAGCGTTATGAGTCTTATCGATTCTCCTGAAGAATCAGAATTGGTGATCATTCATCCCGATACAGAGTGTTTGTCTTGTATAGCTCTGGGATTGATGGCATTCATGGCAATACTAACTGCAGACGAAATAGATGTAGAAGGATACTATGAGCAGTTTGAAGTTGGAGATATGGTGATTCGATCTTCAGGTGCTAGATATCGTTATGGTGGAATCGAAAATGGCCGGGTTCTTTTGAAATCCGACGATACAAACAGTTCAAGTAATAATATTGATCGTATTCCTTTAGAGCGAGGACTTGATATTAGACTATATAATGGCCAAGCTACAACTACAGGCGCAACTGGAAGAAACAAAGCAATATCAGATGGTGAAAAATGTTTAGAATGCATTCTTGGAAAAGAATTTAGGTCTGAGATTGTTTTGATGTCGCAATGTATTTTGGTTGTATGTGAGAGAGAAAAAACTGAACGGCTCATTAATCATATGGCTTTGAAAAGCCTGGTGGGCAAAGCGGATTTTTCTGATGCTTTTCCTGTTGCGTGGGCACGAAGCGAGGATGTCGATGATTGGGTATTCCTAGGTGGAAATGTTGGAAGAAGTAATCCCGCAATAATACTGACAAACAGGATATCGGTTGCTCGAAGCATTTTATATGCCGATGAAGACGAAGAGAACAGAATCTGTGCCGTAATATTAGATGATACTGTATCGGTATCCAACATTCAAGAAATCAACGATATTCGTGAGATAGTGAAAGAAAAGAGCAACGGAAAACTGTTGATTCTTCAATCAGAATCGCATATTTCAGGGTTGCAAAACCTAGAGTTGTTTAAGAGAACAGGAGTGTTACATTGGACAACAGATCTCCTATTGTCGACTATTGAAGACTTGTATGCGGAACCGAAATCGGTAGCGGATATATATTTGAAAGATACTTTAACAAGGACGATAGATCATTCCAGGGAGATTGTCAGCATTGCAGGGCCTATCGAGATTTCAGGTTTAGTGCAGTGTAAAAAACTGTTGAAGAGACTTATACGCGATGATCAACGGGATGACAATATAAGTGAATTCATCCTTTGTGCATATGGTTTGGTGAATCTCTTTGAACAAGCATGCTTTACCATGAACCAGTATGAAATGCTCATTGAAGCCGGAAGGGCAAAGGCACGGTCTCCGAAGAAGCAGGTACAGCATCTATTCGAATTAATTGAGAAGAATGCAGAATACGATTGCATCGGAGAGATGGAGGAAATTCTGCTTTATCTTGATGATGCATATAAGGCATTGCTTGACAGCAATCCCAAGAGAGAACAACTATTGAAGATTGTTAACCAAGCGAAGCTGGAAAACAGAAGAATTGGAATAGCAATTACAAAGAGAGCTTATTTTAATGCTGTAACGACGTTATTTGAAGAACCTGAGAATCCAAGCGTTTATCTTATGCCAGAAGATATAACGGATGAAAGACTGGACATAGTTGTTTTTGTTGCAACACCTAATGTTAAGAAGAACGGGTATAATCCATTAAGCTTCAGCGCTGTTCCGGAGATTAAGATACTTGAGTATCCAAGCGAGAGGATCAAAAATCAATGCTATCAGCGACAATTGGAATGTACTGTGGCTTTTATTCAGAAAGCGGCAAACGAATATGCCCTTAATCACTTTGGGGAAGAGTCAGTTGATCTGGAAGAAAATGAAACTACTACACTCACAGATGAAGAGTGCAAGGAAACGGAAGATATTGAAACAGAGTTAGCGAATATTGAAACGGAAGCGGTAGTTGAACGGGCAATTGCAACTGTTCAGAGCTCTTCTCATACAACAATCAAAGCAATTCGGCTGGCTCAATTTGTGTCGGGCGAATGGTCTGTATTTTCAAAGTACTATTCTGCGTATGTTCTGGATATTGATAAAGGAATCATTATTGAAAAACCTACGCAAGAATTACAGGTTGGAGATGTAATTGTCTTTTCAGCTGCAAGTACAGAGATGAGCGACTTTATTGGTGACATTCTTGAACGATTGGTGGAGAAACAGGGAAATGGTGAATTAGTCGAACACTATAAGAGATCCAAACGGTGGAAACGTGTACTAAGTGGATATGTTGTACGTACTGGATCAACGTTTTCGGAAATGTCTAAAACTATGGCAGATCTAGGTCATGCTAGGCATCAAGCGACAATTAAGTATTGGCTTAGAGAAGATAGTGCAACAATTGGGCCGCATGACAGTGAGGCGTATCTTGCAATTGGCTTGTTGACTAATGATGCAGATATGGAGACCAATTACTCCCTATATAAGGAATCATGTGATTATGTACGCAGACAACGAACGAGAATTCTCAATTATGTACAGAGAAGCATCATTCGTTCAACCACAAAACAGAAGAGTGATTCTGCAATGGAGTTATCTGCTGAAGAATTGAGATACTTGGGTGATGTTAGTCGGTATGCGAGAAGACTGACCATCGAACGAATTGTCCCATGTGAAAGAGAAGTGCCTTCTTATTTGGTGAATAGACCGATTGAAGGGAGAGAGTAACCAATGCTTAAAGATTGCTTGGAATCCCGAAGCGACTTGATTAGCAATGTATATGATGAACTTGTTGGCCCGGGATCGGGTGAAGCATATATAAATGGAGAACCAGCCAGTATACCTGATAAAGAGCATGAGATAATCACGGATAAGCCTGAGCAGAGATACTATGTTGGTGTATTATTTCCGATTGGTTGTCAGATGAAAGTGGACAATGATGCATCTCGCGAAGAAACTGGCGATAGTATTGATGTTGAAGAAGCACCAGAGAACTGGGAAAGGAAAGGCGATCTGGCTGCGGGCACAGACATAACCGATGAATCAATCGATGAAGTGATTGCATTATCAACGCAGGATAGACCATCTTCAATTGGATTGACATTTATTGTTGATAAAGATATAGAGACTGTATGTGCGGATATTTCGTTTGGAGTATATCATGAAACTACTCCTGCAGAATGTATGGTTCCGTATAATGGACCGATGACGCAAGAAGCAATTCTGCATACGCCTTTTTCCCAGTATGTTTATCGTGATGGAGACATGCTATATCTGAAGTATGTAATAACACGTAGGGATATTGCGATAAATTGGCAGATGGGAGAATACGATGATCGAGCCTTCTTGAATGCATTGTATAAACTTGCTTCTCAGTGTAAAAAAGGACTGGGATTTAAGCGGGAGCCCAAAGGAAAACAGATTGAAATCCCTTTGGACGGAAGTACTATTGGAAATATATGTGATGTATCCTTTGCAAATGTGCGTGCAGTTAAGAGTGAGATTGGGAATGGAAAATGGTCTATTACTGTAATGCTCTATAATTCTGCACGAGGTTATTTTGATGGTACGAATTCAATTCTCCAACCGAACATAGCAATCGATAGTAGGAATAACACTCATTTTAAGATCTGTGCATATGAAGATAATATGCGTTTTTCCTCTGATCCCGAAGAACGTTCGTTAGCTTTGCTTTATAGGAATAAGGTGAGATATGCTTCCGGGCATGGGGTGGCTACGAAATGGACGCTAGAGCGTGATTATGTAAAGCTTGAAACAGATCTCATGCCGCAAAAGCAAGTGCCCCAAATGGATTTCCAAGATGCATTTAATCATGGAGTAGATAAAAAATCCTTATCACTGAAGTACTTGTCTGATCTTTCGAATGTTTCCTCAGAGGAAAGACTCTTAGCAATTGAGCAACTTGTTTCAGCGTATGAAAGTTGGATTGAACATCTCAAGCAACGTACAGTACCTAGCAACCTAAAAGTAGTTGCAGAACAGCATATTGCCTTGTGTTCAGAAGCCGCAGATAGAATGAGGCGCGGAATTGATTGCTTGAGAAAAGACCCATTGGCGATGCAAGCCTATGAATTGGCTAATAGAGCTATGTTCTATCAGATGATTCATCGGAAGAAGGTTGCAAGCGTATCGGAAGATGAGGACAGTACAACTGTTGATTATGTAAAAGAGGATTATGCAAACAGAGACAACGATTATTGTGAATTTATCTGGAGACCCTTTCAGGCAGCATTTTTGCTATTGAGCATTAGAGGTCTTGTTGACTGCGATGTAGATACTGAGAGTGATATCAGTAGTGAGCGAGAACGAGATTTGGTGGATATTATTTGGTTTCCTACTGGTGGCGGCAAAACTGAAGCATATCTTGCTGTAACTGCATTTACGATCTTTTATCGAAGACTAAGATTCCCTGAAAATTCAGACGGAACGACGGTTTTGATGCGCTATACGTTGCGCTTGCTTACATCTCAACAATTCGCACGTGCGAGCACACTGATTTGTGCATGTGATCAAATTAGAAAAGAACTAAACTCGAGAAAAAGAAATAAGAGTAAAGCTTGGAAGAAGCCTGTATCAATAGGATTATGGATCGGAGGAGATCATACCCCCAACAAGAGCAGAGGAGACAAAAGCGCAGAATATTATTGTGGCCGACTGATTGATAGAAAAAAGGGCATAGATATTGAACGGAGAAATGAGTGGTTCAATAAGTTTCAGGTTTTGTCATGCCCGTGGTGCGGTGCTAGTTTGATTCCACATAAAAACTCCAAGGATGAAAAATGGGGATATCAGATAAATTCAGACAACCATAGGTTTTATATGCGTTGTACTCGTCCTAAGTGTCCCTATATAAATGAGTTGCCGATACAAGTCGTTGATGAAGAGCTGTACAGGGAGCCACCTACACTATTGTTTGCAACTGTTGACAAGTTTGCGATGATGACGTGGAATGCTGATGTTGGAGCATTCTTTGCGACCAATTCTCAGAATAGAGCACCGGAATTGATTATCCAAGATGAGCTGCATCTGATTTCAGGACCGCTTGGTTCGGTTGTCGGTTTGTACGAATGTGCTATTGATTCGTTATGCTCGGCGAAAGGTGTACGACCCAAGATTATTGCTTCTACGGCAACGATTCGTAGAGCTTCGGAACAGTGCCGGTTACTATATAACCGTTCTGCAAGGCAGTTTCCACCAGCAGGACTGGATAGCGATGATTCATTCTTTGCAAAAGAAGCAGATGTAACGCGAAAGCCTGGAAGAATGTATGTTGGCGTATTTCCCTCTGGTAAAACCAAAGCGATGCTAGAAACTCGTGCAATGGCAACTCTCTTACAGAGGACGTACATGCAGCATAGTCCCGATGAGATAAAGGATAACTATTGGACGCTAGTTGGATATTTCAATAGTCTTCGTGATCTCGGAAAGTGTTCGGGCTTGGTAGACGATGACATCAAGGACTATATGAAACGATTAAGCCGCCGCATTGCATCTGATGCAATGGTGAGGACGATATCTGTAGCTGATGAATTGACGAGCAGAGTCCCGACTACGACATTAGTAAAGCGATTAAAGGCTCTTGAGAAGTTGAAGTACTCTTCGGAGAATAAATCGGGCCCTTATGCAATCAATGTACTGCTGGCAACGAATATGATTTCGGTCGGAGTAGATGTAGATCGGCTGAATCTTATGACAGTTATCGGTCAACCGAAATTAACTAGTGAGTATATTCAAGCAACTAGTCGAGTTGGTCGAAGTAATCCGGGATTGGTTTTTACTTTGTATGATGCAACAAAGAGTAGAGATCGGTCGCATTATGAGCAGTTTTTGGCGTATCATGATTCGTTCTATAGGTATGTCGAACCAACAAGTGTGACGCCTTTCTCGAGACCTGCTCTAGAGCGTGCTTTACATGCTGTAGTGGTTGCTCTTACACGGCATGCTGAAACATGCTTGACTGAAGAAAAAGATGCACAGAATTTTGAGAGCACCATGCAGTGTGTGTCGCTTGTCAAGAATGATATTCTGACTCGGATTAAAGAGATTTATGAGCATTCGAAAGAAGAAACGCATACGGAGATTCTTGAAGTTGAGAATGCAATTGATGATTTCTTTTGCGATTGGAATGATCTTGCTAGCAACATAGGGGAGAATCGTCGATTTGTTTATGGTCAGAGTTGTATGATGAGCGGACCAAAAGAAAATGATCAACCATTACTAATGCCATATGGAACGTGGACAAGGGAAAGAGCATATGAAACACTCACTTCGATGAGAAATGTCGACCAAACTATTTCTGCCAGAATGCTTGTATGGGAGGATGAAGAATGAAAGCTCCTATTAAGATCGAAATGAAGGGGACTGAATATAACGTTCGGGCAGCACAGGCGATTCTCCAATACGGAGTGGGCGCGATGGTTGATTTTCAAGACCAAACCCTAATGACGGCTGCTCCAGAGTATTGGGGAGATAAACGAGATCTGTGTGTTTTTCATGATGAACGCCTCGAAAAAGCATTGGGTGTCAAGTGGTTTGCACATCCGCGTGACAAAAATGACCCTTCTGAAAATGGAATTGCTTATTCAAGATTTCCTCGTTGGTACTTTTGCCCCAAATGTAGAAGGCTAGAGCCGCTTTCGTTCTGGATTAAGGAATATAATCAAAATAAATCCAAAGCAGATGCGGCGCAAAAAGACAAATATATGAAAAATCCGGTATGTATGATCAAAGAGTGCATGAAGGACAGACGAGGGAGAGTGCCACTTGTTCCGGCGCGTATTATTGTTGCATGTGAGAATGGTCATATTGATGATTTTCCCTGGATAGAATGGGTACATTCGAAAAGTAACAAGCAATGCAATAACCCACATATGCAATTCTTAACCGGAGCAAATACATCTGCAGGCCTTGAAGGAATTAAGGTAAGATGTATTACCTGTGAGGCTAACGACTCTCTTGAACACGCTTTTGATAAAGACTATCTCTGGAAGAGAATTAAAGACTATAAATGTAGCGGGTATATGCCTTGGAAGGGGAAAAGGGAGAAGAATTGTTACTGTTGTCCTCAGACTAAACAGCGTGGTGCATCTAGCGTATATTATCCCAAGATTGATAGCTCGCTTGTAATTCCACCTTATTCAGAAAGGCTTCGTAAGCGTATTCTAAGTTCTCAAGCTTTTGATGACTGTTTTCCTTATATTAGAGCTTGTATCAAGCATATGAGTTTGGAAGAGGCAATTGATAGCGCCTGTGAAGAGATGGCAGGAGACGTTGCGAAAAGTATCTTTGAAGATAAGAAAACTGTACAGCCAATACTTAAAGCTTTATTAAGAGGAAGACTTGTTGATGGTTGTGAAACGCTTGATGTTTCATCAGAAGTATATAGGCAAGCGGAATACTCGGCTTTGAATGGTGATGTTAGTCAGCAAGGTGAAGATGATGATTTTAGAAGAGAAGAACGTACCGGTTCAGACTATGATATTCTTGGTGTTACTAAAGTCGCCTTGCTTCACAAGATTAGAGAGGTGAGAGCTTTAGTTGGGTTTTCTCGACTTAATCCACCCTTTAGTGGAGAATTGGGTATCCCCTCGATAGAAACGAAGAGATTCCAATGTGTTAAAGATAATGATACGCCTTGGTATCCTGGCTATGAGGTTCGCGGTGAGGGAATCTTCATACAGTTTGATAATGATTTGATTGAGAACTGGCTGAAAAATAGCAGTTTTGCTCAGAAACAGATAAGCAAGCTGGAACACAACTTGCAGATGATTCCTTATGGAAGGATCGAGCCTTTCAATGCTAAATTCGTTTTTCTTCATACTCTTGCGCATTTGCTTATACAACGTCTGAGTTTTGACTGCGGTTATAGCACGGCTTCTCTTCGTGAAAGGATATACTGCGACATTGAGCATCCGGAGTTTCCTATGTGTGGAATTTTCATTTATACAGCATGTGGAGATTCTGAAGGTACTTTAGGTGGGCTTGTTAGATATGGTATTCCCGAAAGGTTGAGAAAGGTGTTCATGGCGGCTCTTGAAGGAGCTATGTGGTGCTCGAATGACCCTGTTTGCAGTGGAAGTGGTGGACAAGGCAGAAACGCGATGAATCTAGCGGCATGTCATGCCTGTGCATTGCTTCCAGAGACTAGCTGTGAAAGGTTCAATATACTGTTAGATCGATCTTTGCTGATTGGAAAGGTTACGGATAGGAACGTTGGATTCTATAGCAACTGGATCAAGGAGAGGATAAAGGAGGAACCAAGTGCCGAACGCGATTGACTTGTTTTGCGGGTGCGGCGGAATAACTCAAGGACTTAAGCAAGCTGGATTCAGAGTATTAGCTGGGGTAGAATTTAGCCATGCGCCAGCTGAAGTCTATCGAAAGAATCATCCGGAAGTCCGATTGTTTGAGGATGATATTAGGAAGATCAATATCGATGAGTTTATAGAGGCATGTAAAGGGGAACCCATTCACGTATTAGCAGGTTGTCCTCCGTGTCAGGGTTTTTCATCAATAAGGAGAAAAAACAAGGCTGCACCAGTAGATGATCCAAGGAATACACTGGCATATGAGTATTTGAAATTTGTGGAAGCACTCAAACCATATACGATTCTGTTTGAGAATGTCCCATCAATTGCAAACTATCCGGTTTTTGTTGAAGTGCGTGAGCGCTTAATTAGTTTGGGATACGATTTAGATTATCGGGTAGTTGATTGTGCAGATTATGGAGTTCCACAGAGACGAAAACGTTTTGTCATGCTTGGCTCGAGAATAGGAAGGATAGGGCTTGCTGAAGGGAAGTGCGAAAAGTCGACTGTTAGAGACTATATTGGCTCTTTAGAAACACCAGAGGTTTCAAGAGACGAATCGCATAGAATATATGCACACCATACTCCGCATATTCTTGAGATGATTACAAAGGTTCCGAAAGATGGAGGAAGCCGTGCAGATTTGCCCGAAGAGTATATTCTGGAATGCCACAAGAGGCAAGGAATAGGATTCCGGGATGTGTATGGAAGACTTCGTTGGGATGATGTTTCTTCGACTATTACAGGTGGATGTCTTAATCCATCAAAAGGACGATTCTTGCATCCAGAGCAAGATAGAGCCTTGACGGCAAGAGAAGCAGCAATCCTGCAAACTTTTCCCAAAGATTATGTGTTTCCAAAGGAGATAAACAAGACAGCGCTGGCACTAATGATTGGGAATGCGGTTCCGCCGATGTTTGCTAGTGCTCAAGCGAGACACATAAAAGAATACCTGGATGAATTGAAGTAATCAATGATCCCCCTTCTCTTTTGAGAAGGGGGATACTTTATGATAATAAGCGCAAATATTTGTAAATCGTCGGCCTACTCAGCCCGCACACTCTTGCAAACTCACTGATGTTCATCTGTTTGGCCATGAACGCGGGATAGTGTTTGTAGAAGATCGCAGGAATATCATCTTTGGTGGTAAGCGGGCGGCCTACGGGTTTTCCTTTTGCTTTTGCGTTGGCCATACCGCTTTTGACTCTGGCACGAATGATTGAGAGTTCGAGCTCGGCAAACACAGCAGACATTTGGATGAATGCTTGACTCATGGGATCGATGTCTCCATTGCGGCAATCGATAGTGATACTTCCTACGATCATCAAGCGCATGCGCTTTTGCTTGATGATTTCAATGATCTGGCACAGTTGCTGCGTGGAGCGACTGAGTCGTGATACTTCAGTACATATAAGTGTGGAACCGCATTCTGCTGCTTCTAAGAGAAGATCGAGATTCTGCTTTATCTTAGCGTCACCATGTTCACGCTCGGTTATAATCTCTTCTGCACCTGCGGCTTTCAGCTCTCGCACTTGACGGTTGAGATCTTGGCCTTTATCTTCTGCGAGACTGCATCTCGCGTATCCATATATCTTGCCCATTTTATTGCTCCTGTAAATAAAAGGTTGTCTTGAATTATGTTGACTAAATTGGGGGATTTTAGGCGAATTTTCGTAGTAAACTCGATCGAGTGTTTATGTCAGCGAAAGCATCTGTTTTCTCTACATGTCTTCGACTTCTCGAAGGACTTCTTTTCTGTGTGCCGCTTGTAGATTGCGCACATGGTCACGCAGACCGTAGAGCGCTGTTCCTATCGAATCGAAAGCGTCAGCCGCTTCGTATTGTTCGCTCTTATTTGCCAGACCCAGCAGCGGCACAGCGTCGCCCTCATATAGAGCAATCGCGCCTTCGATAATCAGCCGCATTTCATACTGGATGATGCCGGACTTCCAGAGATAGCTTTCTTCCATCGTATTTCCTCCATAGGCGGCCCTGCGGGGATTTCTCCCCGCAAGGCGCTTTGCTTATTCTCCGAGTATCAGGGCAACGGCTTTTTCTGCTTTGCCCGCCGCACTGACGATGAACCTTTTGTCATCGCTCAAAACCTTGAGCCAGTTTTGAACATATGCGGCGCTGTTTCGGAAACTGTTGGAGGTTTCAAGCCCAGCGTAATTCACCAGTGTTGCCGCGCCAATCTCTGCAATCAGCTCTTCTTTGCTGTATGCTTCCGTTCCGAAGAAGGCGGTCTTCTCAAGGCGGTTCAGGCGGCTGGCGTGTCCTGTGCTGTGCGTCAGTTCGTGGAAGGCCGTGCTGTAGTATTCTGCGGTTTCTGCGAACTGTGCCAGAAGAGGAAGGGTGATGCTGTCAGTAGAAGGCCGATAGAAGGCTCGGTCGCCTTCCTGATGCTGGAGCTTGACGCCGCTTCTTTCGCAGTAGTCATGGATGATGGCGTCGGCGGCTTCGTCTGCGTTGGCGGTGTTGGGAAGCTCTTTCTGGTGCTTGGCTTTCAGCCCTTCGCACTGGTCGATGTGGAAAACGTTGAAGTATCTCAGGAAGGGAACCTGCTTCTTTTCGTGAGTCTCTTCGTCTTCCTGCTCGATGAACTTCCAGAAGACCACCATGGAGGATTTCTCGCCCTTCTTTACTTTGCCGCCTTCCTTCTGGCATTGGGCAAAGGTGACGTATTCGCCGGGCCTGCCAAGCAGCATTTGATTGAGAAGGCTGTAAGAGTTCCCGGTGACGTGACTGACGGCGTTACCGCTGGCGATCCAAGGCTTCTGCCAAGGAATGATTCCGTTTTCGAGCTGAGCCATAATGCGGTCGGTGACTTCCTTGTAGATATCCATATGCTGTGTCCTTTCTGTTGAAGAGGGAGCACAGCCTGTGTTATAATGACTGTGCTTCCCGGTTTCGTCGTTGTTTCTGGGTGGCTTCCCGCTTGGTGTTGGTAGCACTTCGGCGGGCTGGTCTGAGTGTTTGGTAGACGCTCAGACTTTTTCTTTTTCTTCGGTAGAGAGGGCATCTTCGACCATCCTTCTCAGCCAAAGGAGCGCGGTTTCGAGGGTATCGATTGTCACGGTCAGCTTTACTTTGCCTTGTGCGGTGAGTGCTTCGTTGATGTCTCCGGCATCCCGGTTGATGAAGTCGAGTGCCCCGCGTATCACTAACCGCAAGCGGTAGAGGTCGATTTCTTTGTTCATCTTCTCACCTCACGCAGAAGCGGCGGGTCGTGGTCTGCTTCATGAAGCGTTCTGCAATCTCCGGCATCATCTTTTTGAGTGCGGCAGTGTCGATCCTGCTGGAAACGACGGTCTTCCAATCGACTTTGAAGGCCCCAGCGAGAAGGGTTTCTTCGTCGCCCATGACGCTCTTGATTTCGTCCTCTGCGGCGGCGATTTCTACTTCGATTTCCTCTTTCATTCTCTTGAGTTCCATCAGTTCCTTGATTTTGCCTTCCATGTTCGGGTTGCTCATTGTGTATGGCCTCCTTTATGTTTGGTTGCTTTCATCAACCTTATGAGTATATTATAAATGATTTCCTTTATTTTGTCAATGATAATATAAAAGAATTTCTTTATATTTTCACTTTATTCTTGACGAAAAAAAGAAGATCCTATATAATTTTGTTGGAGGGATGATAATGACTATATCTCAGAAAATCAAAATGGCGCTTGCATATAAGGGAATGAGCGAGGCTGATTTGGCGCGAGCAGTGGGATCGAGTCCGCAGGCGTTCAATCAGAGAATGAAAACGGGGAAATTCTCTTCGGAGGAAATGGAAAAGATTGCGGAAGCACTTGAAGCAGAATACTATTTTGGTTTCTCTTTTAAGGATGGAACAAAGATATGAAAAATGGAGAAGACATTTGATGTCTGCTCCTTGCTGTAAATATGAGAATACATATGGGAATGTGTTGAGGAGTATTTATAGTTAGTTTTTTCTTCAAAATAGGGTTTTGAAATCTTTTGTTTGGATGCTTGTATAGTAAGAAATAGATTCGCTTGTTTTTACTTTATCGAGCATTATGGTGTACTGGGGTTATCACCAATGACATTATAGGAGAGTAGTATATGAGTAGTTTGGGTAGAATTACACGGATCGAGGATTTACGTTCTATTTGGCCCCATGAAGCACGTGATTTTTCTAAATGGCTTGCAAAAGAAGAGAATTTGACACTGCTGAGTGACGAAATAGGAATTGATATTGTTCTGGAAGAATTAGAGTCAGCAGTAGGTGATTTTAGCGTTGATCTTTATGCCCGAGAGGAAGGATCTTCTCGAAGGATTATTATTGAGAATCAGTTGGAGGATACAAACCACGATCATCTTGGAAAGATCATTACATATGCTTCTGGAAAAGGGGCAGAGGTTATCATCTGGATTGTAAAGCATGCTAGAGATGAGCATAGACAAGCCATTGAATGGTTGAACCAACATACGGATGAAAACATTGGTTTTTTCTTGGTTGAGATTGAACTCTGGAGAATTAATGATTCTGTTCCGGCTCCAAAGTTTAATGTTGTTGAAAGGCCTAATGATTGGGCGAAAACCGTGAAGGCTGCTGGAAGGTTATCTGAAACTAAAAAGCTTCAGTACGAATTCTGGCAGGCGTTTTGTCAATATGCATTTGGCAAAGCTGATTTTGCACAACAATTTTCGCGGCGTAAGGCACTGCCGCAGCATTGGTATGATTTAAGCATTGGAAGTTCTGCCTGTCATGTGGGGTTGACGGTCAATACGGTGAAGAAAACAATTGGTGCAGAAATCTACATCGACGATGATAAGGCTCTTTTTGAGAAGTATAAAAGCAGAAAACAAGAAATTGAAGCTGAACTTAACACAGAATTGATATGGCGTGTTGCAGCGAAGGCCTGCCGTATATTGGCTGTAAACAAAGGGATAGATTTGCAGTGTCGTGAAAAATGGCCTGAGTATTTTGAATGGCTCTGCATTATGACATGTAAGCTGCGTGAGATTACAAAGCAATACGGTTAACATCTGGATCAAGGTTGAGAAGTGCATCTTTGAACTGACTCATTCTAAAGGCAAAACTGCATGACAATATGGAAAACAAAAAGGATAAAAATGGCCCCTTTCTCTGGCATACAATAATGCTGGAGGAAGGGGATTTTAAGTGTGGTGAATTTATGGCTATAGGGGGATAGGTTTCGTGTAGCGCTTTAGCGCTCCAATCTTGAGAATGTCTGACCACCCTATTTACCGGGAGAATTCTTTTTGTAATTCCTTTATGATCTCGTTACGTGCTTGCTTTATAGATTGCTTTGAAATTTCAATCTCAGGAACTATGTTTGAAGGATTTGATTTAATTTCCTCTTTGGAATTGGATGCCAAGGCTGTTTCTATACTATCTAATCTGGCATCTACTTCATTCAGTTTTTCATAAATGGCATATACCCACATGTCGGTTGTTCTTGCAAGGTCATCTATGCTGTCTGGGACGGCATGAAGGAATTCTTTCGTCTGATAATCTTTCTATTCTGCTGTACAAGAGGCGCTGTATCGCTGTGAGATTGAACGAAGGTTTGAAGAGGCGCTGTAGAATCTTGTCCATAAGGTTCGATAATCTAACATATTAGGATTTTCACTCCTTGCGAGTAATCTCGCTTTTTATTTATATTAATATTATAAATCAGATTTTTGCTTTTTTCAAATTTTGCAGTCGTTCAAAAAGTAGTGTTGGAAGAAGTAGTGATACATTTATCCGCGATTTGTTTTGTGGTATACTAAAACCTAAGGAAGGAGAAGTGGGGGAATATACATGGATGCTGATAGGGCGAGACGGATTTTGATGGATCTCTATAATGGTATTAATCCAGAAACTGGAGAAACGTTACCTGAAGACCATGTGTGCAATTCTCTTCGGGTTGCCAGTGCGCTGCATATTGCAATTCGTGCAATAGAAGGGGTAAAGCTGGGAGTACCGGAAATTCAGAAATATCCACGGCAAAGGAAACGCATCGCATATGAACGAGAAAAGAATGGTTTGCGTAAGACTTCATCTGCTTTGGGTAATTCTGGCACGCGGTGGACAAAAGAAGAGAAAGATATGCTGATTGCTCTCTATGAAAAAGAAGAATCGTATCAGAAAATCGGAAAAGAACTGAGAAGAACGCCATTTGAAGTAGAAGAAAAGCTTAAGATGATGGGATATAGCCGCAAGAAGGTAGATTAACACAAAAGATGATGAAAAATGCATTGCTTCATGTTAATAATGAGTACCAAGTTGATTTGTCATGAGATTAGTTGAATTCATCTGATACAGAGATGCTCGGAATCATTAATAGATATACGGAGTTGATCAAATCATGGAAAATGAAAATGAACGGATCAAAACAAGGCCTAAACAAGGAAAAATGGGTCAAAAAGTGCGACTTCTGCACTTAATGGACATTTTTAAGAAAAAAACAGACGAAAAACATGCATTGACTGCAAATCAATTGGTTGATGAACTCAGAGTACGCGGCTGTTCGGTGGAAAGACGATGCATCGGTGAGGATATTGCGGCATTGAATTCGCTGAATATAGAAATCATCCTTGACCCAATTATTAAGTCGGCAGGCCGCAACACGGGTCACTATTTGACTCGAAGAGAGTTTAGATTGTCTGAGGTAAAACTCCTGGTAGATGCGGTGCAGTCGTGCAAGTTCCTGCCAAAGAAGAAGACAGAAGAATTGATCAAGAAGCTGGAGGGCCTTTGTAGTCAGTATCAAGCGATTGAACTACAACGTCAGGTACATATTGCGAACAGAGTCAAAAGTGAAAATGAGAGTGTTCTCCAGAATGTCGACAATCTGTATGAAGCGATGAACTTGGATGCAATGGTAAGATTCCGGCTGCGGATCCATACACCGAAAAAAGAGATAATCTATCGAAGGAACGGCATGCAATACTGGGTGAGTCCATATGCTCTGATTTATTCGGACGATCAGTATTATCTCCTCGGATACGACCATCTATCCAGAAAGTTTCAACACTATCGGGTTGATCGTATGGAAGGAATTATTTATGATGAGAAACTCAAACGTCAGGGTAAAGATGAGTTTGAAAGAATCGATATGTCGGCTTACGACAAGTATACGTTCTCTATGTATGGAACAGGCATGCGAAAATTGACGATTGTAAAGATGCGTTTTAAGAATACGTTGACCGATGTAGTAATGGATAAATTCGGATATGACATCAATACAGTTCCGGATGGAGAGGATCATTTTACGATATCAGTTCCGGTTGTTATCAGCCAGCAACTCTATGCTTGGGTGTTTGGATTGGGGCCGGATGCAGAGATCGTAAGCCCGCCTGCAGCAGTGCGCGGTATGAAAAAGGCGATTGATGAAATTGCTGAGAGATACAGCGCAGAGACTGGCGTGGTTGCTGAAGCACGGAGAACTGGAGGTAGAAAAGTGTACAGGAAGAAATATGGAACACTACCTCTGACAAATTCTCGGGATGAAGACGAATGTAAACCAAAGGGTCTGTAAACGCATGCTATAATGCGAACGTGAAAACCGCGACGAATGCGTTTGTAAAAATTCATTGAATGTTCGGTAATAGTTTGTGTTATGTCGTTCGGAAAGGGTTGAGTATCTTCTTGGTTTTTGATTATTGATTCATCATAAAGAGAGAAGGGAAAATCCAATTATTCTTTGATTCCTTGAAGCGTTCTTTGAACCCTCAGGCGCTGGACGAGGCGTTCGGCAGGAACGTGTGCAGCCTGGATGATAAGCCGACGAACGGTGAGTTTATCGCGCTGGTGAGCGACAGGCTGAGGATTCGGGAATCGGCGTAATGGCAGGCGAAGAAGGGGGTTGGGGATGAAATCCCCAGGCGGGTTTTGGGACTGGAGCCTGCCGCCGCCTGTGGCGGAAACAGGCAGGCGAAACGTCGGAAATCGCAAGGAGCGCAAAGCGCGACTATG
>JAXJLD010000061.1:0-3693 GCA_036297385.1 Christensenellales bacterium | reverse complement strand
GGGCAGATGATGTCGATCTTGCGCTCGAACTTGAATTCGGCGCTGGCGCACGCGGCCACAGCCACGAGCATCACGATCGCGAGGACGAGACATACGAGCTTCTTCATAGTGTAGAACCTCCTTTTATTTCTCAAACCGATCTCACCGGTTTAAGCTGCGAGATGATCCAAAATGGCAAGATGTTTACATTTCTTTATCAAGATTCCGTTAAGATGCATAAATTATTATTTATGATTTACAGCACTTTGAACAATCGTATGATAATACAAAACTGACCCGCTGGCAAATACCAATTTTTCAATGCATCGCATAAGCGGGTTATTATGCGCACGGTTCACGGTCATCACACGCCCCAAGCCCCCCAAAAAAAGAAAACCCGCTCTCCGCAGCCTATGCTGTATGGAGAGCGGCTCTTTCTAAAGCAGAATCCCCGCGAGATCGTTTCCCTTTTCAATGCGCTGCCTGCACAGGATCAGTCCTTGATGTAGAGGTGGCGCGGCAGGCCGTCCACATAAATCGGCGTCAGCTCCGCCTGAATCAGCGGGCGGGCATAGTTGATGAACGCCTGCGTCATGCCGGTGCGGTAGTTGTTGATCCACTCAATCGGCACCTTCTTTTCAAAGTTGGCGCACTGGTGAACGTCCACCAGTTCCGTAATGCACTGATACGGATCATCCGAAATGCGCTTGAGCGCCGCCATCATGCCCGTTTTGCCATCAAACGCCGCCATCGCCGCCGCGCCGCCGACCTGATAGGCCTCCGTGATATCCGTGCGGCTGGTGAGATGACCGGCACAGCGCTGCAAGGTGGACAGCTCAATGGCGCGGGTCTTGGTGTTCATGTTCTTCTGCACATAGTCGCACAGGAACCGTGCCGTGCCCGACAGGCTCTTGTGACCGAAGGAATCCACTGCCAGCCCATCCCCCGCCATTTCAGCGACATAGCGTCCGTCCGGCGTTTTAATCCCCTCGGATACGGCAACAATGATCGAGGAACGCTCCTTTTGCAGCGCCTCCAGTTTATCCATGAAACGATCCATGTAGAACGGCACTTCGGGCAGGCAGATCAAATCCGCGCCCTCGCAGTCCTCGCCTGCGGCCAGCGCCGCAGCCGCCGTCAGCCAGCCAGCATTGCGCCCCATCACTTCCACGATGGTCACATATCGGCTGCCGTACACGGCGGCATCCCGGCACAGCTCCTTGGTCACGGTCGCCACATACTTGGCCGCAGAGCCGTAGCCCGGCGTGTGGTCGGTGCCCATCAAATCGTTGTCGATGGTCTTGGGCACGCCCATAAAGCGGATGGAGCTGCCGATTTGCCGGGCATAGTCGCTCAGCTTCATGATGGTATCCATCGAATCATTGCCACCGATATAAAAGAAGTATCCGATATCCAACTGATGGAGAATCTTGAACAGCTTTTCGTAAATCTCAGGATGCTCGATATAGGTGGGCAGCTTGTAGCGGCAGCTTCCCAGATAGGAGGACGGCGTGCGCTTGAGCAGCTCAATTTCCAGCGTGGAGCCGCACGTCTCCCCCAGATCAATCACCTGACCGTTCAGCAGCCCCTCAACGCCGTGGCGCATCCCATAAATATGTTCCGCACCGCGCTTCTGGCAGGCCTGAAGCACACCGGCAAGGCTTGCGTTGATCACCGAGGTCGGGCCACCACTCTGGCCGACAATAGCATTGCGTCCCATGAACGTATTCCTCCAATGTATTCAAAATGGAAAAATTGCGACGCACATATTATACCATATTACTTGCATTTTTCAACCAACTCCGACCATTTTCACAAAAATCGCACATCCCTCTCTACTTTATGTCTGAAAACCCCTGTGCAGAAGCACCGGAACCGGCTCTTCTTCATTGCGCAACGCCGCTCATACACCCTATACCGTTTCCCGTCTGCGTCCGCACCAAATAGCGCAGAATCTTCCGCTCGCCGTGTGCAAACAAACGCACCCCCTCGCCCAACAGCGTGGGGATCGTTGTCAGGTGATCTTTGCACAGCATCGGAGATTTCTTGCTTTATATGATATCTTGTATCTTTTTTATTTCAAAATACAAGAAAAAGCGGGTCTTGCTTTTCGCGCACTTTTCCCGTATAATACCGTTCGGCGCAGATGCAAGTCTGCGATCTAAAACCTTCATACAAAGGAGTCCTGATTATGGAGAACCAAGGTATCCGCGATGCGCGCCAGCTCGGCGTGCCGAAGATGCTCATTCTGGGCCTTCAGCACATGTTCGCCATGTTCGGCGCAACGATCCTCGTTCCTGCGCTGACCGGTTTGAGCGTATCTGCCACCCTGCTGTTTGCAGGTTTGGGCACGCTGCTGTTTCATTTTCTGGTCAAGGGCAGAGTGCCTGCATTCCTGGGCAGCTCGTTTGCATTCCTGGCTGGCTATGCCGCCATCGCGCCCAATGGTGAAGCTGCGCTCCTGCCCTATGCCTGTGTCGGCGTAGCCTGCTCCGCGCTGCTGTACCTGCTGCTGGCCGCTCTGGTCAAGGGCTTTGGCACCGAGAAGGTCATGAGCTTCTTCCCGCCCGTCGTCACCGGCCCAATCATCATCTGCATCGGCATGACGCTGGCCAATTCCGCCATCAACAACTGCAACGGCAACTGGGCTGTGGCGCTTCTGGCCATCGCGACCGTCGTTCTCTTCAATATCTGGGGCAAGGGTATGTTCAGGATCATCCCGATTCTGATGGGCGTACTCGTCTCCTATCTCTTTGCAGCGCTGCTGGGTCAGGTGGACTTCTCCGGCGTGGCGCAGGCTGCGTGGATCGGCCTGCCGGTCAAGTTTGAAAACACCGTGTTCTCCCTGATCGGCAACTGCGATACCAACCTGCTCATTTCTGCCATCATCGCCATCATGCCCATCGCGTTTGCGACCATGATTGAGCACATCGGCGACATCTGCGCCATCTCCTCCACCGTGGGCGAGAACTTCATTGAGAATCCCGGCCTGCACCGCACGCTACTGGGCGATGGTCTGGCGACGGCCATGGCCTCCCTCTTCGGCGCACCTGCCAATACCACCTACGGCGAGAACACCGGCGTGCTCGCGCTGACCAAGGTGTATGATCCGCGCGTGGTGCGCATTGCCGCCGTGTTCGCCATTCTCGCCTCGTTCTGCCCGAAGTTCTCCGCGCTCGTGGCGGCGATGCCTGCCGGCACCATCGGCGGCGTCTCGCTGATCCTGTACGGCATGATTTCCGCCATCGGCGTGCGCAATCTGGTGGAAAACCACGTCGATCTGGCGCAGAGCCGCAACGTCATCGTCGTCTCGCTGATTATGTCTCTGGCGCTGGGCATCACCTTCTCCTCCGCTGGCGCGATCACCTTCAACGTCGGCGCGATCACCCTCAAGTTCTCCGGTCTGGCTGTGGCCGCCATCGTCGGCATTGTGGTCAACGCCGTCCTGCCGGGCAAGGACTACACCTTCTCCAACGATTATTCCAACGGCAAGAAGGATCGCGACTAATCTTTTGATCGCATTCCTTCCTCGGAAGCATACATAAGATAAATCAGCGGCGGACAGGGCAACCTGTCCGCCGCTTTATATGGTTTTGCAGCTAATACTGTTTCCAAATTGAAAAGCCAAGCACTAAACCCCGTCAGGTCACGCTTCGCTCCCTGACGGCTTTGCATAAAGGGTTTCGGAGATACATTGGGCTGCCGCCCAAACCT
>JAXJLD010000060.1:0-14305 GCA_036297385.1 Christensenellales bacterium | reverse complement strand
GGGTTTTGGGACTGGAGCCTGCCGCGCCCAGCGGGCGAAACAGGCAGGCGGAACGTCGGAAAACGCAAGGAGCGCTTTGCGCGACTATGCGAGTTTCCCGGAATCGCAGCCCTAACGTAGACCTCATCCGTCATCCCTTCGGGATGACACCTTCCCCAAAGGGGAAGGCTAGAAAAAAACGTAGTTTCAGAGCAGACCGCAAAGCGGTCTACGATTGAAACGGGTTCAATTTGATTGAAAGGTTTTAGATGCAAAACAGTATAATTCGGAAACAGCAGGATTTTATGGTCTTTCCATTGGATATAAAATTGCCTTCCATCGGTTCAAGCGGTGGAAGGCAATTTTAGTTTATACATCGTATACGCTCTGCGTCGGTTCATAGTCGGAGCGGTATGCGATGATCTGTCCGAAGTCATTTTGGCTGGCGATGCGCAGCATATCGTCCTGCGTGCAGTGTACGCCGTAGCGCACCTTTTGGGCGGTGCCGGCGCGCAGCATCAGCGAGGCATAGGTGCGCGGCTCCACCGTGCCGGTGAAGATCACGCGGGTGCCGTACTTGAGCAGGTCGTCCGCCAAACGCTGGCTGAACGCCGCGTCGAGCTGCGGATCGCTGAGGAAGTACACGCCCAATGCCACAAAATCGGGATAGGGGCGCACGAGAGCGCCCGCCAGCATATCCAGCGCACTGGGTTTGACCCACATGGCGGTCGCATCCAAATGGTTGATTTCGTTGATAAAGTGCTCATCGCCAAAGATACAGGCATCGGGCAGGCGCTCGGTGATGTGCGTGAGGATGCCCAGCCCGCGTCCATACTTGGGCACGGGCAGAAGCACCGGGCGGCCATCGTCCAGCGCTTCGCGGATCAGATCCATCAGCGCATCGACGTGGTCGGCACGCTCGTTGCTGCCAGACTGATGACCATAGTCGCAGTCCAGCACGGCAAGGTCGGCATGGAGGCCAACGATGGGATCGGCCATGTGGACGCGCGCATAGGTGTAGTAGTCGCCGGAGAAGAAGATGGTGCGCCCGCCCTCGGTGATGGAGAACCACGCGCTGCCTGAACAATGGCCGCTGCGCCCCCAGATCAGCGAGATACCGCCGGGCAGTTCCGCAGGGGTATAGGGAAGGCAAAGGCCTTCCAGAATGATCGGCTGGTCAATGGGCACGGTAATCTGACGCGCGGTCTCCGTGGTGGTGACGATGCGACCGGTAAAGCCGACGGTGTACAGGTATTCCAGTGCGCCAGCCTGATTTTCGTGAGAATGGGTGAGAAAGAGATAGCGCGCGGAGCGGATCTGCTCGGGCGTGAGATGGGGAAGCTCATCCCCGACATAGCAGCGCTGATAACCGCAATCCACAATGAACGACACTTGGCTGCCCTGAATGAAGTAACAGTGGCGCTGCTGGCTGCAAGGATCGCCGGTCAGATAGAGCTTCATGAGTACCTCCTGCTTACGCGCATACCCGCGCATCTCCTCAAAATCTGAACGAATACGAATAGTATAGCCGAAAACAATAGACCCGTAAACCCGTCAAAATCCACGAAAAGTTCAGAATTTGTTCATATTTGGTTGGCGAGATGGAATAAAAGTTCGGAATATGGACAAAAAAGACGCACACAGGCGCTGGGCTATGGTACAATAAAAAGGACGCGAAAAAGGGCTTTTTGTATTTTTTTCGGGAAGAAAAGAGAAGCCTGATTCGTCTATATGGATGAAAAAGGAAAAGCGGGTGGATCGCTTTGGCAAGCGATGCGCGGATGAGGTGAGAAGATGAAGAAGTGGATAGGATGGCTGTTGGTTTGTGTGCTGCTGCTTCCGACGCTGGCCTTGGCGCAGAGCGCGGTGGTTGATAACGGCAGCGACCCGGGCAGCCGGTTGAATATGCGCAGTGCGCCCAGCCGCGATGCAAAAGCGGTGGGGAAATTTGTCAGCGGCACGCCGGTGGAGATTCTGGAGGATGCGGGCGACGGATGGTCGAAGGTGCGCATTGGCGGCGGCTGCAATACCGTGACCGGCTACATGATGACCGAGTACCTCCGGGAAAGCAGCGAAGTGGACGCACGGGAAAGCCGCAGCGTGGTTTCACCCTATGGCACGCAGTCCGTGGTGCTGCGCAGCAGGCCATCGGATTCCTATGGCGCGGTGATGATGCTGGCTGTGGGGGAAACGGTGACAGAGATCGGCGTGAGCGGCGATTTCCGCTATGTGCAGACGGCGGATTCCTCCGTGGGCTGTCTGGCAGCAGATGAGCTGGAGTGAGCCCTGCGGAGAAACAGGCTCAAGGCGCATATATGCATGATATGGAAAGCGGAAGCTGTGTGCCTCCGCTTTTTCTTGTCTTATTCTTATCTTTTTCTTATGGCATGAAAAGGGGCGCGGTATCATTTCGCATACCCCACGCGCATGATGACATCCTGCGCATAGTCGCCGAATTTTTCACCGAAGAGGTTCAGTCCGCCGACGTGCTCGCTGTTTGCGTGTACGCCAACGCGCAGGGAGATATAGTCGTGCTCGGCCAGATGAAGATCGGCAAGCGTCACGTCGGACAGCGCCTCGCCATCGAGCAGGCTGTGCATCGCATCCACGCGCCATGTCTTGAGCAGGCCGAACTGGCTGGACGTATCGCTCCACCACGAGGGATTGAGCCGCCCGCGCCGTCCGCCGTAATCGCCGGGGCTGACCCATGTGCCCAGCGTCACGCCGTTGACGGAAACGTGGATGTCGCTCTTGAAGTCATCGCGATACATCGGCGCATTGGAGGACATCTCCATCGAGAACTCGATGAAGGTGACCTGATCGGGAGCAATTTCGCCAAGCGAAAAGCGATATTCCAGCTCGCCGGAGTGAAACCACAGCATCTGTGCGCGGAAGCGATCCGGGTGATAAAATGCCCGCGGTGTATTTGTCTCCCCAATCCATGCGTGATCGGAGACGATACCGCATTCACAGGTGATGCCATCGGCAGAAGAATAGCTGCCGATGGGCAGATGCATGGTCAATGCGCTGACGCCTTCTTGAAGGTCGGGCGTGAGCCGCATACTCACAGAGTCGATCCGCCGGGAGCAGAGCTTCATGGCGCCGCGAACGCCCGGATGAATTTCGGCGGTGATGAGGCCGGATTCCTCGAGCTGACGGACGTTGAGCGCGGCGGTGGAGACGGGCAGGCTCAACGCCTCGGCCAATTCATTGACATTCATCGACCGCAGACCCAGCAGCGCAAGCATCCGGACACGGACAGGGGAAGAAAGCGCTTTAGCGACGGGGCATAGGCGTTCAATCTCGCTGAGCGAGAGGGAGATATGCCGGTTGTCATCGGCGGTTATGGGCATGAGCAGCGCCTCCTTTATGGGCAAAACGGAAATGAGCGCAATATGAACAATTCTGCATCATTCATTATAGTATGAAAATGATTAAAACACAAGAATAATTGGTGTTCAGAAGAAAAAACGTCGTTTTTGCTGTGCTTATTCAGAAATGCTCCAGACAGCGCAGCATGAACATGGCACAAAGAATGGAAGTGCCATGCAGCTCTAGGGCGCCGATGCCGCTTTTTCTCCATACAGAAGGCTGCGGCTCAATATTCGTTTTTCATCAGCCGTTCAAAGGCATCGAGCGAGCGCTCGACCTTGGCGGTATCCACGCAGTAGGCGATGCGGAAATGCTCCGGCGCACCAAAGCTGCCGCCCGGAACGAGAATAAGATCGTACTTCTTGGCCTTTTGAGAGAAGGCTGCCGCGTCGGGCTCGGGCGCCCTGGGGAACATATAGAATGTGCCGCCGGGGCGGACAATCTCAAACCCAAGCTGCGTCAGCCCATTGTAGAGCAGGTTCATGTTGGTTTCATAAACGGAGAGATCGGCGGTCAGATCACAGCAGGCCGCGACGGCGAGCTGCATCAGCGCGGTGGGGCAGTTGTGACCGATTCCGCGCGAAATCTGCCCGCACATGGTCGCCAGCATGGCGGAAACGCCGCTGGCAGGGTTGACCGCCAGATAGCCGATGCGGTCGCCCGGCAGAGAGAGGGACTTGGAGAAGGAGTAGCAGGAGATGGTGCGCGGATAAAAGCGGGAGACATACGGCGCAGTCTGTCCATCAAAGACGATTTCCCGGTACGGTTCGTCGGAAATGAGCCAGATTTCATGCCCGAAAGCCCGCTCTTTTTCCGTCAGCAGCGCAGCCAGCCGGGTGAGCGTCTGCTCGGAATAGAGTGCGCCGGAAGGGTTGTTGGGGGTGTTGACCAGCACGGCGTGAACGCTGGGCGTGAGCATGGCATCCAGCGCGTCGAAATTGATCTGGAAGTCCGCGGTTTGGGCGGGAACGATGCGCAGGTGTGCGCCGCTCAGGTTTACATACGGCGTATACTCTGGGAAGAATGGCGCAAAGGTCAGCACGTCATCGCCCGGCGCGGTCACCAGACGGAGCGCGTGCGCCAGCGCACCCGCCGCGCCGCTGGTCATGAAGATATCCTCGCCCTTGTAATTCATGCCGAATCGGCGGTTGAGCGAGGCGGCGATGGCCTCGCGCACGGCGGGGATGCCCAGACTGGGGCTGTACCCGTGGACGAGCATGGGATCGCCGGAAGCGATGAGCGCCACCAGCTTGTCGTTGTACGCCTGAGGGACGGGAACGCTCGGATTGCCGAGGCTGTAATCCCACACGCGGTCGGCGCCGATCTCCTTGGCGCGCGCTGCGGCGTATTCGCTCAGCTCGCGGATGACGGACTTGCCGGAGAGCATGGCGCGGTAGGTTTCTGAAATCATGGTTCAGCCTTCTTCCTTCTTCTGATGGCATGGTTTAGAGCGCAAGCGCGGCGTCGATTTGGTTCAGCTCCTCCTGCGTGAGCGCGGGGAAGCGGAGCGCTTCGATGTTCTCCAGCACCTGCTCCGGGCGGCTTGCGCCGATGAGCGCGGAGGTCACCACGTTGTCGCGCAGCGTCCATTGCAGGGCAAGCTGCGCCAGCGTCTGTCCACGCGCCTGCGCCAACGCGGAAAGCGCAGCGGTGCAGCGGCAAAGCCGATCGTCGATCATCTCAGGCTTTAAGTACCGCGGGTCGCGTGCGGCGCGGCTGTCTGCCGGAACGCCGTGCTGATACTTTCCGGTGAGCCGACCGCCTGCGAGCGGAGAAAAGACGATGGCACCCGCGCCTTCGCGGCGCAGCACATCGGTCAGCCCGCCCTCTATCCAGCGGTCCAGCATATTGTAGCGCGGCTGATGGATGAGCATGGGCGTACCCATTGTGCGCAGCGTGCGGATAGCGGTCTGCGCCTGCTCGGCATTGTAATTGGATATGCCCACATACAGCGCTTTGCCGCTTCGCACGATGGCATCCAGCGCACCCATGGTTTCCTCAATCGGGGTCTCCGGGTCGGGACGGTGATGATAGAAGATATCAACGTAGTCAAGGTGCATACGCTTGAGACTCTGATCGATGCTGGCCATCAGGTATTTGCGGCTGCCGTGATCGCCATAGGGGCCTTTCCACATATCGTAGCCCGCCTTGGTGGAGATCACCAGCTCATCGCGGTGGGGCCGCCAGTCGCGCTGCATATGGATGCCAAAATTGCGCTCGGCTTCCCCATAGGGCGGGCCGTAGTTGTTGGCGAGGTCAAAGTGGGTGATCCCGTGGTCAAAGGCGGTGCGCAGGATGGCCTGCTGCGTGCCAAAGGGCGTGAGTGCGCCGAAGTTGTGCCACAGGCCAAGCGACAGGGCTGGGAGCAGCAGCCCGCTTTTTCCGCAGCGGCGGTAGGACATGGTGTCATAGCGATTTTCTGCGGGAATATACGTCATCGTGTTCACCTCATGAGGGAGAATTCAAACAGGAGGAGAGGGGAATGATAACGCTATTATAGCATGAAGCGCATACGATGAAAAGGGAGGCATACTGGGACATATCAAAGGCGGCTTTGGATGCAAAGCCGCCTTTGATTTACGGAGGGAATGAGAGAATATGCCGGCGATGTATGGCTGTCAGGATGAAGCAGATTCTTCGCAGGCGGTGTGCGGAGCCGGGGCGGTGGGCTTGGTGAAAAAGATGGTGCCTGCGACCAGTGCGGTCAGCGGCGCAGCGACAACCAGACCAAAGCTGCCCACCAGCGTATTGAGAAGCTGGCTGGCGACGTATTTCAGGTTGACGACGTCTCCCAGCGGGGTGCCTTGCCCCACAAAGTACATCAGCATGGACAGGTAGTTGCCTGAATAGGCCAGCATGAGCGTGGTGGTCATGGTGCCCAGCACATTGCGCCCGACAATCAGGCCGCTTCGCATGAGGTCGGCGCGGCTGATGTCCGGCTTGTGGCGGTGGATTTCCTCCATGGATACGGCGACATCCATGCTCAGATCCATCAGTGCGCCGGAATTGGCGAGAAAGACCATGCCGATATACAGGCTGCGCACGTCAATGGTCATGTGTGACTGCGCCAGCAGCGGCACGACGTAGGGCAAGTCGCCGCCGTCCAGCTTCAGCAGATGGGTCAGCAGGATGGCGGCAAAGCAGGTCATCAGCGTGCCGGCCAGCGAGCCGAGCACAGCGACCAGACAGCGCTTTGTGAAGCCGGCAACCAGCACGTCGATGATGATGGTCAGCACTACGACGGTCACGCAGGAGGCGAGCATGGGATTGATGCCGCGGAGAAGGAGCGGAATCAGCAGCTTCCAGATCATGATGGCGCTGGCAGCCAGAGAGACCATCGCGCCGCAGCCGACCATGCCGCCAAAGACAATCAGCGCAAGCGCCAGAATAGCGGTGGCGCCCAGCTCCGTGGCGATGCGATAGTGGTCAATCAGCGTCACAGAAATGCCCTTTTCGCCCTGCTGGAGCATGGCCCACGCGGTATCGCCGGGGGCAAACAGCTTGTCCTTGTCCAAGGCGGCGTTCAGGTAATTGTGAGAGGCAAGGCGCTCACCGCGATGCTCGCCGGTCAGCACTGTGACCTGACAGGTCTGGACGCCGTTATAGGCGATGCCTACGGCATCCAGCATACCGTTATCCACGGCATCAATGCGCACCTTTTCTCGTGGAAATTGCGAGGTGATATTCAGGTATGGGCTGGGCAAAAGGCACAGCAGCCCGCAGAATACCGCCATCACGATGCACACGATCAGGCTTTGGCGGGTGGCTCTTTTCATGGATGTTCCTCCTTCATGAAAAACGGGGGACGGCCCGGATGCGCCGCCCCCCTCGACTGGGAACTGGGATGCCCGATCTGCAAACTTACTTGTGCAGATTCATGACCTCCATGGTTCGATTGAAGATATCGGTGTTGTCGTACAGGCCGGAGAAGGCTTCCGCGCCTGCGCCCGTCGCGTACACCGGAATCTGGAGCCCCGTGTGGGCGTAGGAGGTGTAGCTCAGGCCCGCCTTGTTGTTGACGATGTGGCTGACGGCCATGGACAGCGGCTCGTATCCACCGTAGAGGAATTCCTCTTCCGCGCCGATTTTGCGCGCATCCACCGGAATCATGCTCAGCTCGAAGGCGGCTTTCAGGCTGGAGAGCTCGGCCTCGGTCAGCGTCAGATCCTGATCCGCTTCGGTCGTCAGGCCGTAGCAGGTCTTGATTTCCGCAAGCGCATCCTCGAAGGAAGCGCCCTTTTCGCGCAGCTCGGCGATGGTCTCATCAAAATCCGTGAAGGAGACAGTCTGGTTGGTCAGGTAAGCGAAGTGGGTGTCATATGCCGTGGTGGCGAAGCCGATGGTCATGCCGCCCGTCTCGTGGTCGGCGGTGACGATAATCAGCGTTTCATCGGGATGCTCGGCGGCGAAATCGACGGCGACCTGCACCGCGTCGCTCAGCGCGAGGGTTTCATGGATGGAGGTGGCCGCATCGTTGGCGTGGCAGGACCAGTCGATCTTGCCGCCCTCGCACATCATGAAGAAGCCGTTGTCGTTATCGAGGACGTTGATGCCGGTCTGCACGAAGTCCGCCAGAGAGAGCACGTCCTCGCCCTGCGCACTCAGGCGCTTGCGGTCGATCTCGTAATGGATGGACTTGGCGTCCTGAAGCACGGGGTTGATGGCCAGCACGCGGCCGGAATCAGCCGTCATCGCGCGGATTTCCTCGTTGCTGGCAGGAACCGTCCAGCCGTTTTCAGCAGCCAGATCCATGACATCGGGCTGGGGATTGGCCTTGTCCGCGCCGGTGGGCTTCTTGAAGCCGCCGCCCGCCAGATAGTCCACCGTGGTGCCGGTCACAGCCTGCACGGCGATGTCGTAGTAATCGTTGCGGCTGGGCTGCTTCGCGTAGTAGGCCGCAGGCGTGGCGTGATCGAGGGACACGCTGGAAACCACGCCGACCTTGTAGCCCGCATCCTTTGCATACTCGGTGATGAGCTTGAAGGGGTGCGTGAGCGTTACATCGTAGTTGATGACACCGGAGAGCGTCTTTTCGCCGGAGGCCATGGAGGTGGCGGTGGAAGCGGAATCCGGGCAGAAGGAAGAGGAATCATAGGTAGTCATCATGCCCAGATACGGGAACTTGGTGAAGCTCAGGTCGGCGGGAACCGGGAATTCAGCATCAGGGTTCTCAATAGAGCCCTTGAAGTACTGGGAGGCGGTCACCTGCGGATTGCCCATGCCGTCGCCGATGAACATAAACACATACTTGGGGGCGGTCTGCTCGGCCAAGGCGGAGCAGAGGCTTGCTGCCATCAGCAGCGCGCTGCACAGCAGCGTTGCGATCTTTTTCATAGATCTTCTACACACCTTTCTTTTTTGGATCGGCTGTATCATAACACCGCCAAGTGAAAGGGGAATCATGGATGTGTACAGGACAAGCAAAGTCTTGATAAAATCGCATAAGGATACGAGTGCCTGATCGAAATGATCTGTAAGCGCGAAGCGAGGAAGGGGGGAATGTTTTGCATCTAAAACTTTTATTCAAATCAAACCCGTTTCAACCGTAGACCGCTTTGCCGTCTGCGCTGAAACTACGTTTTTTTAAGCCTTCCCCTTTGGGGAAGGTGTCATTCCGAAGGGATGACGGATGAGATCTACGTTGGGACTGCGATTCCGGGAAAATACAAATTGTATCGGAGACAGGATGATGGACAAAAAAGCGGCTGTCAGGCCCACCCCATCTCCTCGGACGCTTAGAAGAGCTTTCGCTGCGTGAGGATCGGGTTGTGGCTTGACAGCCGCTTGGTGCATTATGAGGGGGCGTGCATCTGCTCCACAAACTCCTCCAGACACCAGTTGTTCTCGGTCATGATCCGCGCGGCCTCCACGCCGACATAGCGGAAGTGCCAGCTTTCAGCCAGAAAGCCGGTCTTGCTCTGCTTGGCTTCGGTGAAGCGGACGATAAAGCCGTAGTCGCTGCAATGCGCGTGCAGCCATTTTTGCTGCGCCGTGCCGGTGAAGGAGACGCCGGGGACGGTGATATCAAAGGCGAGCCCCGTCATATGCTCGCTGGTTCCAGCGGGCGCGACGGTCTGATAGGTGGCGGAGAGGCAGCGCTCCCGGTTCCACGAGGGGTTGTTCTTCCGGTACTTGGCGACGGACTGATCCACCAGCGCCTGCTGCTCGCTGTAAGAGCGGTAGGCCGAGGAGACCTGCCAGTTGGTCACGCCGTCCGCGATGGCATCGCGCAGCATACGCTCCAGCGCTTCGACGGCGACGCGGTTGGCCTGCGTTCCCTTGTACTTGACCTTGAGCACGTCGGCGGGAATGTGGTCGGCAATCAGCACGAGATCGGTCGGCGCGTAGGTCTTTTCCAGCTTGTGCTCGCGGTTGACGAGGAGGAGGTAGTCCATCTCCGGCGCTTCATCGGCGGAGAGTGCGCTGCCGCCATAGAGCAGCGAGAGCGTGTTTTTTCCGGCGATGCCGTCCGCGCTCAGGCTGTTGACCGCCTGAAACTGCGTGACGGCGCGCTGTGTATTGCCGCCGAACTGCCCGTCTGCCGCGCCGCTCAGATAGCCCAGCTCGATGAGTGCCTCCTGCATCCGCACGACGGATGGGCCGCTCGCGCCGCTGCGGAGCGTGGTGTACGCTTCGGGCGACGGGGTTGCTGCCGGCGCGGGCGTGGGTACGGCGGAGGGCGAGGGGACAGGCGTTTCGGGCAGAAGCTCCTCGCCGCCGAAGCCGTACTGCGCACCGAAGGGCGCAAAGACGGCGGGGGTGGGCGTGATGGTGGGCTCCGGCGTGGGGGTGGGGATGGGCGTGGGCGTGCCGGGGACGGGCGTGGGCTCCAGCAGCGCGGGGTCAACCTGCGGCATGACGGAGTTGACGAGCACGCACGCGAGGACGATCAGCAGCACAGCCAGCGCGGCGAGCAGCACGCGCAGCAGCGGGTTTTGAAAGGCTGTGGCAGACGGACTGCGCCTGCCGCGCGAACGGGAACGGCGGTTCATGGTGCCTCCTTATCCTGTTTCTGAATGGAAAAGCCCTGTCAGTCTCCGGCGTAGATCCAGCGGCCTGCGGCCATCAGTTCGCCCGCCCATGTGCGCAGCTGCGCCGTGGCGCAGTCAAGCTGTTCGCGGCTCTGCACCGCGCATACGCAGGAGGCGATATCCTGCACAATGGCGTCGTTGATCCACTGCCCATAGTGCAGGGTGTCCTTGTAGTTGTTCATATCCAGCACCCAGTCCTCGCGGGCAGCGAAGTCGTGCAGGGTGACATTGGGATAGGCGGACAGCGCGTCATAGCACACGCCGCGCAGGGTGAGCATACTCTCCAGCGAGCCCTTGCTCTGCATACTGGACCACTCCGCCGCGGAATAGGGCGGGAAGAAGAAGTCAAACTGTGTCTGCGGATGCGCCTCGATGAAGGGCAGGATGTGCGTGTTCAGGTTGTTAAGCGCGGCCTGAACGTGCTTATCGGCGGGCAGAACGGTTTCGGGCGGGGTGAACTGCGCGTTGTACAGCCCGATCAGGCCGTAATCGTCACGCCCCGCCCAGCAGTACATGGTATCGCGGATGGTGTCGTCCTGAACCTGTCCCCACGCGCGCAGGCAGCGCGGCAGAAACGCGCCCAGAACGGAGCGGTTGAGGAAGTAGCGCACATCGTTGAAGGGGTTGTGGTCGTAGAGGTACATGGGCACATCGCTGCCGGTTTCGTCGAGACCGGCGATCAGCGAATACACGTCCAGCCCGTAGACGACGCGGCGGAGATCGTGCGTTTCAAAGGCGAGGTTCAGCAGCAGCGCATGGTTGTAGGCGGTGCCGGCAGAGGTACAGAGCTTGATGAACCGGCCGCCGAGCAGAGCGTCCATCTGCGTCGGGCGAAAGTTCTCCGTGACGGAGGTGCCGACGATGGCGCTGTCATAATCGTAGTGGCGGACGATGCCCGCGTTGGCATAGACCTGCGTGGTATTGTCAATCGGGGGCATATAGCGCGTGGCAAGGCGGTAGATCTGAAAGGGATCGACGGCGTAGACCAGCAGGCACAGCGACAGCAGCGCAGCGGTCAGCGCCGAGAGGCTCAGAAGCGCCCAAGTTTTTCTTTTCATGCTTTTACAGATGCCCGGAGGCGGAACACATCAGAAGTTGAAGTACAGAAAGACGCTGACGTTGGAGAGGGAGAGCGTGACATAGAGAATCAGCAGCACGGTGGAGGCGGCGTTGAGCAGCGTTGGGCGGAACGCCATGGTCTTTTCGTAGGTGTTGCGCAGACCCAGACAGGCAAAGAGCGAGAGCGCATACCAGACCATCATGAAAATGCCGTTGTAGCCGGGGCGCAGGCCGCCGGGCAGTGCGAATGCCGCGGTAATGGAATCGCGGATGGGGCCAAAGTCCATCATGAACATGGACTTGAGAATGGCCATCGCGTCAGCCATGCTCTCCGCGCGGAAAAAGACCCACGCGATGACCACAAAGCCGAACGTCATCAGCCATTGCAGCGCCGGATGCAGCGCGTCGTACTGCTTGCGGAAGAGGCGGTACAGCACGCTGGCCGCGCCGTGGAGCAGCCCCCAGAGCAGGAACAGCCAGCCCGCGCCATGCCACAGGCCGCTGGCGAGAAAGACGATCATCAGGTTGACGCAGGTGCGCGCCAGCCCCTTGCGGCTGCCGCCGAGCGGGAAATAGATGTAGGTGGTCAGGAAGCGGGAGAGCGTGATGTGCCAGCGCTGCCAGAACTCGCGGATATTGAGCGCCTTATAGGGCGAATTGAAGTTGATCGGGATGTTGATGTTGAACATCAGGCCCACGCCGGTGGCGACATCGCAGTAGCCGGAAAAATCGAAGTAGAGCTGGAGGGTGTAGCCGATGGCGATGAACCATGCCTCGGCGGTGTTCAGGATCAGGGCGTTGGCAAAGCCCTCCTGCACGGCGATGCCGAACGTATCGGCGACGATGACCTTCTTGAACAGGCCCAGCGCAAAGGCGTACAGGCCGGGCGCAAAGTTGTCAAAGTTAAAGCGGCGGTTTTTGGGGTCTGCGAACTGGGGGACGATTTCGCTGTGCAGCACGATGGGGCCGGCGACGAGCTGCGGGAAGAATGTGACGAACAGCGCGTAATCTAGCAGCCGATAGCGCGGCACAGTGCGCCGGTAGCTGTCGATGACGTAGGAGAGCTGCTGGAAGGTGAAAAACGAGATGCCCAGCGGCAGCACGAGGTGATAGAGCGTGAAGTTGGTGCCCAGTGCGCTGTTGAGGTTGCTCACGAAGAAATCGTGATACTTGAAGGAAAACAGCACGCCGAGGTTGAGCGCCAGACCCAGCAGCATCAGCGGCAGGCGGATCGCCTTCTTTTCACAGGAGAGCATCATCTGGCTGAGCGCGTAGTTGACCAGAATGCTGCATACGATGATGGGGATATAGCTGGGGTTGTTATAGCCGTAGAACACGAACGAGGCCAGCACCAGAAAGAGCTTGTTGAGCTGGAAGCGCTCGGGCAGCTTGCCCAGCAGGAAGTAGATCAGCAGCGTCAGCGGCAGAAACGCCAGCATAAAGACGTAGGAATTGAACAGCATAGGGGTTCTCCTTTAGCTCAGGGCGTGATGTCAAATGAATCCGGCCATCCGCCGTTTTGGCGGATGCGCTCGACGAGATCGCGGATGACCGCGTCGTTTTGCTGCGCCTGTTCGACGTTGGTGATGCGGTACTGATCCCGGCTGATGGCTTCGATCATCGCATCGTTGATCCACGGGCCGTAGTGACCGTCGTCGATGTAGTGGTTCAGGTCGGTGATCCAGGCGGTTTCGGCCTGAAAGTCATAGATACGCACGTTGTCATAGGGCAGCAGGCGCTCGATGATGGCTTCTTTCTGCATCTGATGGTGGTTCAGCATGCCGGTGTCGTAGAAGCGATACCAGCGGATGAGCGAATACGGCGGAAAGAAGAAGAGAAACTCGGTATCGGGATGCCCCTCCACATAGGGGAGGATGTTGTGCTCGACGTTGAGCAGCGTCTGCTGGGAGAGCGTCGGCTTATCCTCAAGCGGCGTCTGCGCCACCTCTCTGGTGGAGAAGGTGGTGCCTTGCAGCGCAGCCTCCTTGCCGTAGGGATACAGGTCGCCCCACATATACATACTGTCGCGCTGGTCGTCGTGCTGTCCCCAAGTGCGCAGGCATTGGGGGATGTACTTGAACAGCACGCTCCGGTTAAACCAGTACTGCGTGTCATTGAGCAGGCTGTCGTCGTAGAGGTAGTCGGGCATCTCGCACTTGGGCGTGGTATAGAAGTAGGTGAAGGACTCGATATCCACGCCGTAGAGCACGGTTTGGATGGCGTGCGAGCCGAAGGCGAGATCCATCATCTGTTTGTTGTTGAACGGGGAACCGGCGTTGATGGGGAGCTTGACAAAGCGCCCGCCCAGCAGCGCATCGAGCTGGCTGGGTCGGAAGTTCTCCGTCATGGAAGAGCCGATGATGACGCTGTCGTAATCGTAGGATTTGGCGATTCCGGCGTTGGCATAGTTCTGCGTGCCGTTTTCAATCGGCGGGACAAAGGCGGTGGCCTGACGATAGACTTGGAAGGGGTCGATCAGCACGACGGAACCGACGATCAGCAGCAGCCCGATGGCCAGCATACCCAGCGCCAGTGCCGTCCAGCGTTTTTGGGTCATGAGGGTTTGTCCTTTCCAGCAAAGAAAAAATGTACATAACAAATCACTTTATTATACACGATGCGGTGTTCCTTTGCAAGAAAGCTGCGCTCAGAGGCTGTGAAGAAAGCGAGACCGCTACGAAAAAAGCCCCCGAAAAGGGGGCTGGGGTTTACCCGACGGAATCCGCGACGGGCGCAAAGGGTACATACTCCGGCACGAGCATGGGCTGGGGCTCTGGCGAGGGGGTCGGCGTGGGTGTGGGGCGCGGGCTGGGTGTGGGGGTCGGGGTGGGCGCGGAGGTCGGCGCAGGCGTGTGCGTCGGCGC
>JAXJLD010000059.1:0-44347 GCA_036297385.1 Christensenellales bacterium | reverse complement strand
GTTATGTCAAGGCTTTTCTGAAAAATCGTAAAAAAAGAGCAGCATATGCTTTCTTTAATGCTGCTCTTTAGAGAGTTTATCTTAACTTAATGACATTGCCCATGACCCCCCCCCACATATATTTTGCTGATGCTCATCTTCTATCTGTTTGCCGCGCTTAACGGCTTTTTCCTATACAGCGTCTGCCAGCGCTTTGCAGCGGTTCGGGACGCCCGCTGGGCCAAGGCGCTGCTGCTGATTACCTTCTCGCTCACCGGCGGCATGGTGATCTGGATCGGCGATATCAACTTCGCCATGACGCTCCCCTTTTATCTGGCAGGCTTTCTCATCGCCACCCGCGGGAATCTTTTGGGGCGCATCGTCGTAGGAAGCGTGTTTTTCTGCCTCATTATGTCGGTATGCGCCATGAGCGATATGTATTTACACACGCGAATGGCTTCCATGACGGCGCGCCCACTGGCCTTTGGGCTGCTCTATATCCTGCACCGCCGCGCCGCCAAAGAAACCGTCACCCTGCCGCAGCGCCTCTGGAAGCTCTGCGCAGGGCTGGCGCTTCTGCCCTTCGCCTCGCTCAGTGCGCTGATTCTCCCGGCATACTGGATGCCTGATTCCGTCCTGCTGCATGATTTCAATGTCTTTCAGGGCGTTGTGCTGCTGCCAATCGCCCTGCTCTCCTCGTCGGTGCTGCTGCAAAGCATCCTGATCCTTGCGGATTACGAGCATAAGGCGCAGGCCGCAGCCCATTCTAAAATGCGCGAGGTTTACTATCAGGGACTGAAGCGGGAGCAGAGACAGGTGCGCACCCTTCGCCATGACCTGCGAAACCACTTGAACGCCGCGCTCGGTCTGATGGCGCACGGCGAGACGGACAAGGCGCAAGCCTATTTGCAGGAGCTGGCCGATTCTCCAGTGCTGCACAGTTCCTGCCGCATTTGCGAAAATGAGCTGGTCAACGTCGTGATCTCCTCCAAGCTGGAGGAGATGCGCCGCCTTGGCATTCATGCGGATGTGCAGATCGCGCTCCCCGATGCGCTGACCATCTCGGATACCGACCTTTGTTCCCTGCTGAGCAATGCGCTTGACAACGCCATGGAAGCCGCATACGCGTCCGAAGAAAAACACGTTGCTATCCGCTGCCGGGAAGAACGCGGCCTGCTGATGCTGTGCGTGGAAAACTCTGTATCCGGCGCAGTTGCCCCCGATTTGCACACAACAAAAAAGGACAAGCGCAACCATGGATTCGGCCTGTCCAGTATGCGGGAAATCGCCCAGCGGCATGGCGGCGTTCTGTCCACCGAAATCAAAGCGCACGCCTTTGAGTTGGTCGTAGCGCTGCCCCTTGCCTGAGTATAGCATCGGGACTGCGTTCAGGAAAACCTGCCTTCGTATTTCACATTTCTTCTTCGTTTCACAACATATCCCGCTTTTTGTACCCTCTTCAAACCCGCAGCACCATCATGCACTTCAAAAACAAGCGGCGAGCATTTCTTTGCTCGCCGCCTGTTTTCACTTTGTGCGCCATGCAATGTCCAAATCATGCCATTGCTTCTGCGCCAAGCTCTATTCATCACATATTTTCTACGAAATAATTCTGAATTGCTGCAACCGCAGCCTCCTCGTCCTTTCCCTCGACGGCCACAGTCAGCCGACTTCCAGCCCCGATGCCCTCGCTCAGCAGGCGGCGCGCATCCTTCAGCCCGACACGCCATTCGCCGCAGATGAGCTGAACGCTGCTTTGAAAGCGGGAAGCCTCACGCAGCAGGCAGCCCATCGGCCTGGCATGCAGCGCTTGGGAATTGGTCAGCACATAATTAAACTGTTTCATGAAGCATTCACTCCTCTCTGCCTACACAGCTCGCTGTGCGCATCATTCCGGGAAGAGATTATACTCCATAGCCAGTCAAGATGCAAGGCGGCCCCGCTCTCAGCGCAGACGTCTTTGAAAAACAGGCGAATTCTACCTGTTCTTTTTGTCCATTCAGCCGATGGTCAATCGCCCGCTGCACATGGTTTTTGACGTTCTTCCCATAACATCGCCCAAATAAACGCTTTCAATTCCTGCCAGAGCGCCGATTTCTGGGCAATCAGGTAAATTTCCTGTCAAATCCGCCTGCAAGCTCCTGCCTTATTCAAAGTCGAGGTACTTGGTCATGATGTATCCGCGCTTATTCTCCGGTGTGACCACGACGCACCATTCCTTGCCGTAATCTGCCACGCGCAGGCGCTTGCCCTTGCGCGCCTTGCCGATGATATCTCCCTCCGTGCTGCTATCGTGGCTGCGCAGATTGACCTTATCCGTGTTCACAAAGGCCGTCAGATGCGTCGCGCCTGCAGGCGCACTCAGATCCTCCAGCTTCACAAAGCCTGTGGCATCCTCCGCTGCACCGGAAACATCCAGATCCGGCGTACCAGCCGCACGGACAAACGCCCACTCGTCAAACTTGCCCAGCATATACACCTTCTCGCCCTCGGCAATCGGCCTACCCTCCTTCGTCTGATCGGACGGGCTGTTTTTCATCGTGGTCTCGCGGAGCGTCGTTGCGCGCTGCGGAATCTTTTCGGAGGCCGCCTCGCCGCCCTGCGTCAGGACACGCACTTCTTTCTTGGGAATATAGCCGCGCACGCCACCCAGGGCCACCTGCAAATAGTCCGTCTGCGTGTATTCAATGACGCGCACCTGAGCACCGGGGCAAAGTGCGCCGATCATCTCCGCATTAGCATCAGGCGAAGCCAGCAGAATCACCGGCACATCGTCGTTATCGGCCTGCGCCACACCGACGCTCTCGCCCACCTGCGCCAGCGTCAGCTCGCTCAGCTTCACATAGCCGAAATCGCCGCAGTCATACGCGCCTGCGCCGCCTTCAAACGTGCGCACATAGCCGTAATCCCCGCACTCCGCGAGCACCTCTACCTTCATATCCTTGCCCAGCGTCATGTAGGGCGCAGACTCATCGCCAGCCACGCTGTAAAGCAGCGCGTCCGCCTTGGTCTGCATCAGCAGCGGATAGTATGGCACCACGCTGCGGGGCTGCTCGCCCAGCGCAAACAGATTGTCCGCCTGCGTGTAGCGAATCCAGCCCGACACGCCGCCCACGCGCACCCTGCGCCACTCCCCCTCCTTGCGGCCAAAGAGGTTGAAGCAGGCCGTGCCATTCTTGAGCGACATGAGCTCGTCGGCGCGATTATTGGGTGCGTTGTATAGGATCGTCTTGCTGTCCGCACGCTTGCCCGCGATCACGCTGACCTTAAGGCCGCCCACATCCGTCAGGCAATCGAGCGGAACATAGCCAAACGTCTTTTGCCCATCCCGCTCTGCGGCGATATACGCCCAATCATCCAGCACGCCCACCAGCGCCACGGAAGCGCCGCTTTCCAGCGTTGCGAGCTTTTCGCTCTGCACATCGGTATCCGAAAGGAGCGGCAGGCTATTCATCCACATTCCGGTCAAATCAACCTGCGCCGCACGATATGCGCCAAAGTCGCTCTCCTCGCCATAGCGGCGAACAGCTTCCTCCTGCGTAATCAGGAATTCTGTAGACATATATCCCGTTACGCCGCCGATCTTGACTTTGGTGAATTCCTCATTGACCACGCCGAGGTTTTCCACCTCAGCGCCCGTGTAATACAGGCCCAGAATCGCACCCTTTTTCGACGGTTCTGCACGCAGATTCAGCCGCTCGGGATAGAGCTTGTCCGTCTCGCGGTTGTCCACAAACAGACTTTCGCACACACCTGTTGCCGCCAGCGTCAAGAGCATGGCCAGAATCAAAAGCACACGCATCCTCTTTTTCATCAGATTCCGCCCTCCTTTTGTATGTCCTTTGTTGATTAGACGAAGGACATGCGCCTTTTCTTCCCGATCTTTCCCAGTTTTATTACGGAAATTTCATAATTCGGTGCAGCCTTGAGGTGTCGCATCGCACCTGCGCGATGCGCCTCAAACGGGCAGCTTCATGCGCAGCGCAGACGGCCTGATTTCATAACGCGCTTCGTCCATCTGCTCCAGCCGACCGTCGATATTGACAACCATCCCCTTTGCGCGCAGCACCGCACGCTTGGCGCGTACAGCCTTGGCCACGGGCAGATGCACATGAGCTCCACCAATAAACAGCGGCAGCAAAAGCGGAATCAGCAGCCGCGGCACGCAGCCCACCGTCACCACGTCAAACAGACCGTCCTGCATCCGCGCACCCGGCGCAACCCGCATGCCGCCGCCGATGTACTGTCCGTTGGCGATCTCCACAATCGTGCCGCTGATCGGCTGAAATGCGCCGTCATCCACGGACAGCTCCGCCCGGAACGGCCGGTAATCGCGCACCACTGCAACCACCGCGCGGCGATACGCGCGTTTGCCGGGATAGAAGGGCTTTAATTCCTCCGTCTTGCGCAGCACATCCACATCGAAGCCCGAACCGGAGACATTGATAAACGCACGCCCGTTGATCGTGCCGCAGTCAACATCCGTCAAGCGCCCATCGAGCTGCGCCTCAAACGCCTTGATGGGATCGCGCGGCAGGCCAAGTGCGCGGGCGAAGTCGTTGCCTGTTCCGCCGGGAACGATGTACAGCACACAGCCGCTGTCCATCAGCGCATCCACAATTTCCGAAAGCGTGCCATCTCCGCCAATGCAAACCACCGCGGTGCATCCGCTCTCCAGCGCCCGCCGCGTCTGGCGATCCCCATCGCCAACGTTCTCGGTCTCAAACAAGCGGTACGCCTGCCCGCGCCGATCGAGTATTTCCCCTACCCGTGCCGCCAGTCTGCCGTTTTCTCCACCGCCGGATACCGGGTTGACGATCACGCCAAACATCCGCATCTTTCCCTTCTTTTGCATACCTTCCCCATGCTTCTGCGAAAGCGCGGCTTCCGCTAATGGGCTTCTTTTACGCCTCGTTCTCCGGCTCGCCCGTCTCGCCGCCCTCGCGCAGGGCCGCAAACGCGCCGGGCATCACCCAGCGCACGGGGTCCAGATCGACCACGCCCGGCTTCTTCCTAAAAATGGCAAACTTGATCGGCACACCCTGTTCGGTATACATCCGCTCATGCTCGCTGATATAATTGGGCGTAAAGCCAGCCGCGTGCAGGTCGTCCACCCGATACACCTGTTCAAAGCCGGACGCCTCAAAATACGGCATAGACTCCGAAAACAGCGGCATATCGTCCGTCTTGAACCAGATCTCGCCGCCATCCACCAGAAAATCCCGGTATTGCATCAACTGGCGCGGATGCGTCAGGCGGCGCTTGGCATACTTCGGACGCTTCGTCCACGGATTGCAGAAATTGATATAGATGCGCTCCACACGATCTTCCGGCGCAAACATTTTGCGGATATCCTCGATATTGAAGCGCGTGATGATCACATTCTTCACCGGCTCCTCGCCAAACGTCCGCGCGATATTGCGGCGCGTATCGCCCAGCACATTGCAGGTAATGTCCACGGCGATATAATTGACGTCCTTGTTATCATACACCATCGCCGCCGTGGACACGCCCTTGCCGCAGCCCAGCTCCAGATGCAGCGGCTGATCCTTTTCAAACAGAGTACGCCACTGTCCGCGATTTGCCTCTGCATCTTCCTTGTAGTACGGGCAAGCCGCCAGCTCCGGCTTCGCCCACTTCTTTGTACGCATATGCATAGAATCTATCCTCCAAACCGATACGCCGCCTATCCCGGGGCAAAAACAATATGACATAACAAGAGGGTCAGTCACGCAAGACTGACCCTCCGATGTTCCTACGCATGGACAGTATACCATGGTTTTGTGCAGCAGGCAACCTTGCAAAAGCTTTTGATTTCCCTTGCAATTCCGCACAGCTCCTGTCCCTTGTTATTCCAAATCAATTCTCCTGACAGAATTTCGTTCTACGATTGTGCCTTCGAGAACGACATACTCTCTCTCTTTGTTGCCCTCGATATGACCCACGACCGCTTCCACCGCGTGCCTAGCCAGCTCAGCAATCGGCACGCTGTAGGTTGTCAGGGGCGGGTTCATATACTGCGTCATGAAGATATTGTCGTATCCGACCACAGAAACATCCTCCGGCACGCGCAGTCCGGATTCCTCAATTCCGCGATACACGCCGATCGTCAGAATATCCATGGTGGCAAAAAACGCCGTGGGCTGATTGGGCATCGCGAGCATATCCCGCGTGCGCAGGTAGGCCTCCTCAATCGAGCTGGCATCGTAGATAAAGAAGCGCTTATAATCCCGTATGCCATACTCTTCAAGCGCACGTTTGCATCCATCATATCTGGCGCGGAACCGCTGCATATCAAAATCCCCGAATACGCCAGCAATCCTTCGATGACCGCGATCAAGCAGGTACTTTGTCATCATGTACCCGCCCAGCTCATCCGTGCTGGAAACACAGCTGATCTGTTCAGGGAAATTTCGATTGACAAGCACAACCGGAATCCCTGTTTTTTCTCTGAACGCCAAAATATGGCTGATATCATCCCGGACCGACATACAAATCAGGCCATCCACACCTCTGCTGGCCAGCATATTGAGCGTCTGTCTTTCTTTTTCAATGCTCTCATTATTGTTGCAAAGAAACAGCGCATAGCCTTTTTCCGCGGCCACCTTTTCAACATTCTTCATCAATTCCGGATAAAAAAGGCTGTTGATATCCGGCACCATCAGGGCCAGCACATAGGAGCGGCCTTCACGAAGTGCTTTTGCCACAACGCTCGGATGATAATTGAGCTCCTTGACCGCCTGAAGCACGCGCTGCTTTGTGCTTTCTTCAACAAAAACTCGATTCGACAATGCTCGGGACACTGTACTGACAGAAACACCGGCTAGCTGTGCAACGTCCTTGATTGTACTCATTCGTTCCTCCTACTCTCTCTCCTTTTATACTACCATAGTCCGTTTGCTAAAATCAAGCTTTCCGGGAAATATCCCACGCCCACAGGCGGCACGCTTGCCGCGAGATATGCTTTGACTACTATCCTTGTGCCGCGAAAAATGTTCTAAAATGAAAATAAGATGAGCGCCCTTCCTACCGAAAGAGCGCTCAGGATTGATACTGACCTTACAATGTTCTTTCCTCTGCGAAGAGCCTTCCATCCATCGGGCGAAGCTGCTTGCTGACCAGCGGTTCAAACTCCATCTGATCCAGAATATCCTCCTTCAGCCGGACACCCGGTGCAACTTCCGTCAAAAGAACACCCTCGTCCGTTAAGCGGAACACAGCGCGCTCCGTAACAAAGAGCACCTCCTGCTTTCTCTTTCTGGCATACAGTCCGCTAAAGCTGATCTGGGCGACATCTGCCACCGCTTTTTTAATCTGTCCCTCGCGTTCAATGCAAAGGCTGTGATCTTTACAAACACAGCTAAGCTTACCCGCCGTCATGGTGCCTACAAAAATGACTTTTCGCGCAGACTGAGAAATATTGATAAATCCGCCGACACCATTGACACGCTCACCAAAGCGGCTGACATTGACATTGCCATGGCGGTCAAACTCCGCGAAAGACAGCACCGCCAGATCAAGCCCGCCTCCATCATACCAATCAAACTGATGTGTCGTATCCAGAATGACATCAGGATTATATACGAGACCAAAGTTGCTGCCACCTGACGGCACGCCGCCGGTCAGCCCCTGCTCAACAGAGAGCTTGATTCGATCAATCAGGCCCGCTTCATTAATCACAGATGCTACCCCGGCAGGCATACCAAACCCCAGATTGACAACAGAATCCAGCTTTACCTCTTGTGCAGCTCGGCGCGCAATCACCTTGCGTTCATTCAGCTCCATGGGCGGCAAAGCATTTTCAAGCGGCACACGATATTCTCCAGACAGTGCCGGATCATATTCCGTCATCAGCGACTGGCGCTGGCGGCTATCGACCACAATCGCGTCCACCAGGAATCCGGGAACACGCACATCCAGCGCTTTCAGCGTCCCCTTTTTTACAACACGCTTTACTTGCGCAATCACAATACCGCCGGAGTTTTTCGCTGCCTGAGCTGCGGATATCGTCTCTGTCAGAATTCCCTCTTGCTCGAAGGTGAGGTTTCCCTCTTCATCCGCAGTCGTCGCGCGAATAATCGTCACATCAATCGGAAAAGACTTATACAGCAGGTATTCTTCGCCCAAGACCGATACGACATCTGCCAACTTTTCCCCAGAAATGCTGTTCATCGCGCCCGCTTCCACGCGCGGATCGACAAATGTTCCAAGACCAACTTTCGTCAGCACGCCCGGCCTTCCGCCTGCAATTTCGCGCGTCATTTGCGCCATCGTTCCCTGCGGGAGGACATACGCTTCAATCTTATTCTGACGCGCCAACTCCTGCATATGAACCGACCACGTCCAGTGGCTGCCGATGACCTTGCGAACCATTCTTTCGTGCGCAAATCGATCCACGCCGCCCCCCTGCTTATCGCCAATGCCCGCGCTATGACAGAGCGTCAAACCTTGTGGGCAGCCGGTTTCAAGAAAACGCGCTTCAACTGCCTCGAGAAAAGCGGAGGGTTCGTTTATGCCGCCGCCGCCCGCAACCAGCCAAACGCAGGCATCATTGGGGATCAGGTGTGCAGCCTCCTGCATACTCATGATTTTCTTCATATGCGCTCTCCCGCAGTTATCTGCCTCACAGGCGCATGATGTGCATGCCGCCGTCCAAATCGATATAGTTTCCCGTGCTGTAAATAAACTTCTCAGAGCAGAACGCGCTTACTGCATCACCGATATCCTTCGGCGTGCCCCAGCGCGCATTGGGCAGCAGGCCATTATCAATCAGATCGCTGTACTTCTTGTGTACAACTTTGGTCATGTCTGTATCAATGATGCCCGGCCGGATCTCATACACCTGAATGTCATGCGGCGCAAGGCGATCTGCAAACAGCGTAGTGATCATGGCCATGCCCGCTTTCGAGATGCAATACTCTCCGCGGGAGGTCGAAGAAATCCGCACAGAGCTCGACGTGATATTGACAATCACGCCACGGCGACGGCCCTTCATCTCCTGCTGAATCATGCGCTTGGCGACCAACTGCGTCATAAACATGGCCGAGCGGCAGTTGGTGTTCATAACCCGGTCGAAGCTTTCCTCCGTCATCAACAGGATATCCTGACGAACCTTCGGTGCTACGCCAGCATTGTTGACCAGCACATCAATATCGCCAAAGCGCTCGATGACTGCCGCAACAAAGTCCTCTCGGGTTTGCGTTTCACGCACATCGCCCTGCATATAGAGATACTCTGCGCCAGCATTGCTGAGCTGATCCAAGTTCTGCTGATAATCCGCCTGCGCGTTGATATCCAGAATCGCAATATTATATCCATCCTCAGCCAGCGCCAACGCACATCCAAAGCCGATTCCACGGCTGCCGCCGGTCACAATCGCCGTCTTTTTCATCGTCATGCCCTCACTTTCGCTGTCCTCTTTCAGCTCACTTAATCAGGAAAATGGTATTACTTTAATTCTCCGGCGGCTTCCTGCGCCCAGTGCTCCGCAATCATTTTCGGCGCGTAGACAAACATGAAATGCAGCTCTTCATCCCCGGTGTTCTTCAATCCATGCGGAAGATTGTGGTCGATGTACACGCTGTCATATTCCTTGACCGGCTCCACCTCATCGCCCACGGTGATTTCACCATGTCCTTTGAGAATGGTATAGGTCTCGATCGTATAGTGGTCATGCACAGGTACCGTTCCACCCGGCTGCACCGCGCCAAATCCCTGACAGAAATACTCACCGTTGACTGCGCCGTTTTCGCCGTACATCACACGCGTACGGCGGGTATCAAACTGCATCCCTTCGATATCAAAGATATTAAATTTCTTCATTCCCTTTATCTCCCCTCATACTGCGCCGGGCGCTTTTCAAGGAAAGCCTTGAGGCCCTCAATGGAGTCATGGGTCGTAAAGATAAAGCCAAGTGCCAGCGCATCACGCTGGGCAATATCGGTAGGCTGCTTGCCCACTGCATCATAAATCAAACGCTTGTCCATCTTCATGGTGATCGGTGCCTTGGCTGCCAGTTCACGCGCCAGCTCCTCCGCCTTCACGCGCAGGGTATCCACATCCTCATAGACCTCGGCAATCAGGCCATAGTCCAAGGCCTCCTGAGCAGTAATCATCTTGCCGCGCAGCATCATATTCTTGGCACGGCTCTCGCCGATCAGTCTGGGCAGACGCAGCGTACCGCCCCAGCCGGGAATCATGCCGATGTTGATTTCCGGCAGGCCAAACTTCGCATTGGCCGAGCAGACGCGGATATCACAGCACATCGCGATCTCCAGACCACCGCCCAAGCAATAACCATTGACCGCAGCGATAACCGGAATGCCCAGCGTTTCGATACGGGAGAAGAGCTTATGCCCCACCTCAATGGAATAGCGGGACTCTTCCGGGCTCATTTTCACCAGCTGCCCGATATCCGCACCAGCAATGAACGACTTCGGGCCGCCGCCAGTAATCACCAGGCAGTGCATATGGGGATCATTTTCAACTTCATCAATCAGCGTACCCATATACTCGACGATCGGCACGCTCAGCGCATTGCGGGTCTTGGGGATATCCACCATCAGGATGGCATAGTTCTCTTTTTTCGTTAACGTGATTCCTTCAATCATTGTGTAAGCTCCCTTTCTCAAGTTGAATTGAGTACAATATAGTAAGCAAAGATACAGCTTTTTCTCGCCCAGCAATGGCTTTCGGACTGGAGCGACGGCGGAAAATGTGCTTAGGAGAAACACCTATTGCTTGACTCGCTCTCAGAAAAACAATACCTGCCCCACCGTCGCTCCGACCCGAAGCAACGCTGCATCTCAGCATCAGCGTTCCTCTCTCAATCCTGCGTACGCAGCCCCATCTTTTCGTCCTTAAAGATGCGCAGATCCATCAGCTTCGGCTCCTGCGGCATCAGCGGCATAAACTCCATCTGATCCAGAATATCTCTCTGGAGATCTACACCCGGAGCAATCTCCTTGAGCACAAGGCCCTCCGGCGTCATCTCAAAAACCGCGCGCTCTGTCACATACAGGACAGCTTGATGGGTTTTGCGCGCAAAGTCGCCAGAAAATGTGATGTGTTCAACGTCCTTCACAAACTTCTTGACGCGGCCTTCCTGAAGAATCTTCAGCTTCCCATCTTCAATCTGAACCTTCAAGCCAGCCGCCGTAAACGTTCCGCAGAACACGCATTTCTTCGCAGTCTGCGAAATATCGATAAATCCGCCCGCGCCAGAAATCGTCGGGCCAAATTTGCTGACATTGACATTGCCATGGCTGTCTGCCTGTGCAAGACCCAGACAAGTCATATCCAGTCCGCCGCCATTGTAAAAATCAAACTGGGATGGGCCGTCAATCATCGCCTCCGCATTATACGCAACGCCAAAGATTGCGCCGCTTGCCGGAATGCCGCCCACAATGCCCTGCTCGATCGTCATCTTTGCGTAATCGGAAATATTCTCTTCCGCCGCCACCTTGGCCACGCCATCCGGCATACCAAATCCCAGATTCATCACCATGCCGCGGCGCATTTCCATGGCAGCGCGTCTGGCAACGACCTTGCGCTGATCCAGCTTCATCGGCACAATGCTGTCTTCCGGAAGCTTTAATTCGCCTGTCAAAGCGGGGTTATATTCGCCTTCAATGGTCTGCATCTGACCGGGGCAGACCACAACCGCATCCACAAGAATGCCCGGGATACGCACATTCTTGGGGTCCATGGATCCATTTTTGGCTGGATATTTCACCTGCACAATCACTTTACCGCCGCAGTTGTGGACAGCCTGCGCAATCTGCAAAGCCTCCAGATAGGCCGGTTCCTGCTCCATAGAGACATTGCCCTCTGCGTCCGCATAGCTGCCACGAATCAGCGCGATATGAAACGGATATGTCTTATAATGCAGCCATTCCTCGCCGTTCATCTCCACGATCTCCACCAGTTCTTCCTTGGTAAAATCGTTGAGCTTAGCACCGGAGATACGCGGATCGACAAACGTTCCCAGACCCGTCTTGGTAATCAGACCGACCCGATGTGCCGCCACCTCGCGATACTGCATGGCAACAATACCCTGCGGGAAATTATACGCTTCGATTTTATTCTCGTTCGCCAGCCGCTGCATTCGCGGCGACCAACCCCAGTGTCCGCCCACCACACGCTTAATCATGCCCTCGTGAGCGAAGCGGCTCACACCGCCATTCTCCTTATCGCCGATGCCCGCAGAATGTGTCAGCGTCAGGTTGGTAGGATGCCCCGTCTCCAGAAAACGCTTTTCCAGCGCTTCAAAGAGAAAGTTAGGTTCCATGATGCCGCCGCCGTTGCCCGAAACAGCTACGCTGTCATAATCCTGCACCAGCTTGACCGCCTCGTCAGCTGTCATGAATTTATTCATCTGCAACGCCTCCATGTATCGCATTTATTGTTCGTAGTAACGGCCCTCGCGGTAATCTCTCCAGACTTTTTCAAACCAACTATCGTCCGCAGGAATGGGACGCACATCGCGCCAGCAGGCGACACTGCCCTCTGGATGATATTCCATCTCCTGAATCTTGCCGCCGAGCCCCTTGTCCTCCAGCGAAAATCGGAACAGTTCCGGCAGGGCTTCAAGGGGCTTCTGACCTGCCTTGTCACAAATCAGGTAAGAACCGCGGCTCGTTCCGCCGTGATCGATATAATCCGCAATTGCTTCCAAATACACTTGCTGGCTCACCAGCAAATCACGAATCCGGTACAGATCCTTTAGCCCCTTCATCTCGGACAGTACCGGATGGGCAAATCGTTCCTGCTGTATCCGGTTTTCATGAAGTGCATCGCCTACCCCATCACGGGAACGGATATTGGCGCCGCAGCGGCTCATCCTTTCCTGCATCATCTCGCATTCACGTTTCAGATCAAGGGGTTCGCCCTCTGCGCCGAGGGCATCCAAGCCATAGCGGATGCATCCGGCAATCTGATCGCCGAAATAGCTTTTCACATCCTGCGCTGAAAGAGGCTCACCCTGATAGCAATGTGCGATGAACTGCGCCGCGCGGGCGCTGCCCGCCTGACCCGAATTGAGTGCGCTGCCGCCTGGCCGATATACGCCATGAGAACCATTCACTTCGCCTACCGGGAACAGATGGCGGACGTTGCTCTCCCACCACCAGTTTCCCGCAAGGCCGCCGTTATTGTGCTGAGCGCAGACTGCGATTTCCAGCATCTCGCTATACAAATCAATCTTGTGTGCGCGATAGAGCTCGATCGCTGCCGGATTCATGTGCGCCAAGCGCTCAATCGGCGTTGCCTGCAATCCATCGGAGCTCTTGAGGTAGTCGTACGCCTCGCCCACCAGCAACGATGGATCAAATTCTCCGTTCTGCTCAGCCGAGGAAGGATTCCTGCGATAATCCAGAAACACGCGCCGACCCTTGAGCACCGTCTCCTGATAAACCAGCAAATCAATCAGCGACGATCCCTCATTCATCGTCTTGCGTGGATCAAACGGCCACTGGTAACCCTTGAGAAAGATGGCGTGCAGAAGCGCCTCTCGGGAGGAGAACATCCCTTCAAGAAATTCCCGCTCATCTCCGCCGTCCTTGTCCGTTGAAACATAGCGCGGAAGCACCTGCTGATACGTACCCGACAAATTCCAGCGGAACTTGATGGATGCAATGCCATACTGGGATTCAGTCAGGCTCTTGCCATGTGCGCCTGCACGCAGCGCCGTACCCATGCCGCCAATCTGGCTGACGGGATAGACCGACGTCTTGTACATCCCCGCTTCTCCGCCAACCGCATAGACAATATTGTCCGCCGCGAAAACAGCATAGCGCTCATCCGCCTTCATCGCCTTCAAATTGAGCGCCAGAACACCGTGCGCCCGCTTGCCATCCGGCGTATCTTCCACCAGAAGCTCAATGACCTGATAGCCATCCATGACCGGGATGCCATAGCGTGTCAATTCCTTGAACAAGCACTCTGTCATAAACTTGGAGGTCAGCGGCCCCGCCGAAGTACCGCGCTGATTGGGATCGTGATCGGTTTTGTAGCCAATATACTCACCGGCGCCATTGCACGGAAACGGTACGCCAATATCGACCAAATGGTAAAAGCCACGAAGGGACATTGCCGCCTCAACCAGCGCCAGATCACCATCCATGCTTTGCCCATCAAACAGCGTTTGAGCCATCTTGCGCACGCTATCAGGGACGTCGCCGCAAGTTGTTAGCTTGTAATATGTCTGCTTATCAGAGCCCGTATTGCGCGAGGTTCCCCGCATCTGTCCTTCGGTAACGAGCAGGACATCTGTGATCCCTTCTTTATAAAGTGACACCGCAGCATTGAGTCCCGCTGCGCCGCAGCCGACAACCAGCGTCTGCGCCGCATACAGCGGAACGGTCAAAGAACCGATGGTAAGTGCGTCCTGTTTCATACGAATCTCCTTACAGCACGATTGAACTTATACGTTATAACCCATCAGACGCGGAAGCAGCAGGCTGACATCCGGCAGATAAGTCACCAGCAGCAAACCGAGAATCATGACCAGATACATGGGCAGCAGCGGCTTAATGACCTTTTCAACGCTCGTCTTACCAACGACGCAGCCCATGAACAGCGCAGAGCCGACCGGCGGAGTACACAGACCCACGGCAAGGTTGAAAATCAGCATGACGCCAAACTGCACCGGGCTCATGCCAAAGCTCTGAACAGCCGGCAGAAGGATGGGCGTAACGATGACGATCAGCGGCGCCATATCCATGATGCAGCCCAGCAGCAGCAGCATGATGTTAATCAGCAGCAGGAGAATGAACTTGTTCTCCGTGATTGCCAACAGCAGATTGGTGATCATCGCCGGAACCTTCAGATACGCCAGCACCCAGCCAAATGCGCCTGCCGCGCCGATCAGGCTGAACACCATCGCCAGAGACTTGACGGTATTCCACAGCATCCCCGGGATCTCTTTCATCTTCAGTTCCTTGTAGACGAACTTCGCCACGATAAAGGCATACACGCACGCGATGGCAGCCGCCTCCGTCGCAGTAAACAGGCCGATGGTCGTACCCACGAGAATGATGATCGCAGTAAAGAGCGCCCACATCGCATCCAGCGTGACCGAGACGCGCTGCTTCATCGGCATCTTCGGCGCAACCGGATAGCCACGCTTGACGGAGATGAAATAGCAAGCAATCATCATCAGCACGCCCAGCATGATGCCCGGACCAAGGCCCGCCATGAACAGTGCGCCGATGGAAACACCGCCCGCCGCCAACGAATAGATGATCATGTTATGGCTCGGCGGAATCAGAATGCCAAGGGTGGAAGAAGCAATGGTGGTGGAGACAGCAAACTCCTTATCATAGCCATTGTTGGTCATCAGCGGGATCTCAATCGGGCCGACAGAAGAAATATCCGCCAGCGCAGAGCCAGACAGGTGGCCAAAGAGCATCGAAGAGAGAATGTTCACGTGCGCCATACCACCGCGCAAGTGACCGACAAATGCCTTGGCCGTGGCCACCATGCGGTCGGAAATACCGCCGCCGCCCATAATCTCACCCGCAAGGATGAAGAACGGGACAGCCATCAGCGAGAAGCTGTTGATCGACTTGGCCATCTGCTGCACCATCGTCATCAGCGGAATATCGATGTAAAGCAGCGTCAGACCCGTAGAAAACAGAAGCGAAATCGTGATGGGCAGCTTCAGCAGAATCATGCCGAAAAACACGCCCAACAGAATCGCAATCGCCACGAAATCATACATATCGGAATACCTCCTTCGCGCGTCATTCCTTGCCGTAAGTCGGCATATAGCGTTCCAGCTTCAGCAGCCTGAGCAGGCTGGCATATGTCACAAATACGCCGCTTACCGGAATCATCATGTACATGGTGCCCTTAGGCCACTTGGTTGCCGGCAAGGTAGAGCGCATCGTCATGGATACCAGCTTCCAACCATAGATGACAAAGAAAACGCCCACAATCAAAATGATGATATTGATGATGCACGCTAGAACCTTTTGCGTCCCCTTGGGCAGCTTATCAAAGAGCATCACAATGGAGATATGGAGATTTCCGATCACGCCGATAGCAAAGGAGATGAATGCCATCCAGACCATAAAGAACAGGGCAACTTCCTCTCCCCACGGCACGTTCATCTTCATCCAGCGCAGGACAACCTGCATCGTAACAATGCCCACGATCACCAGAAGAACAACCTGCGAAAACAGGCAGAACAGCTTGTAGAGCGCGTTCATCACTTTGGAGATCGGCTTCATAACTTTATCCATACTTTTCCTCCGAACTGTCTCCCTATTTCGAGAAGAAGGCCGCCAAAGGGGGCTGGCGGCCTTCTCTGCCTGATTCAGGATGATTACTCGCCCAGCGCACGGATTGCATCGACGATGTCGGTGTAGTCTGCACAGTACTTGTCATACAGGCCAGCAACCGCATCCTGAAACTCCTTTACGCCAGCAGCATCAAGCTCGACAATGGTGCAGCCCGCATCCTCAACCAGCGCACGGCACTCCTGCTCATAATCAGCCCAGATGGCCTTCTCACACTCGGTAGCCGCCTTGGCCGCCTCGACAACCAGCTGCTGATCCTCCTCAGACAGCTTATCCCAGACCACCTTGGACATGGTTACAACTTCCGGCACGCGGGTATGCTCGTCGATGATGTAATTCTTGGCAACCTCATAGTGCGCAGTGGTGTAATACGAGGGCCAGCTGTTCTCAGCGCCGTCAACAACGCCGGTCTGCAGCGCAGAGTACACTTCGGAAAACGCCATTGCCTGAGAATTCGCGCCAATCGCCTTCATCATATCCTGCATCAGAGAGGATTCCTGAACGCGGATGGTCAGTCCCTTCAGATCTTTCATGCTATTGAGCGGCTTCGTCGCATAGAAGTTGCGGGAGCCAGCGTCATAATAGGTCAGACCCTTGAGCTCGGTAACCTCCTCAATCTGATCCAGGAAGTTCTGACCAATTTCGCCGGAGAGAACCTTCCACATATGCTCGCCATCGTTATACAGGTACGGCATTTGCAGCACGTTCATCGCAGGCACAAACTCGCACAGCGGGGACATCGACGTACGTCCCATGCTGATGCCGCCATACTGCATCTGCTCAAGAACGGAAGTTTCGTCGCCCAGCTGAGCGCCGTAGTACACCTCCAGATTGATCCGTCCGTTGCTCTTTTCAAACAGGTAGTTCGAAAGGTAATACGCGCCAATGGTCGTCGGGTAGTCGATCGGCTGGTTCTCTGCATAGGACCATGTCACCGTCGCAGCAGAATTGTCGCGGTTGTTGTAGGCCTCCATGATCGCCTGCTTGTCGTAGGTTTCCGCCATGCCGGTCACGGCCAGAGCACACACAAGCACAGCCATGAACAGCGCCACCAGGGTCTTTTTCATTTGGGTTTCCTCCTTTTCGGTTTACGTCTTTTGAAATCGTTTGCACAAACGATTTCTTCTGAACGCAGGATAGCACTTCCGGTCGTAATTGTCAATATTATTCTAAATTATTTTTTCAATATTTCGTCAATCCTGCTTTATATGCCAAATTTCATACATTTTCCCCACATCGTCCATTCTGAATCCCTTCACTCATTCCACTCATCCATTTGAAAACGTTTCCATTCTTTCTCCGGCATCTTCTCGCTATCCATAGCGTATCAAAAGCGAATTGCACAATAATTGCACGTATTAAGAATCCTTATCGTGTATATTCCGCACAAACTCCATCATTTATCCGTCAGAACCGCTCGTTTCAATTCCAGCATCTCGATGATCCCCCATCAAAATTCAATGTTAAACCGAGATTTTGAGCAATCGTTTTCACAAAAATATTGACACCGGCATATAAATGCTATATACTGAACACAACAAAATTTCGGAGGGATTTTTATATGATATTGGAAAAGGTCGTCGCGGTAATCCTCATCATCGCGTGTGTATTCACACTGCTTTCTGTCTCGCGGGAATCTTTCGCCAACCCTTCTTCCTCCAAATTCAGCAAGACCTTCATTCTTGTCGTCTCAGCCATTCTGCTTATTGCCGCCGTCTTATTGCTCTTTGGAATAATTGACTTCTCCGGCCTGAATCTGTTTGAGAGCTTCGGCTTCAGCATATAAATCACAACACCCCATTTGCAAAACAGCATGGCGTACTGAATCGCAAATGGGGTGTCTTTATGCCTTATAATTTCCAGCGTCAGAATGGATGAGGTGCATATTCAAGCTTCCGCGATAGCTTCAATTTCGCAGAGAACACCCTTGGGAAGGGTTCGAACGGCAACGCAGCTACGGGCAGGCTTTCCCACGAAATAGCGAGCGTATACTTCATTAAACGCTGCAAAGTCGCCCATGTCCTGCAAAAAGCAGGTTGTTTTGATGACCTTTCCCATCTCCGTCCCGGCAGCCTCCAGGATTGCCTGAACATTTTTGCAGCTCTGTTCTGCCTGCGCAGCAATCCCCTCCGGCACCTCACCATTTTCCGGGTTGACCGGAATCTGTCCGGATGTAAAAACAAATCCATTCACCACAAAGCCCTGCGAATACGGCCCGATTGCGCCCGGCGCACGGGAGGTTTCAATCTTCTTCATCAAACTGCACGTCTCCTTTCATTTCTCTGCGCATCGCATACGGTGCGCATTTTCAATTGGCTGCACAAGCAGGCCCATTTCTTTCCATTTTCGCACAATGGCGTTATACGCCAGACGACTTTTCCAGCTTTTCCTGAAGGATATCCATGATGGTAGCTTCGGTTCCCACCATGCCCGGAGAGGCGATCTGGCCCATGTAGCGCATGGTATCTTCCGGCGTGCGGCCATTGATGCCATGCACCGGCTCAATGGAAACGTGTTCCAGCGCCATCGAAACCGAGGCATATGCGACACCTACCGCGGCAATGCCCTTCATCACGCAGCCCTGATTGCCTCCATCGCAGATCATGCCAGTAATGCTGGACGCCATGTTGCAAATAACCCGCTCCAAAGCCGCAAGATCTCCGCCGCGCAGCCATGCCAGCGCCACTGCCATACCGGTACCCGCTGCAATCGCACAGCCGCAGAACGCCGACAGCTTTCCAGAGTACTCCTTGATGTACATACATACCAGATAGCTCAGCGCCGTTGCACGCAGCAGTTGTTCTTTTGTGTATCCCTGCACTTTATAGGCAGCATACAGCGGCATGGTCGCAATGATGCCATGGGCACCAGATCCGGTAATGCTCATTGCCGCCTTATTCAGGCCAATGACACGGGCTTCAATCGCTGCATTGCAGAGCAAATCTGCCGTCTTTTCCTCGTCATCCGAAATCCGCTTTCCGCCATTCTTCGCCAGAAGGAACGGCGCAAATGTCGTCTTGCTGCTGGCAATCCCCTCTTCAAACAGCGCCAGATTGACACGGTAGGCCTCTTCGATAAAAGCAATCTCCTCCGCCGGAACCGTCTCGGCGTACCGAACGAGCTGCGCGAGGGTATACTTGTGAATCTCCGCACCTTCGTGTCCTTTTTCCGCCGAAGCGGTTGCTTCCTCCGCCCGAAATACCACCCGATCATTGACGCGGATCTCCACAATATGGGTATGTGCGTCGCGGATGAGCACCACAGCACAACCCTGATCCGTGGTCACAGTCGCTTCAATCTCGATATTGCTGGACACCCGGCTCATCGAAACATGAATCTTCCCGTCCGCGACCATTTTCTCAGCTTCTTCGCGCTGCGCCTCCGTGACGCCATCCAAACACTCCAGCCCTTTTTCCGGATCGGCACCCACTGCGCCCAGCGCCGCAGCATGAAGATTGCCCACCTGATCGCTGCCGGGAATGCCGCAGGTGAAGGCGTTTTTGTACATACCGCTGTTCAGGCGAAGATCCACCCGATCAACTTTGCCCTGAATGTGCGCCTTGGCCGTTGCCACAGCAAACGCAATTGCGCCCGGCTCCGTCACGCCCAAGGCTGGTTTCATATCCTCATAGATCAACCGTGTCAAACGATCCATCGTGTTCTTCCTTTCCATGTTGATTGTCGTCTTGATGAACGCCCACCCCAGCATACCAAATCGGTACGCCGGGGTGAACGTCTATGCTCTCTGCTTACGCTCTGCCCTTGCGCAGGACACGTCCAGCAAATACCGGGAGAATTTTTGCATCTTCAACTGCGATCGGGCGTAACGGAAAGAACGTATTCTGATGGAATGGATTGCAGCAATTCCATCATTCCATCCCTTACAAAGTCTGCTGTATCCTTCGTTACCTTCTTTACCAACGGGTAACGGGAATGTCGGTCTATCAATGTGATGAGACAGGATGATCCTGTCTTGGTAGCCTGCAAACACCATCTCAAAGGAATTTATGCTGTGCGTCACTTCTTTTTTGTGTTGCACTTAGATTATAAATTTAAGGGATTAAAACTCATCATCCTATTCTTTCGCTATGACTTTCGCCTCTATTCACATTATCCCTATTTGAGTTATTTCTAAGCAAAGACAACCCATTATAAACTACAAAAGGAATCGAGCCGATTGCCCCAACAAGCGTGTAAATGGGGAATGTAATCAGCCCAATTATCATTTTAGGCGCAATAGGTGTCAGCCATTTTCTAACTATGCCGCAATAAAGCATCAAGCCAGTAGGTATCCCAGAGAAAAGCAATCCAAAGGAAAGAATCCCTCTGGTATATCCCAACGGTTCAGGAGCAGCCATATTTTGACTTGCCCAGAACGCGATATACTCTGGATCGCTCATCTGATTCATTTGATTTGTCACTACAAAATAACCAAGCATACCCCCTATTAACCAGAAGGCGCAAACATATAGAACCTGTTTCAATTCTCTTCTCATCGCTATCTTCCTTAGGCTTCCATGCCTAATCATCCCATTGCGCTTCTTCTTTCCAAAGAGCAAAAGCAGATTTTTATCCCTCGAATTCTAAACAACCGGCATCTAATTTATCACTCGGCAAAGCCGTCGCCATGTAAATACGATCGGCTTTCTCGCCGCGCAAACAAGGCCCTCACCCTTCCGATGCTTGGATTTTCTGAATCGTATCCGCTCTAATGGCGTTCCTCAAATCGGATAAATGCTTTGAAAAGCTCACCCTGTCATCCGCATATGTCAAATTCAACTCGAATTCATTTTCTGACCATGTTGAAATATCCGAAAAATTGTGCTGAATCAACGCCTCCAAGCTGTCGATCGCCTTGTATATCTTGGATTCGATCGTTTTCCTTTCTTCTATTTCCTTATACAATGCTTTCATTTCCGTTCGGACAGCTTCCGGCAGCGAATCCACCCATTCATTCAGCAAATTTCCTTCCAAGGATTCATGCTCTTGGGTTTTCATGAACGTCGGAATATCCCCTGTAAAGCACTCCCCCAGATCATGAATGATACACATTTGAATGACCCTATTCATATCTGCATCCGGAAACGCATTCTTCATAAAAAACGCCATGAGCGTCATCATCCAGCTATGTTCTGCAACGCTCTCATGCCTTCCCTGAGATGTGTAACAATGTCTGGTGGTATCCTTTAGCCGCTCTGCCACGCGCAATGCATCCAACAGCGCTCTTGCTTCCATACTTTCTCCCTTTCTTTGCGCCGTGCAAGTATAAAAACCCATGCTTTGAAACCAAAGCATGGGCCAAAAAGTGCATTACTTGCCTTCGAGCTTGTCGAGCATATCCCACACGCCGAGCATATACATGATGCCAAGCGCACGGTCATACAGGCCGTAACCCGGACGGCAGTTGCCCGGGCCTTCACCCCAGAGGTGACGACCGTGATCCGGACGGATGTATCCCTCGTAGCCGCAATCATGATACGCCTTGAGGATATCCAGAATACCGGTATCGCCGTCGCAATCGCGGTGGCTGGCCTCGGAGAAGTCTCCGTTGGGGAAGTGCTTCACGTTGCGGATATGCGCAAACGCGATGCGGTCGCAATGCTTGCGAACGATATCCGCCACGTTGTTTTCCGGATTCGCGTTGAGCGAGCCAGAGCACAGGGTCAGGCAGTTGTACGGATTGTCGACCATCTTGAGGAAGCGGTCGATGTTCGCCTCGTTGATGAGCAGGCGCGGCAGGCCAAAGATGTCCCACGGCGGATCATCCATGTGAATGGCCATCTTGATGTCGCACTCCTCGCAGGTAGGCATGATCGCCTCAAGGAAGTACTTGAGGTTCGCCCAGAGCTTCTCGTGATCGACATCCGCATACGCCTTGAACAGCTCGTCGAGCTTCGCCATGCGCTCCGGCTCCCAGCCCGGGAAGGTCATGTTGTACTTCTCGGTGAAATCCATGATGTACTTCGCCATCGCGTTGTAATCATCCTGGATCATGTTCTTCTCATAGAACAGCGCAGTAGAGCCGTCACCGACCTCGTGGAAGAGGTTGGAGCGCGTCCAGTCAAAGATGGGCATGAAGTTGTAGCAGATCACCTTCACGCCAAACTTTGAGAGATTGCGAATGCACTGCTTGTAGTTCTCGATGTACATATCGCGGGTCGGCAGACCAATCTTGATGTCGTCATGCACATTGACAGACTCCACCACATCCATGTTGAAGCCATACGGCTCAAGCTGCTTCTGGACCTCAGCAATCTCTTCAACAGTCCAAATTTCGCCGGGCATCTTGTTATGCAGCGCCCACACAATGCTGGTCACGCCGGGAATCTGCTTGATATCGGACAGGCTGATCTTATCGTTGCCTTCGCCGTACCAACGGAAACCCATCTGCATCGGCATAAGAAATTCCTCCAGTCTACATCCATTTTGATCCTCTTATGTCAAGTGGATCATGGTAGTCAATTGATTATACCATAAATCCTCCCGCGCTGGCAATCAGCTTTGACAATAAAACGAAACGCACTGTCAATTCTCCCCACAGTTTGCGCACAAAACTTCTTTTGCACGAAAAACCCGGCAGATTGCTCTGCCGGGTCATTAGGGATTCGATTACAGCTGCGGGCCGGCGGAAACAAGCGCCTTGCCCTCGTCATTGCCGGTATACTTCACAAAGTTCTTGATGAAGCGGCCAGCCAGATCCTTCGCCTTGGTCTCCCACTCGGTCACATCGGCGTAGGTATCGCGCGGATCGAGGATCGCCGGATCAACGCCCGGAAGCGCAGTCGGCACCTCGAAGTTGAACATCGGGATGGTCTTGGTCTCGGCCTTGAGGATATCGCCGCTCAGGATCGCGTCAATGATGCCGCGGGTATCCTTGATGGTGATACGCTTGCCGGTGCCGTTCCAGCCGGTGTTGACCAGATACGCCTTCGCGCCGTTAGCCTCCATCTTCTTGACGAGCTCCTCGCCGTACTTGGTCGGATGCAGCTCCAGGAACGCCTGGCCGAAGCACGCAGAGAAGGTCGGGGTCGGCTCGGTGATGCCGCGCTCGGTGCCGGCCAGCTTTGCGGTGAAGCCGGACAGGAAGTAGTACTTCGCCTGCTCCGGCGTCAGGATGGAAACCGGCGGCAGCACGCCGAACGCATCCGCAGACAGGAAGATGACGTTCTTCGCAGCCGGGGCAGCGGAAACCGGACGAACGATGTTCTTGATGTGGTCGATCGGGTAGGACACGCGGGTGTTCTCCGTCACAGACTTGTCGTCGAAGTCGATCTTGCCGTTCTCATCGACGGTCACGTTCTCCAGCAGCGCATTGCGCTTGATGGCATTGTAGATGTCCGGCTCGGACTCCTTGTCAAGGCCGATAACCTTGGCATAGCAGCCGCCCTCGAAGTTGAACACGCCGTTGTCGTCCCAGCCGTGCTCGTCATCGCCGATGAGCAGACGCTTCGGGTCAGTGGAGAGGGTGGTCTTGCCGGTGCCGGAGAGGCCGAAGAACAGCGCGGTGTTCTCGCCGTTCATATCGGTGTTGGCAGAGCAGTGCATGGCGGCAATGCCCTTGAGCGGCAGATAGTAGTTCATCATGGAGAACATACCCTTCTTCATCTCGCCGCCGTACCAGGTGTTCAGGATGACCTGCTCGCGGGAGGTGATGTTGAAGGCGGCGCAGGTCTCAGAGTTCAGACCCAGCTCCTTGTAGTTCTCAACCTTCGCCTTGGAAGCGTTGTACACCACGAAGTCCGGCTCAAAGTTGGCCAGCTCTTCCTCAGTCGGCGCGATGAACATATTCTTTACGAAGTGCGCCTGCCAAGCCACCTCCATGATGAAGCGGATCGCCATACGGGTATCCGGGTTAGCGCCGCAGAAAGCATCCACAACAAACAGACGCTTGCCGGTGAGCTGCTTGATCGCCAGATCCTTCACCGTCGCCCAAACCGCTTCGCTCATCGGATGGTTGTCATTCTTGAACTCGTCGGAAGTCCACCACACGGTGTCCTTGGAGTTCTCGTCCATGACGATATACTTATCCTTGGGGGAACGGCCGGTGTAGATGCCGGTCATCACGTTCACGGTGTCCAGCTCCGTCACCTGGCCCTTGTCAAAGCCTTCCAGGCCCGGCTTGGTCTCCTCTTCGAAGAGCATCTCGTAAGAGGGGTTGTACACGATCTCCGCCGCGTTTTCAATACCGTACTTGGTCAGATCAATCTTAGCCATATTACGCTACCTCTTTCCTTAATACGATGGTCATCATGTCTGATGCTTGCCAGAACTCAAGGCACAGGTTGCTTACCTTCAAGACCCTGTACCCTCATGATACATTTACCATCATACACCACGTCTCTGTTAAAATCAAGATATTCTACAAGATTTTCTCAATTCTGTTATGAGCGGTCAATCGGCGTCGTTACTTTTTAAACAAGATGTATAAGTTTCAGATTATGGCATTCATCAGGTGCGCTTAGCTGCCCATTCATCGTGCAACTTGCATCCCTTCGGCACAAAATGCACAGCAAATTGCAAAAGAATTGCGCAGCATCGCATTTCTACTCTCCATCGTGTCCACATATCCATGCGTTTTATTCATCTGACCTCTTAGAAAACCCGCGCGAAAACAGCCTCCCATTCCCGTTTTTTGCCGTGCTCTATTTAGCGCCTCTTTGTGAATGAAACTTCAAACCCTCTTCTTTAGCGCGATTATCGCCGCTTAAACATGCATTTTTTGCACGTCTTGTCCAACTGATACATGCCTTTCCGCTCGCCTATTGGCAAAGACTGGGTTTGTCCACTCCGTTCAATCAGCCACCCGGTCACGAAGGCCACCCTTGTTTTTTTCTGCAAAGAAAAACCGGCTTCTCGAATTCTCGAGAAGCCGGTTTGGCGGAGAGTTAGGGATTTGAACCCTAGGTGGGGTATCAGCCCACACACGATTTCCAGTCGTTCGCCTCTTTCTCTCGCCATCAATGAAGCGATCCGGCGACGCGTCTATATTCAGCAGCGGCCTCTAGCGGGCCGATGTGGGTATAAGTTTGCACCGTCAGATCGAACGAAGAATGACCGACCATGTACTGTAACACCTTGAGATTGCATCCGGCGGTAACCAGGCGCGTGGCGTATGTGTGCCTCAGATCGTGCAGCCGGTACGGCTGCGTGATCCCCGCTTCGAGCTGGGCTTGTCTCCATCGACGGCCCAGGGTTTCCGGAGAGCAGCCGACGACGTGCCGCGCGCGATCGAGCCGGAAGGCCGAGCGCAGGAGCGGCAGGAGTTCGGCGTCGATCGGGACGGATCGGCAGCCGGCACGGCTCTTGGTTGTCTGGTCGATCAGCTGACCGCCGACACGGAGACGTTGGCGCCGGATGTGAAGCAATCCGGCTCCAAGGTCGACGTCGCCCCATTGCAGACCCAGGCACTCGCCTCGTCTCAGTCCGGCATACGTCATCAGAGCGAGGGCAAGATCGGAGCAGATGACGGGCCGCAGCGTGGCCCAGTCAGCAGCGGAGATCGCACGCCCTGGCGTGCTCTCATGCTCTGGCTTATCGACGGCGTCAGCTGGATTGAATGGCAGATGACGGGAGCGCACAGCACGCCGCAGCGTGGCGTGCATGAGCGCGTAGGCCAGTTGAGCTTGACGGCTGCTGGCACGATCCTCGACGAGGATCAGGGCCGCCTGGATGTGATCCGGTGTGATGGCTTCCAGGTCGAGCGCGCCGAGGATCGGCGCGAGGAGACCTTGAAGCCGTGTATATCCTTCGAGCGTCTTGGGCTTGAGATTGCGCTTGTACAGGCGCAGGTACAGGTTGAACCATTCTTCGTAGGTCATGATATCACCTCACGCATGATGATTACCCCATCCCATCATGGCAAAGTATTATTCTCTTCTTCCGCTGCCGATCGGCAAATTCGCAGAGGAAGATCTTTCCCTGGTAGATCGTGCTGTGTTCGGCATGATCTACGATCGTTGGCGTCTGAGCAGCTACAACGTCACAGGCGGCCGGGAGACCTGGTATGACTATGACGTCGATGATGTGTACTGCATCTTCGCCCACGACGAGCTGGCCCGGATGATCGGAGTGAGCGAGAAAACCATCAGACGCAGCCTGACCGTCCTCAAGACGAAGGGCTGGATCTACTGGACGAAGCGGGAATACATGGGAGCAAACCGCTATTTTATCTCGCGGCACATCCAGGAGTACATATCAACTTTACGCAAGGATAGCAAATCAGACAAAGAAAGTCCATAATCCGGTCAAAATGTCCCTTCCAATCTGGTCAAAATGACCGGGTAGTATAGGACTTATATATACTACCCTTACTTAGTAGAGTAGCTACTATTCTTGTCGGTCAATCTGACCGGAATGAGGGGACGGTATACGGAATTGACTTGCCTGTAAGTTCTCAAGGGTGAACGGATAAGAGCAGTAAGCGGGCGTCTGTGGATCAATTATCCCCCACGTCCCCCGGTCGTAATTTTCTTTTAATAATTTCGTAATGGGAACAAGTGTTCGTTTCTGGTATAATTGTGTAGGGGGCGAGAAGGGATGAATCACCGGGAAAAGGCGCGCAATGTTCGCCTTAAGGCCAAGACGAGATGGCGGTACCTGAGACGCCAGGTGCTGGGCATCAGTCAGGCGCGCGTTGCACGGCTCTGCAACGTAAGCCGGGGTACCGTGGCCAGATGGGAATCTCCTGAAAGCAGGATGCTGCCGGACGTCGGCAGCATCCTTGTGCTATGTGAAATCATGAGATATGACCCCAAAGTGATGATTGCATGGATTGCTGGAGGTGTTGATCATGCGGCATGACCAGGGGATTGGTGATATCAGGTTGCTACCCTGCCCCCACTGCGGCGGGCAGCCCATGATGCTGGTGATGCGTCAGTACATGGAATCCGTGGTGAATATCCAGTGCAGCAAATGCGGCGTTGGTACCTGTGGCGTCATCTTCGCGAACCGGCGAATGATGGCCGAGGCGTCCGGACGCCGTGACATGCTGCCAGACCTTGCGACGGCACGACGCCAGGTCGCAGCGGCATGGAACGAGAGGACGGGTGCCGATGTTTGAGCCGACAGAAAAGCAGCTGAAGCCAACACTGCTCAGCTGCGCGTTGCTATTGCTGGAGGACGGCTGCCCGCCGGAGAAGGGCTGCCGCCTTTGTGAGATGCAGGAGGACGAGGACGGGGGCAGCTGCCGCCTGTGCTGGAGTGCGTATCTGTTTTACGTGGCTAATGGCAGAATTCAGCTGCCTTATTGGACGGATAGGGTCTATGAGGGCGGCATGCTCGGCGCCTAGAAGCGCCGAACGACTACCCGCAGACCGCGAGCCTGAGCCGCGCCGATCATGGACGCCGTGCCGCGAGAGCGACCGTCCCAGTACGCAACAAGGGCATGGCCGTATTCGGCCATTGCCCGATTGCGGACGGGGCCAGCGGAGCGGCCATAGGCGGCCCAATCGGCGGGGAACAGGCGAAGCGCGAGACCCCGCGAACGGGCATAACGCACAGCAAGCGCATCTGCCCCAGAGGGGCAGGCGCCGCACACGATTTCGACGGCGGGCAGCCGTCGAGCGAGGAGCCGATCCAGATCGGCGGCAAGCCGATCGTAATCGGCGAACGAGCGAGAACCAGCAACGACGAGACGAAACACACGAACACCCCCATGATTCAGGTTGGCGGGGAACCTCCGCAGAGCGGAGGGCGCCGCCAACTTGATCGCGGGTTAAACGCAAAAGGCACTCACAGTCAAGGGCGCGAAGCGCCGAAGGGAACCCTTGACGGTGGGGGCCTTTTGTGTTTTCGTCATCCGTTCCCCTTTCCCGTTCGTAACCAGGCCAAACCAACCGACCCGGGCGAGCGGCGAAGCGGGCGAGCACGGGGCGCGGCAAGGGCCGAAGAAGCCCCCCGACGCCGTTCAGGCACGAGCGGGGGCAACGGAAGGCCGCGCAGCGTCAGCGGAGACGCCAGATAACCCTCACCCGCGAGCCGCGCGGCAAGCCCCCCAGAGCGCGAGCCAAGGCGAGCCCGAGGGGAAGGGGCCCCAGGGCGAGGAGGACGGGGCGGGGGCCCCGGCCGGACCGCGGCAGCACAAAATAACCGGGACGCGGGCGGGGACCCGCGGACCAGGGGGGCGACGCAGAGCCGGAGAGAACGCCAACGATTGACCGAGGGGGGCGTAGCGCGGGAGCGGAAGCGCACAACTTCGCCGACCCGCAGACAGAAAGCATCGGCCGCGACCCAGAGGAGCGCGACCAAGTAGCGGCGCAGGGCGTGCGCACGCCGCGTGAGAGGATCTCTCGGAGGATCGCACAGCAGCGCGCCGGAGAGCGCGCGGAGCAGACAGACGGCGACGCCGCCGACTAGCAAGGCGGCGAGTTGGAGGAGCGGGACGCCGCGCTCCGATCAGCGCTCCCCTCTCGCCTACCGCAGCCAGCGCGGACGGCGGCCGGCGACGGAGCGAGCCGACGGCGGGCGGCAATAGGCGGCGACGGCGTGGGCGCGGAGCGCAGGCGGAGGCGGGCGTCGGCAGAGTGTTGATCGCTCAGCAGCGCGCCGGAGTGGCGCATCGAGCGCATCGCGCGAGGCGCGGGCGGAGGCGGGCGTCGGTTGTGCTGCTGTGCCTCTCTGACGGCCTCTCAGAGCTTTTATCTGGGTTAAGGCTGGATGATTCCCTTTTCCCTCTCCTGCTGACGCCTCTCAGGGGCCAAATTTCGCGGATTTTCGCATTTGCCCTCTTGCGCTCCGTCTTGTCTCGCGATATTATGTGTGCAACATCTGGCACAAGGAGGTGGGGCGAATGGCCAGCAGAGCACGCAAGAACGTGACTCCGCGAGAGTGGACGGAGGAAACCGCCTTCACGAAGCGGATTGCAGCGAGGATTCCGTTGGATCTCAACGCCAGACTCAAAGGCTACGTCGAGGGGTCAATGCTTACGATCACCGACGTGGTAATCCTTGCGCTTGAAGAATACCTCAATAAGCGCGGCGCATAAGCCGCAGAAAGGAGCACGGGTTTGATCGTGCGTTATGCTGTGCCTCGACCGCACAGCATAAAAAAAGACCCGCTCAGGTCTCGACCACCTGAACGGGTGTTGATGGGTAGCGCCCATCATGGCTAATGGCGGAGAGTTAGGGATTTGAACCCTAGGTGGGGTATCAGCCCACACACGATTTCCAGTCGTGCGCCTTAGACCACTCAGCCAACTCTCCATCTGCTTGGCTGTTGCTCAATCAGCGAGACTTATTATATCTCTTTTCCGCCGGTTTGTCAATATCAAAATTGAAGAAAAATGAAAATTTTGTCGTTAAATTTTCCTGCGCTCTCACAGCAGCATATTGCTCACACGCAATCCGCCATTTTTGATTTCCAGCACGCTCGCCCGAGCCCGTCCTCCGCGGCAATAGTTGCCCGCCGAACCGGGATTGAGCAGCAGCACGCCCTGCTGCGTTTCGCACAGCGCCGTATGCGTGTGACCAAACAGCGCCACCTTTGCCCCAGCTTCGTTTGCCTTATAAGCCAAGCTCAGCAGGCTGGCCACGCGATGGCCATGCGTCATATATATCCGCACGCCGTCCAGCTCCACAATCCGTTCCCACGGCAGCGCACACACGCCGAAATAATCGTTGTTGCCGCGCACTGCATACAGCGGCGGATGATTCGGCATAACGGAAAGGCGCGCCTCCAAATGCTCAGCATCCCCCGCCACGTCGCCCAGAAAGCACACTGCGTCCAGCGCACCCATCTTCTCCAGCAGATCATCCAGCGCCTGATGATCGCCATGGCTGTCCGAAAACACCCCGACGCGCATCATGCTTCCTCCCGGAGCGCCGCAAGCACCGCCTCGATGCCGCGCCGCCTGTGGCTGATGGCGTTCTTGGTTTCCATCGAGACCTCGGCAAACGTCTCGCCTGTCTCACACTGGAACAGCGGGTCATAGCCAAAGCCACCCTCTCCCCTGCGCTCGAAGAGAATCTCGCCGCCGCACTCGCCGCGGCGCACGATCGGCGCCTTTCCCGGACGCACCAGCGCAATCGCCGCCACATAGCGCCCCGTTCTCGGCGCAGGCACGCCGCGCAGGTTCTCCAGCAGCAAATCGTTATTCGCCTCGTCGTCACCGTGCCTGCCGCAGTATCGTGCGCTGTACACGCCCGGCGCACCGCCCAGCGCATCCACCTCCAGCCCGCTGTCATCCGCAATCGCCGCGCATCCCGTGGCATCCATCACATAGTTGGCCTTAATCAGCGCATTTTCCTCAAACGTCATGCCGTTCTCCTCAATGTCTGCATCCACGCCCGCCTCACGCATGGAAACAATGGTATACAGATGACCGAGAATCGCATCAAATTCCTTCAGCTTGTTCTTGTTGTTGCTCGCCACAATCAGGCGCGGCAGTTGGCTCATGTATCTCTTCCTCCACAGCGTTTTTCTCAGTATAGCACATTCCGTTTGAGAAAAAAAGAGCCGACTCTCCGTCAGCCCTTTTTCGCCGGTCATTCGATGAGCATGACCTCCGGAAAGCTGTTCTCTACATCCGCCGCAACGTTTGCGAACGTTGGCACGTCCCGCACGGGAAGCTGATACGGTTCGCCATCCACCAGCACCTTCACCTTTTTGATGCCCGGATAGCGCGTGCAGGTCATCATCAGCGCGCGCATCGCCTGCACGCCGCTGTCGCTTTGCTCCGCAATGCCGGTAAACGCCTTCGAGAAGTTGATCGTCACGATGCCATCCTTCACCTCAACGCCCAGCAGCTTCACATCGCTGCCCAGCGGCGCCTCCAGCCCGCTGTCCCCCTTCGGCCCGCGCAGGAATTCAAACACCGCCGTCGCCACATCGTCGTCGGAATACACCGTGCGGGACACCGGCACCAGCAGCCGCCCATCCTGTGCTGGAAAATACACCTGAACCTCATTCGCCCCAGCTAATGTTGGCACGGCCGTCTCCTCCTGATTCAGCCCCACGCGCGTATATGAGCCGGAGATATTCGTGCCATGCGTCAGCGTATCCCGCTTCTGCCCATCCACCAGAAAGTTTACATCCTTCACCGTGTCAAACTCCGTCAGCGCCCAGACAATCGCCGTGCGCATATTCTCCTCCTGCTGCTTGTCAGCCGCGCTGAGCGCCTCTCGCCCCATGTCTACGCGTGCGTGCCCGTCTGCAATGTCCAGCTCAAATGTCGTTCCCTCCGGCACCACGGGCGAAAGCCCCAGCCTTGCCGCATCCATGTCGTTTCTCGCACTCTGCACCATCAAATCCAGTGTCGCCTTGGCAATGCCGTCCTGACGCAGCACATCGCGCTGGACAGGCACGAGATAGCCATCCCCGTCCTCATAGTACACCACCGTCTGCTGCATATCCTGTGCCGATGTGGACACAACCGCCTGCGGAATATCCTCAAGCGGCTCCTCATAAGGCTCCTGCTCCACATTTCGGCTTTGAACAGACAACAGCAGCACCAGCGCAGCGCTGCATCCAATGAGCGTGCGCTCCACATACACCCGTGAGATCTTCGGCATTTTCGGCCACTTCATCCTCCATCACCCCTTGCCTTTTCTTCCGCTTGAGTGTATTCCCTCTGATGCATTTGCATGACAAGCCGCGTCCGCTTTTGCATTTGCTTCTCTCCACGCGCCATGTTATAATGAGAACGCTAATTTTCTGCATTTCCCAAGGAGGTTTTTCATATGCCCATGGACGGCGTGATGCTCGGCTTTGTCGCACGCGAGCTGGATCAAAAACTCAAGGACGGGCGGGTGGATCGCGTCATCCAGCCCGAGCGCGATGAAATTCACCTGCTCATCCGTGCGCAGGGCATCAATCATCGTCTTGTGCTCAGCGCGTCGGCCAACGCCGCACGCGTCCACCTCAGTCAACATGGCAAAACAGGCCCCATGGAGCCGCCGATGTTCTGTATGCTGCTTCGCAAGCATCTGTCCTCTGGCCGCGTGCAGTCCGTTCGCCGCGTCGCAGGCGACCGGATTCTGGAAATCGACATTCAGGCGCTCAGTGAGCTGGGCGATCTGGTCATGCGCACGCTGGTCGTGGAGATCATGGGCCGCCATTCCAACATCATCCTGCGCAGCGAGGACGGGCGTATTCTCTCCGCTGCACGCCACGTCGGCGAGGATATCTCCCGCGTGCGTCAGGTACTGCCCGGCCTGCCCTACGCTTATCCCCCTTCTCAGGGCAAGCTCAATCCCGAAACGGCAACCGCAGAAGCCATCGCACAGCGCCTCAGCGAAAGCGGCGGCAAGCTCGAAAAGGCCATCGGCGCATCTCTGGCGGGCTTTTCGCCGCAGGCCGCGCGCGAGGCGTGCGCCCGCATCGGCTTGGACGGTGCGTCCCTCGTCACTCAGCTCGATGTGCAGCAGGCTGCCGAACGGCTTTTCGCCTATCTTCAGGCAATGCCGGACATGGGGCCCTGCGTTGTCCATCTCTCCGAGGACGGCGCACCCGCAGACGTCTATCCCTTCGCACAGCTCCACCTGCCGCTCGCACAAAGCGTCTCTTACGATAGCCCCAGCGAGGCGCTGGACGCTTATTTCTACGAGCGCGACCGCCGCGACCGCATGAACCAGCGCGCCAGTTCCCTCGCCCACACGCTCAAAAACCACATTGAGCGCTGTGAGAAGAAGATCGCCATACAGGACGAAGCGCTCGAAAGCGCCGCGCGTATGGAGGAATATCGCCAGAAAGGCGAGCTGATTCAGGCCAACCTCTATCGGCTCAAGAAGGGCGAGCCCGTCGCGCACGTGGAAAACTTCTATTCCGAAACCTGCGAGCCCATCGACATTCCGATGGACGTCGCCCTCTCGCCCGCCCAGAACGCGCAGCGCTACTTCAAGCTCTATCAAAAGGCGCGCGGTGCGCGGACGCTGGCCGCCGAGCAAAAGGCAAAGGCCGAGCAGGAGCTGGCCTATTTGGAGCAGATGGAGGACGATCTGCGCAAATGCACCGATGCCGCCGGGCTTTCCGAGCTTCGCGGTATGCTGGAAGCCTCCGGCCATGTGCGCCGCACCATTTCCCGCGTCAAGCCCCGCAAAGAAGCCCCGTCCCAGCCGATGAAGTTTCTTTCCAGCGATGGTATCGAGATCGAGGTCGGCAAGAACGCCCTGCAAAACGAGCGCCTGACCATGGGCGCAAAAGGCGATGAGCTTTGGCTTCACGCCCAGAAGATGCCCGGCTCGCACGTGCTCGTCCACGCGGTTCAAGTGCCGGATACCACCCTGCTGGAAGCCGCCATGCTCGCCGCCTATTATTCCAAGGGGATGCGCTCCGCACAGGTTCCCATCGACGCAACGCTCCGCCGCTACATCAAAAAGCCGGGCGGCACCCCCGCAGGCTTTGTCATTTACACCCATCAGCGCACACTCTATATCACGCCGGACGAGCATACCGTCCGCCAGATGCGCTGTCTCCGAGAATAAACCATTTGCAAAAACGCCGCCAGAGGGTTTCTTCCTCCGGCGGCGTTTTGTATGCAGCTCTCATTATATTCTAATACAGTTTATATCCCAAACACTTTGTTCTCCGATTTCTTTCTGCGTCAAGTGCAGGAAGTAATACAAAGAGATTTCCCTCCTGTATCTGAACTGGCGTTCTGCCCGGCAAGAGCAGCCGCAAGGGAGCAGCTATCTAAAAGTATCGCCTGCCCCCGGACAGAGAACGGATAAATTTCGCCATAGTCCGGCACTTGAAAATATTCATCTATGGTGCTTAGTGAGAGAAACTTTTCTTCGGTCAAGTATTCAAGGGAGATTTCCCGTTTCCACCTCGCCGCCAGCATACGGGCAGCGTCAAAGGACGTATGGCGAATAACAATCCGGCAATAGGTATCATGGGTATAACAAATATGTTCTTGATAGGCTTCCTGTTCGGTCATGGAAAATCCCCCTTTCTTCGATTATGGGAAAGGGCGGCAGCGCTTTTTGCTGTCGCCCCTTGATTACCTACCAGCAAGGACAGTCGGGGCTGTCAATGGTGGGCGTAGCCCATTCACTTGCCGCCTGCTGGCTGGTCTGGGTTTGCTAAATCAGTTTTTTCAAAAGTATTTCTACTTCTTTTGCTTTCAACACCTTTCCCATAGAAGCAACCTGTTCATTTACAACAAGAGCAGGCACACTCATTACACCATACTGCATAATTTTTTCCATATCTGTAATATATTCAACCTCAATGGTAAGTCCCATTGAATGAACTGCTTCTTGAACTGCTTCTAACAGTGCATGACAGCTTTTGCAACCAGAACCTAAAACCTTAATACAGCAAATCCCGTCCACTGTTTTTCCGCAACACTCTTTTTCCAGCTTAGTTTCTGTTGCCTCGCTTGTCGGGCAGTCGGCATTACAAACACACGCAAGTGTTTTTTCTTCTTTGTTTTTTATATCAAATAATGACATAATGAATACCTCCATTTATTTTTCGCTTTGAAAGCGTTTTTTCAAAACCTCATAATGATTTCGATTGCTTTTATCCCCACCATTATCTGGGAACAAGCAATAAGGCAAACTATCCGTTGTACGGTGCTTTATGACGCAAGCACAACACCTTCCATGATTTGGGCACGATGTTTTGGGGCAAATACATTCTTTTACATTTTCGCAGTGCATTTTTCTACCTCATTTCAGATTAGTAGCGGCTGAATGGCGTTAAAGAAATAGCCAACCAGTATAATTCCGACAGTACAGATTGCAATAAAAATCCATAAAAGTTTAGGCTTTACAGCTTTACGAAGCATAATCATTGACGGCAGAGACAAAGTGGTAACACCCATCATAAAAGATAAGACAACGCCCAACAATGCTCCCTTTGCCAGTAGTGCCTCTGCAATCGGAATTGTTCCAAAAATATCTGCATACATGGGTACTCCGGCAATCGTTGCAATAATTACACCAAATGGGTTATTATCTCCGAGTATCTTGACAATAATTTCTTCTGGTATCCAGTTATGAATAATAGCCCCGATACCTACACCGATTAAGACATAAGGTGCAACCTTTTTTGCAGTAGATACAACCTGTTCCCATGCAAAATGAAGTCTATCCTTAAAGTGCAATTCTTCCTGTGGAATATCAACGGATTTTCCTTTTTTAATATATTCCTCTACTTCATTTTCAAGGTGTAGTTTTTCAATTAAACTTCCTCCTGCAACAGCAATTATAAGTCCGAGTAGGACATACACGATTGCCACTTTCCAACCGAATATGCTCATAAGAAGTACAAGAGAGCCGAGGTCTACCATAGGAGAAGAAATTAAAAAGGAAAATGTAACACCCAGCGGAAGCCCCGCACTGGTAAAACCGATAAATAATGGAATGGACGAACAAGAACAAAACGGTGTAACTGTTCCCAAAAGGGCAGCTATCATATTTGCCCCGATTCCTCTAAATCTTCCTAATATCTTTTTGGCTCTTTCCGGCGGGAAATAGCTTTGAATATACGAAATTATCAAAATCAAAACGCCTAGCAATAGCATAATTTTTATGGTGTCGTAGATGAAAAACTGAACGCTTCCCCCTAACCGAGTTTCGGTAGATAGACCACACGCTTCTAATAGATTTCCTATCAGTTGGTTTAGCCATTTCATACCGAGGACTTCATTCTGAAAGAAATCCCAAACACTTTTTAGCACCTGCATATCCTAACCTCTCTTTCTCATAAATCAAGATTTTTCGATTTGATGTTTCTGAAAAAACCGTTGCCATGTTGGAACGGCTTTTAGGTATTTGAACACTTGTTACAACTCATATTTGTTTCGTTAATAGCAATCGTATCTTTCAATAAAGCCAGTACCTTTTCACTTCCTTGCTTGCTGATTTGGTAATGTGTCCATTTACCGTCCTCACGACCTGTCACGATACCCGCTTCACATAGGATTTTCATGTGATAGGAGAGCGAAGATTGAGGCATATTTACTTCATCAGTCAAAGTACAAGTACACTTTTCGCCATTCTGCAAAAGTTCTAAAATGCGTAACCTACGCTCATCACTTAAAGCCTTAAAGATTTTTGCTCTTTCCTCATAAATATTTACCATGTTCTCACCTCAAATCTAAATTTCTTGATTTAATTATATACTTCAAATCGAAAAAAGTCAATATGAGATTATGGTTTTTCTAAATTTTGATAAATAGGTACGGAATAATAGGTGCTGCTGTCTGCAAAATTCTTGTGTGTTGCTTTACCGCACATGAGCATTATCATACAACGCGAAGCAAAGATCTTCTTTCCCCCCAGAGAGATGAAACGCACGTACAAAAAGCCCTCCCAAACGGGAGGGCTTGCAAGCATGAGAAAAATTACTCAGCCTTGGCCAGCACGCGCGCCATACGCGCCTTCTGACGGTTCGCGGCATTCTTAGAGATAACGCCCTTCGCGGCGGCCTTGTCAACGGCAGCGGAGGCGGAGCTCAGCATTTCAGGAGTCGCATTGTTATTGAACTTCTTGAGCGCGGTCTTGGTCGCAGACTTCACCATCTTGTTGCGCATGGTCTTGTGCTCGATCACGCTGACGCGCTTGATAGCAGACTTGATGTTCGGCATGGCAATTCACCTCCTCAGGTGTATTCAAATAATCAGCATGGATTATTGTATCACGTTTCCCCGCGAATTGCAAGCAGAAAACGCATTTTTTTTACTTTTTTCAGGCTGTTTTTCCTTCGAGCTTATCCCTCAGGCAAACATACCCTCCAGCTCCTCATATTTTTCGTGCGTAATCAGCGCATCCTTGTCCGTTCCGATCAGATGCACCACATAGGTCCAGCGGCCATACGGCGTAATGCTGTCAATGACGTTGAGGTTGATGATATAGGACTTGTGGCACCGGAAAAAAATCTGCGGATCGAGCCGTTCCTCCACATCGCCCAGCGCCTCGCTCGTCTCAAAGCGTCGCCCTCCCGTCGCATAGAGGACGGTCGAGCGGTTCTCGCGCTGTACCAGCAGAATGTCCGATTGGCTGACGAAGTTCACGCCCTCCTTGTGGTGGAGCATAATGCGCCCGCTCGGTGCGCTGCGCGCCTTGGCTGCGGCTGCCACCGTCTCCCGCATATTCTGCTTTTCGGCAGCCTGCCGCCCCTGCATCACCTCACGGATCCGGTCGAGCGTTTTCATCACGCGCTCGACCTTGAAGGGCTTCACCATGTAGTCAAACGCATACATTTCAAACGCCTGCGCCATATATCCCTCGTGCGCCGTCGCAAAGACGATGATCGTCCGGGGATTCATGTCCTGAATGGCTTTGGCACACTCGATGCCCGTCATGCCCGGCATTTCCACATCGAGAAAACAGACGTCCGGCTTGTATTTTTCCACCAGAGCAGGCACTTTATCGCCGCTGTCCGCCTCAGCGCAGAGCGTAAAGCCCTCTGCCTTGTCGATCATTTTGCGCAGAATCAGGCGCATACCTTCCTGATCGTCCGCCAGCACCACGCGAATCTCGTTATCCATGGTATCCCCTTCTCGCTCTTCTTTCGCACGGCCTCGTCAAGATTTCGCTCATGACCACGCCACGAAGCACGTCCTGCGCCAGCGTATCCGGCGCTTCCTGCAAGGGTTCTGCCGCCTGCACGCGCGGCTTCATCGGAGCCGGATGACAGCGATCCTCCCCTTCGGGAATGGTCTCCTGCGCCATATCGCACGCCAGATCCGGTGTGCATTTTGCCTCCGGTTCTTCTGCCTGCATTCGCACGGCTTCATCGCCTGCGCGGCTCGATGCGCACTTTTTAGGTGCGCGATCGGGCTCACGCTTTTTCTTTTTCCCGGCGGAAAACGCCACAAGATATACGATCAGCAAAATAACGAATACCCACATCCCGGGCGTCTCCTTCCTCTAACTCGGCTTACTTCTTCGGCGTATTCTGCACGCTGCCCATGCCTGCAATCGCGTCACGCATGGATGTATCGGCAATGGTGTTCTGCATCTGGTAGTAGTCCATCACGCCCAGCTTGCCCTCACGCAGCGCGGCAGCCATCGCCTTGGGCACCTCGGCCTCGGCTTCGATGACCTTGGCGCGCTGTTCCTGCGCAGCCGCCTTCATCTCCTGCTCGCGCGCCACAGCCATGGCGCGGCGCTCCTCTGCCTTCGCCTGCGCAATGCGGCGATCTGCCTCGGCCTGATCCATCTGGAGCTGTGCGCCAACGTTGCGGCCCACGTCCACATCCGCGATATCGATGGACAGAATCTCAAACGCCGTTCCCGCATCCAGGCCCTTGCCCAGAACGGTGCGGGAGATGAGGTCGGGATTTTCCAGAACTTCCTTGTGCGTCTGCGCCGAACCCACTGTGGTAACAATGCCCTCGCCCACGCGCGCAACGATCGTCTCCTCGCCCGCGCCGCCAACCAGACGCTCGATGTTTGCGCGGACGGTGACACGCGCCTTGGCGCGCAGCTCGATGCCGTCCTTGGCGATGGCGGCGATCACCGGCGTTTCAATCACGCGCGGGTTGACGCTCATCTGCACGGCCTGCAATACGTCGCGGCCCGCCAGATCAATGGCGCACGCCTCCGGGAAGTCGAGCTGAATGTTGGCGCCGCGCGCGGTGATGAGCGCGGTGATCACGCGGTCGAGGTTTCCGCCCGCGAGATAATGCGCCTCCATCTTGCTGATTTCCATCGTCAGACCGGCCTTCTCCGCCTTAATCAGCGGCCCCACGATCTTCGCCGGCGATACGCGGCGGATCTTCATGCCGATCAGCGTAAAGATCGAGACGTGTACGCCGGAAGCCAGCGCCGAAATCCACAGATTCAGCGGCACAAAGCTCAAAAACACGACGACGATGATAACGATGGCAACGATCAGGATGATGCTCTCCACCATAATCCTTCCCCTTTCCTCTTCCTCAGTCTATTGATGCGGCTCAGGCGCCTTGGCACTCCCTCACAACGATACGCGCGCCGTCCACATTCACAATCTCAATCGGTCGATCCCGCTCGATGAAGCTCCCCTCCGTCACGACATTGAGCCTCACTCCGTCAAAATCACCGATACCTGCCGGGCGCAGCACGCTGGTCGTGCGGCCATGCTTGCCCAGCAGCACCTGCATATCCTCATGAGCGTGCAGGTCTTCCTTTTCGCGCAGGAAAATCCGCGCATGTGCGCCCCCCTCAGATGCACGCCGCATCATGTAGGAGACAAACACCGCCAGCACGGCAATCACCACCAGCAGCGTCGCAAGCGCCACCAGTGCGCCGGCCTTCAGCCAGATCATGGCCACGCCCGCGCCAATGAGAACGATGCCCGAAATGCCCGGCAGACCAAAACCCGGCAAAAACACCTCCACAATCATCAGCGCCGCGCCCATCAGCAGGCACAGCAGGACAGGCAAATAGGCCATTAGATTCGCAATCATCGTTGCCTTCCCCCCCAAATTCTTTTGTACAGACAGCTTAACATACCCATCTTGCAAAGAAAAGAGCTACCGGTTCAAATGTCTGTTTTTGCGCCTGAAAGCGCAGCAGCTCAGGGCTGCGCAGCGAGCCATGCTGCCAGCGTACACACGTCCTGCTCATAGACCGGCTCAAGAGCGCGATTGTAAATCAGGCTCGCCGGATGATACAGCGCAAACAGCGGTCTGCCCGTCTCCCCGGCCTCCATCACGTGACCATGTGCCGCGCCAATGGTGAGCTTTTTGTCATTGGTCACCGCAAGCAGCGGCACATTGCCCAGCGTTGCAATCACCCGCGGATTCACCCGCTCAATCTCCTCCAGCAGCCACGGGCGAAACAGCGCAATTTCCTCCTTGGTGGGTGGCCTGTTGGAGATTCGGCCCGTCTTTCCGGTCTTGGTCGGGCGGAGCTTCACGGCGTTGGAGATGAAGATCTCCTCGCGCTGCATCCCCGCCAGCTCCAGAAAACGGTCAAGGTTCTTGCCTGCCTTGCCCACAAACGGGCGGCCCATCAGCGTTTCCTGCTCGCCCGGCGCCTCGCCAATGAGCATCAGTTTCGGCTGCATCGGCCCTTCGCCAAAGACCAGCGCATTTTCGCGCCCCGGCATCACGCCAGCCAAAAACGCCCGCAGCGCCTGTTGATATTTTTCCATGCCTTCTTTATATTCTCTTTCTATTCATTGACACACCTATTGTTGCGCGTCGTTATGCGCATCGGCACGCCTTATACCGTGCGCTCGTACACGCCCAGCTCCATCAGTTTATCCCGAATCGCCTTGAAATCCTCCCACGCCGGACGCTTTTTCTCCTCGTCTCGCAAAAGCGCCGCCGGATGAAATGTCGGCATGAACCACACGCCCTTCCTGAGCTGCCACACACCGCGATCGCGCGTAATGCGCATCTGGTCGCCCATCAGCGCCCGCGTCGGCGTGGAGCCGAGACACACGATCACCTTGGGCCGCACCAGCGCCGTCTGCGCACGCAGATACGGCAGACAGGCATTGCGTTCATCGGCCTCCGGCACGCGGTTGGCAGGCGGACGGCACTTGACGATGTTGCAGATGTACACCTGCTCCCGCGTCATGCCGATGGCCGCGAGCATTTTGTCAAGAAGCTGCCCCGCCGCACCCACAAAGGGCCGACCCGATGCATCCTCTTGCGCACCCGGCCCCTCGCCGACAAACATCAGCGCCGCATGAAGATTGCCCTCGCCCAGAACGACGTTTTGCCGCGTCTGGCAAAGCCTGCATTTTTCGCAGGCAAATACCTCCTGCGTCAGTGTCGGCCAGGATGTGTTCATGCCATCCACCCCTTCGATCCGGTGCGCCGCACACCGGGCGCACGCCTGTTTTTCCTTTTGTTCAAATCTTCGCCGGGCATGGCAAAGCGTGTTACTGTGCGCCGTCGTTCACGATGACTGCGTCCGTGATGTTATCGCTCAGGTCGGCAAAGGTCACGGAAAGATCCTGCCGCAGCCAGCCATACAGGCTGCCCAGCATCAGCAGCAGCACGACAATCGCCAGCGAGGCAGCCGCCACGCCGAACACATCCATCACGCCCGCCGCCACGCGAAAGCCAATGCGGCTCTTTTTCTTCTTTTTCACGCGCCTCGTCCTCTCTCTTTGGGTTTCTCCACTTTCCCCGTCATTGTACCCCAGCAGGCAAGAGGGTGTCAACCCTTATGCGCCCATTGGGCTTTCCTCACAGGTAATCCAGCCATGCGCCGCCTTCTTCCTCGCGTCCCGTAAGCGCACCATGATCCAGAAGATGCTCAAAGTCATGCTGCCTGAGCGCTTCATAGGTCACAATCGCCACGGAATTGGAGAGATTCAGACTGCGTGCGCCCTCCACCATCGGGATGCGGATGCAGCGGTCATACACGCGCTCCAGCAGGTTTTCCGGCAGACCGCGCGATTCCCGGCCAAACACCAGAAACACATCGCGCGGGTACGCCACCTGCGCATAGCTGCGCGGCGCTTTGGTGCTGGCATAATAGAATGCCGCGTCGGGATACTGCGCCAGCACCTCGCCAAAATCCTTGTGGACGTGAACCTTGACCAGCGGCCAATAGTCCAGCCCCGCCCGCTTCAAATATTTGTCCTCCAGCTTGTAGCCCAGCGGCTCCACCAGATGCAGCTCGCTGCCCGTTGCCGCGCAAGTGCGGGCAATGTTGCCCGTGTTCTGCGGAATCTCCGGCTCTACCAGCACAATGTGAATCATATCGCTTTTTCTCCCCATCTGTTTTTCATTCCCATTGTACCGCAAAAAGCCCCCGCCCGCAAGGCGCTGACTGCGGTGAAAAAAGCCTTGACTTTCCCGCCCGCCCATCTTATAATATCGCCAGAAGCGTTGATGGGAACAAGTACGCATACTTTTTCTGATTCAGAGAGCCGCCGGTCGGTGCGAGGCGGTATCAGCAGGTGTGCCGAATACATCCCGGAGCTCGGCCCTGAACGCGCGATGATGCGCCAGTAGGCGGCTGCCGGTGCGCCGGATACAGCGCAGCGCCCGTGTCTGCGGGCAATGAGGAGGTCTGCCGCAAGGCGGCCTTAAACGGAAGTGGTACCGCGTATGTCACGCCTTCCCCATCAATATCGGTTGGGGCAGGCGTTTTTTTGTGTCTCCCCACAACAAATCAGGAGGAATCACCCATGGCACAGCACATTCTCGACATTCTCAAGGAGCGCGGCTTCATCGCGCAGGTTACCTATGAGGAAGAGCTCTACAAGCAGCTCGAGCAGCCGACCACCTTCTACGTCGGCTTTGACCCGACGGCAGACTCCCTGCACATCGGTCACTACATCCCGATCATGGCGATGGCGCATATGCAGCGCGCCGGTCATAAGCCGATTGCCCTGATGGGCGGCGGCACGGCGATGATCGGTGACCCGTCCGGCAAGACCGATATGCGCAAAATGATGACCGTGGAAACCATCGACAACAACGTTGCGCACATCAAGCAGCAGATGAGCCGCTTCCTCGATTTCGGCGAGGGCAAGGCCATCATTGCCAACAACGGCGATTGGCTTCGCCACCTCAACTTCATCGAATTCATGCGCGACATCGGCTCCACCTTCTCCGTCAACAAGATGCTCACCGCCGAGTGCTACAAGGCGCGCATGGCAACGGACAACGGCCTGAGCTTCCTGGAATTCACCTATATGCTCATGCAGAGCTATGACTTCCTCGAGCTGTTCCACCGCTATGGCTGCCGTCTGCAAATGGGCGGCAACGATCAGTGGAGCAATATGCTCGGCGGCGCGGATCTCATCCGCCGCAAGGAGCAGACCAGCGCCTATGCCTGCACCTTCCAGCTCCTGCTGACCCACGATGGCCGCAAGATGGGCAAGACCGAAAAGGGTGCGCTCTGGCTCGATGCCGAAAAGACCTCCCCCTACGACTTCTACCAGTACTGGCGCAACATCGACGACAAGGACGTGTCCAAGTGTCTCGGTCTGCTGACCTTCCTGCCGATGGACGAGGTGCGCCGCCTGAGTGCGCTGGAGGGCAGCGAAATCAACGAGGCCAAGAAGGTGCTCGCCTACGAGGTCACCAAGCTGGTGCACGGCGAGGACGAGGCCACCAAGGCGCAGGAGGCCGCTGCGGCGCTGTTCGGCGGCGCTGGCATGGGCGGCTCCATCCCCACCACCGCGCTGACCCGCGATGAACTGGCAGCCGATGCACGCGTGACCACCCTGCTGGTGCGCAGCGGCATTGCCGCCTCCAATTCTGCCGCACGCCGTCTGGTTCAGGGCGGCGGCGTAGCCGTCAACGATGAAAAGGTGGCTGATGTGAACGCCGTGGTCACCGAAGCGATGTTCACCGGCGACGGCTTGATGCTGCGCTCCGGCAAGAAGAAGTTCCACCTCTTCACCCTCGAGTAAGCCGATCATCGGCGGTATGAACGCCCGCTCGCTCATGCCGCCGGTTTTTGTATCCATGCGAAAGGAGCCTGACGATGCCCGCCCCGCTCTCTTACAAGACCCTGCGCGAAGAAAACAGCGCCGAGTTCATCATCAATAAGTCCCGCTTCATCGGCTATGGCTGCCCCTGTCAGACCGAAGAGGAAGCGCTCGCCTTCCTCTCTCGCATCCGTCAGAAGCACAAGGATGCCACCCACAACTGCTATGCCTACATCATCGGACTGAACAGCGGCATCATGCGTTACAGCGACGATGGCGAGCCGGGCGGCACAGCTGGTATGCCCATCATCGAGGTGATGAAGGCGCGTGGTGTCGTCAACTGCGCCGTGGTGGTCACCCGCTACTTTGGCGGCATACTGCTGGGCGCAGGCGGCCTCGTCCGTGCCTATGCGCAGGGCAGCAAAACGGCGCTGGATGCGGCGGGCGTAGTTGTGATGGAAAAGAGCATCCGCTACATGGTGGAGGTCGATTACTCCACATGGCAGCGGCTGGAGTATTTCCTGCGCTCCGCGCCCGTGCAGATCATCCATAACGAATTCGGCGCAAGCGTCGTCTGCACGCTCATGGTGCGCGAAAAGGACGCAGAGCATCTGCTTGCGGAAATCACCCGCGTCACCGACGGCACCGCCGAAATTCTGCCCGAAGACGAGCTGTACGAGCCGTGGCCGGATATGGAATAACCTTCCTTCTCCTGAAACAAACTCCATTTGATACTGATTTGCATCTAAAACGCGTCAATCAATTGAACCCGTTTCAATCGTAGACCGCTTCGC
>JAXJLD010000058.1:0-30540 GCA_036297385.1 Christensenellales bacterium | reverse complement strand
TTGGGGATTTCATCCCCAAAACCCTTCTCCGCTTCGCGCTAAAGAAAGGGGTTTTGAATACAAACTGTATCAAAAAAGAGCTGCCAGCATCAACTGACAGCTCTCTATTGCTAAAAAGTGAATTACAGCACGAGATCGTGCAGGCCCAGCGGCTGCACTTCCTTCGCCTTATCGCCCATCTTCACGCACTTCATCAGCAGGCGTGCGGTGTCGATGCTGGTGATGCAGGCAATGCCATACTCCACCGCCATACGGCGCAGGCGGAAGCCCGGACGCATCGGGTCGCGGCCATGGGTCGGCGTAGTGATGATGAGACGGATCTTGCCGGAATCGAACAGCTTCGCCAGCGCGTCCGTATCCTCGCCGGGGCGCGGCACAGGCTGTGCGCCGACATAGTTATGGTTGAGCACGTGCGCGGTGCCGCTGGTCGCATAGATATCAAAGCCCAGCGCCGCAAACGTCTCTGCCAGCTCAATCGCCTCGCGCTTATCGTGGTCAGCGATGGCAAAGAGCACGCCGCCCTCCTCCGGTCTGGGAATGGCCATCTTCGTGGAAGCAAATCCCTTGAGGTACGCTTCCTCGGCGGTCTCCGCCAGACCCAGCGCCTCGCCGGTAGACTTCATCTCCGGTCCCAGCGCCACCTCGACCTCATTGAGCTTCTCAAAGGAGAACACCGGCATCTTGACCGCCACGGTCGGCGCAGGCGGATACAGGCCCGTGCCAAAGCCCATCGACGGCACCTTCTCGCCCAGCGATGCACGCACGCCCAGCTCCACGATCGGAATGCCCGTCACCTTGGAGATGTACGGCACAGTACGGGAAGAACGCGGGTTGACCTCGATGATGTAGATGTCGCCGGCATACTCGATAAACTGGATGTTCACCAGACCCTTGACGTGCAGGCTGCGCGCGATATTGATCGTGTAGTCCGCCACCATGCGCTGGATGCGCGGAGCGAGATGCTGCGGCGGATAGACGGAGATGGAGTCGCCGGAGTGAATACCCGCGCGCTCGATATGCTCCATGATGCCCGGAATCAGCACGTTTTCGCCGTCGCAGATTGCATCCACCTCGATCTCCCTGCCCAGCAGATACTTGTCCACCAGAATCGGATGCTCCTGCACGTTCAGGTTGATGATGTCCATGTACTCGCGGATATGCTTTTCGTCATACGCGATCTCCATGCCCTGTCCGCCCAGCACATAGCTCGGGCGCACCAGCACCGGATAGCCCAGCGTATTGGCAGCGGCCACCGCCTCATCTGCGGTAAAGACCGTGGTGCCCTTGGGCTGCGGAATGCCCAGCGAATTGAGGAGCTGGTTGAACAGCTCGCGATCTTCAGCCGCGTCGATATCGGCCAGATCTGTGCCCAGAATCGGATAGCCCGCCTGATGGACAGCCTTCGCCAGCTTGATGGCGGTCTGACCGCCAAACTGGCAGACCACGCCCGCCGGACGCTCGATTTCCAGAATGTTCCACACGTCCTCCGGGGTCAGCGGCTCAAAGTACAGCCTGTCCGCGGTATCAAAGTCGGTGGAAACGGTCTCCGGGTTGTTGTTGATGATGACCGTCTCATAGCCCGCACGCTTGAGCGCCCAGACGCAATGCACGGAGCAGTAGTCAAACTCAATGCCCTGACCGATGCGGATCGGGCCGGAGCCCAGCACCACCACAGTCTTGCGCTCGGAGGGGAATGCCTCCGTCGTGCCGCCGTACACACTGTAGAAATACGGGCTGACGGCCTCAAACTCGCCGCCGCAGGTATCCACCTTGCAGAACGCCGGCAGGATATTCATCGCCTTGCGCATCTCGCGGATGTGCAGTTCTTCGCTGCCCACAAAGCGGGCAATCGCGCGGTCACACATACCCATGCGCTTGGCATCCATCAGCATACCGCGTTCGAGCTTATCCGCGCTGCCCAGCAGGCGCAGCGCCTGCTCCATCTCCACGATGTTGAGAATCTTCTGCAGGAACCAGATGTCAATGTGCGTCACATCATGCACATACTCGATGCCCATGCCGCGGCGCAGGCATTCCGCTGCCACAAACGAACGGTCGGTGTTGATCTCGTGCAGGCGCTCCTTCAGCTCCTCATCGGAGAGCGCCTCCAGCGCCGGCACGCACAGGCTGTCCATGCCGGTTTCCAGCGAACGGACGGCCTTGAGCAGCGCACTTTCAAAGTTCGTGCCGATGGCCATGATTTCGCCGGTCGCCTTCATCTTGGTGCCGATGCGCTTGTCCGCATACACGAACTTGTCAAACGGCCAGCGCGGGAACTTGAGCACGATGTAATCCACCGTCGGCTCCGCGCAGGCATAGGTGCAGCCCGTCACGCCGTTAGCGATTTCGTCCAGCGTATAGCCCAGCGCGATGCGCGTGGTCACCTTGGCAATCGGATAGCCGGTCGCCTTCGATGCCAGCGCAGAGGAGCGGGACACGCGCGGGTTGACCTCGATGACGTAATAGCGCATGGACTCCGGGTCAAGCGCAAACTGCACGTTGCAGCCGCCCTCGATGCCCAGCGCGGAAATGATGTTCAGCGAGGCGTGGCGCAGCATATACGCCTCCTCGGCGCGCAGCGTCTGCGTCGGGGCAACCACGATGGAGTCGCCGGTGTGTACGCCGACCGGGTCGAAGTTCTCCATGTTGCAGACGGTGATGCAGTTGCCCGCGCCGTCGCGGATGACCTCGTACTCGATCTCCTTCCAGCCCGCCACGCTCTTCTCAATCAGATTCTCGTGGACGCGGGAGGAGCGCAGGCCGTCCGCGCAGATCTCGCGGAGCTGCTTTTCATTCGCCGCAAAGCCGCCGCCCGTGCCGCCCAGCGTGTACGCCGGACGGACGATGACCGGATAGCCATGCTCATTGGCAAAGTCCACCGCCGGCTGCACATCGTGGACGATGACGGAGTCGATGCACGGCTCGCCGATCTCCAGCATCATGTTCTTGAAGTCCTCGCGGTCCTCCGCGCGGCGGATCGCGTCGATCTTCGTGCCCAGCAGCTTCACATTGTACTTTTCAAGGATGCCGCACTCGTCCAGCTCCATCGCCATGTTCAGGCCCGTCTGGCCGCCCAGACCCGCCAGCAGGCTGTCCGGACGCTCGCGCGCGATGATGCGCTCGATGGACTCCACCGTCAGCGGCTCCAGATACACCTTGTCCGCAATGTCAGTATCGGTCATGATGGTGGCGGGGTTGGAATTGACCAGCACCACCTCCAGCCCCTCTTCCTTGAGGACGCGGCAGGCCTGCGTGCCGGCATAGTCAAACTCCGCCGCCTGACCGATCACGATCGGGCCGGAGCCGATCACCAGTACCTTGCGAATCCAATCCTTCTTCGGCATCGTCAGCCCCCCTTATTGGTTCCGGTTCGCGCGAACCGTCTTGAGAAAATTGTCAAACAGATACGCCGTGTCAAACGGCCCGCCCAGACCGGTCGGGATGAACTGCACCGAGCAGGCGTTTTTGCCCTCGTAGACAAGGCCCTCCACGCTCCGGTCGTTCCAGTTGATATGGCTGACGCGCACGCCCTCGGGCAGCGCTTCGCCGCTGACCGCATACAGGTGCGCCTGCTCCGTCACCGCGCAGGTTCCCGCCGCGAGATCCTTGACCGGCTGATTCGAGCCGTGATGGCCAAAGCGCATCCGCTCCACCGTGCAGCCGCTGGCCAGCGCCATCACCAGATGGCCCAGCCCCACGCCCATCATCGGCTTTTGGCCCATGAGCGCCTTGACCGTCTCCACCGCCTTCGGGCAGTCCTGCGGGCAGCCCGGGCCGCAGGAGATCAGCACGCCGTCACAGCCGCTGTCCAGAATCTCCTGTGCATCCGTCTCCGCGGGGAATACCGTCACCTGCGCACCCTGCGCCGCCAACCTCTTCGTCAGGCTGCGCTTCATGCCCAGATCCAACACCGCCACCTTCACATCGCCCTCTGCGTTCACATCATAGCGCGCCTTGCAGGAAGCCGCAAGCGCCTCGCCGTGCTGCTCAAACGCCCGGCACGCCTCAAGGTCCGCCTCCGTCGCCTCTCCGGCGACGATACGGCCGCGCATCACGCCGTGCTCGCGGATATGGCGGGTCAGCGCGCGGGTGTCCACGCCGCACAGTCCCGGCACGCCCTGCTCATCGAGGTACTCGTCCAGCGTCTTTTTGAGCTGCCAGTTGCTGGGCAGCTCGCACAGCTCGGACACAATCAGACCCGCGACCTGCACACCGTCGCTCTCAAAGTCCAGCTCGTTCACGCCCACATTGCCGATCAGCGGATAGGTCATGCACAGAATCTGGCCGCGATACGCCGGATCGGTGATCGTCTCCTGATAACCGGACATACCGGTGTGAAAGACCACCTCGCCCATGGCCGGCTTCTTGTTTCCAAACAGGGTTCCCTCTACGCGGAAACCGTCTTCCAAGATCAAAGTTGCCATCGGATCTCCCCTTTTTCCAATTACGAAAAGAAAACCGCCAAAAGGCGGTTTGAAGCAATAGAAAAATAGGACGACATGACCGCTTCACACGCAAACGCGAAAGACAGCCCGTTCATCATCCTGATTTCCCTCCGTAGGTTCATTCTTTTCTTCTGCCGGAATCTCGGCTTTAATTGCTTATCATACAGGATTCAACCGCCGTTGTCAAGAAAAAGTTTCCCTTCTTGCACGTCTCTTCCCTTATCCCGCAAACGCCTGAAGCAGGTGTGTCTCCGGGAGCGGCTCAAAGAACACATGGTCGATGTGTTCGTTGAACTCTGCCCAAGCCTCCGTGCCGCCCAGCTCGTCCTTGAGCAGCGCTGCGCAGCTCCGATAATACCATGCGTGCCTGCGCTTGTCGTGCTGATGAAACCGCATGAACAGCGCTTCGCCCTGCACGTCGTAATCCCGATGAATGGCGCGCATATTGCTCAGCTTGTCGCTCAGTGCAATGATCTTCGCATCCCGGTCTCCGCGGGCGAGCTGCTCAATCGCAGCGTGCTTGCGCATTTCCCACGTCTTGTCGGGATCGCCGCAGTGCTGCTGCGTTTCGCTGCGCACCAGCTCTGCCACCCTCGCGCCAAAGCGCTGTGCCAGCTCCTGCCCGCTCACGCCGCAATCCTCCATCACGTCGTGCAGCACAGCCGCCGCTAGCACCTCCGGGTCATCCGTCATCGTGGAGGCAATCGCCGCCACCTCGGCCGGATGGACGATGTAGGGGACGTTGGTTCCCTTCCTGTGCATCCCGTCATGTGCGCCGGCGGCAAAGATCATCGCCTCGGAAACGAGCGTCATGGGCTTTCCTCGCTTTCTGGTCGCCTTGAACCGGTCACCGTTTCAGGTCGTATACACCGTCAAACACATGGGTGGCCGGGCCGGTCATGAACACGTGCCCCGTTGCCTCGTCCCATTCGTCGATCAGTTCTCCACCGTCCAGCGCCACCACGGCGCACCTGTCCGCCAGCCCGCAGAGGTGGGCCGCCACCAGCGCCGCGCAGGAACCCGTGCCGCAGGCGAGCGTCTCGCCGCTGCCGCGCTCCCATACCCGCATCCGCAGGCGATCCCGTGCCAGCACATTGACAAACTCGATATTCGCTTTTTTCGGAAATGCCGGATGCTTTTCAAGCACCGGGCCGTATCGGTGCAGATCAAACGCCTCCACCGGCTCGTCCAGCAGGATCACGCCGTGCGGATTGCCAAAGCCCACCGGCGTGATCTCAAACGTGCGCCCCAGCGCCTCAATGGGGGTGCGTGTCACCACGCCTTGCCCCAGCAGGCAGGGCACCTGCCCGCAGTCCGTCTTCGGCGCTCCCATGTCCACGCGCACTGTCTCCACCCGTCCGTCCTTCACCGTCAGGCGCAGCGTTTTGATGCCCGCCAGCGTCTCCAGCGTCACCACGGTCTTATCCGTCAGCCCGCGGTCATACACATACTTACCCACGCACCGGCTGGCATTGCCGCACATCTCGCCCCGCGAGCCGTCCGCGTTGTACATCTGCATTTCAAAGTCCGCGACGCGGCTTGGCCCGATGAGCACCAGCCCATCCCCGCCTACGCCGAAATGCCTGTCGCTGATCGCCGCCGCCAGCGCGCCCGGATCATCAACCTGTTCTTCAAATGCGTTGACATAGATGTAGTCGTTGCCAAGCCCATGCATTTTGGTGAATTTCATCTGGATAGATCCCCTTGTCATTTCTGAACTTTTGTCAACAATTCGCGCCACACAGCCCGGTTTCCTGCCCATTTTTTCGTTTTATTTGCATAACTGCGAATTTCCGTCCATATGCTCAAAAAAATCGTTCTTCTCGCAATCCTCGCCCACCATCGTCCATGCGAGACCAAACCGCGCATTGTCATAAGGGCCGAAGTCCTCCACGCGATATTCCGTGTCCTGCTGAGAAATATGGCAGGCGAAGGCGGCCTCCGCCATGTCAAATGCCGTCCGCCCGCCGAAAGCCTCCAGCGGCACACGCCAATCCATGCGGATTTCCCCCCGATCGTACAGGTGCAGGTACAGCTTTTTCACCGTCCACGGGGTCGTCTGCGGCAAGCTGCGGTGCTGGTAGGCCGCATCTGCCGCCAGCGCCACCGCCTTCTGTGCAGCGTCTGCCGCCGCGCGATGGGCGCCATGTCCATATTCGCCCTGCACATCGTGCGTGACAACCACATCCGGCTGATAGCGCCTGTACAGCCCCACCATATGGCGCAGTACGCGCACCTCGCTCCATCCCTCCTGCGCATACATTCCGCTCACGGACAGGGCAAAGCGATCCGGGAAAGTGCCGATGTCGGGATAATGCACAGCGCCGCACAGCCACAGCCCATCGAGAAGCTCCAGCTTGCGGTACGGCGTAGCCGGTACCAGATACGCCGCCTGCACCGCCATCCCGCGCTCTCCAGCATAGTACGGAATCGTGCCGCCCATGAAGAGCAGCTCGTCGTCCGGGTGCGCTGCCACCACCAGCAGATCTGCCTTCTCCAGCGGCGGCTGCCAGCGCTGCACCCAGTCGGGCATCTCCCCCTTGCCAAACAGGTGTACCTCCGCCAGCGCCAGCCGATCGCTGCTGCGCGTCGGACGGATGCGGATCTCCGTCGCCCCTTCCGGCCACGCCGCATACCCGGTCAGGTATTCCGTATCACAGGCGGCAATCCTCTGCCATTTGCCCTGCGCATCCTTCGCCTGCACCTCAAACGGACAGGCATAGTTGTAGAATTGCAGGTATACGCCATGTATGGGCGCTTCCTGTGCATTCAGCACCAGCCGCGCCTCCTTGCCATATGCCGACCAGCTCGTGTCATATCGGCCATCGCTCAGGCAGGCCAGCGCTCTGCCGCCCGCGTCGCGCAGGCTGCACTGCCCCGTGATCTCCTCCGCTGTTTGCGCCAGCGCACCGCCGCACGCCATCAGCAACACCCACGCGAGCGCCAGACCTATCGCCGCTTTTCTCATCATCCGCCCTCCTCCATTTGCTCCATTATACCATCCCGCACGGCTTTCCACAATGCGGGATGCGGCGCAAGGCGTCACGCAGGATATTTCAGGACGCAAAAAAGCCCTGAAAGCTTGAAGCTCTCAAGGCTGATTTGCTGTGTCTGAACCGATATATTGATACAAGTTACGATTGTCGGCTCGAAAGGTTCAGGGTGTGCAGGAGGGTGCTGCTGCACACCTTATGCACACCCCTCATGCCATGATTCAGGCGTCTGTGATGCGGCAACCCTGCTCGAGAAGCTTCGCTTGAACAGTATCGGCTTTCAACTCCGAAACAGGGATGTTGCCCTGAACGGACACCGCCGCCATCGTGCCTGCCGCCTGCCCGATGGCCATTGCGATATTCATGACCCGGTAGGAAGCATGCGCCCGATGAGAGCCGCTGATGCACCGGCCGCAGAGAACAAGTCCCTCGATGTCCAACGGCTGAAGCGCACGCATCGGAATATCATAGGGCTGCGCTTTATGCGGGCACCCCTCCGTTTCAGCCTGGCCACCGCCGCTCGGATTATGGATATCAATCGGGAAGTTGGCGTTATGCACGACAACATCCTCAAATCGACGCCCGGTCAGCAAATCCTCTGCGCAAAGCTGATAACGTCCTGCTATGCGGCGGCTCTCCCGAACGCCCAGCGTAGAGGCGCTCGTTCTGAGACGAATGCCCGCAAATCCCGGCACCTCGGTACGCAGGAAATCGTTAACCTGCCGGATTTGTCGGCGCAGGTCGATCTCCGCGCGCTCAGTATCCCCGTCGTTCAGCACGCACACGCCGTTTGCCTGCGTCGCATTGACCAATCTCTCCCCCGGTACGCCGGTGGCATACAGGCGAACAATGGAAACGCTGGGCGGCAGTCTTCCGTCCCTGGCGGCCTGATGGCAAAGGGCCAGATATTCCCGTCCGTCCGGGAAGGTCGTATAATGCTCCTCGTGGTTGCACACCAGCGTGCAGTCTGGATCCACGCCGTCAATCGTATACATGATGGACGACGGCTGCACAAGGCCGTCCCCGTCGCGTCCCACCATGACTTGCGCGCCTGCCATCGCGGAAACAAAGCCGTCTCCTGTCGCGTCGATAACCACCCTGCCCCGAATGAGTGCAATTCCCTGCTGCGTCAGCACATAAACGCCCTGAATCGTCCCGTTCTGCGTCAGCGCATCGACGACCGGTGTCTGCAGTCGGAAGGTGACATGCTCCTGCGCCAGCCACTCAATCAGCGCGCCTTTAGCTTGGTCACAATCGATGCCCGTCGAAACATCCCTGCTGCGCAGCAGGCCTGCCATCTCATCCCGAATGGTGCCCGGCGCAACGCTGCCCATGATCGTGCTCACATTTCCCAACGTCAAGCATCCGCCGACTGAACCGTAGCGTTCCAACAGCATCACGCGCATTCCAAGTCTTTCCGCCGTCACTGCCGCCGCGATCCCGGAAGGCCCCGCGCCGCATACGATCACATCCCATTCGCTGTGAAGAGGAACCTCTCTGCTGTATTTCATATTGCCCTCCCATCGTCAGAAAGGACGCCGGATGCCCCGGCGTCCCGTATTCAGCCGCAGTTACTTGCTCTGATACCACTCGTTGTAGGCTTCCTCACAGGCCTGACCACCAGCGGCCAGCCACTCCTGCACGAAGGCGTCGTGATCCTCGACGCTCTTGACGCCGACGATGACCTGAAGCACATAGTCGTCCACCATCGTGTTCAGAGCATTCTTGTTTTCCACAACAGCCTTCAGAGATGGGCACAGATCGGTGGGATTATCCACGGCACACTCCGCAGCAAACTGGTTCAGTCCATCATAGATCTCGCCGACGGCCTTGGTACGGCGCGTTCTAGCCATCCACATGTCGCCATAGCAGGTCATGTCGAAGCTGTTAAGGTACCACCAGGCGTTGTTGCGCCACTCGTTGAAGATCGGCATGATCGGCGCGTACCGGTTGTTCTCATCCACGGTGAAGGTGACGTCCTTTTCGCCCAGCGTGACGTAGGTGAACACATCCTCGTCGAGCTTGCGGTTCATGAACTTGACAGCCTCATCGGGATTGGCAGCGGTCACCGGGATGCAGGAGACGTTGTTGAGCGCCTGCTGACGCATCATGCCGCGCTTGCCATTCTGATCATAGAGCGGAGCCACGTACACCAGCGTGTTCTTCTCGTCCGGATGATTCTCATAGTAGCCCACGATGGTCGGATCCGTCCAGCCAGTGCAGTAGTAAGCAAAGGCATTGTCAGACGAGAACTTCTCCGTGCGGGTGGTGCCATTGTTCACGGCGATATCCTTGTCCAGCAGGCCGTTGGCATACAGATCAGCCATGTACGCCAGATACGCCTCGTACTCCGGCATCTCCACATAGTGCTTGAGGCTACCGTCGACATCGTTCCAGTCAAAGTAGAAGCCGAAGCCGGAGGAGATGGTGTTGATCTTGCGCTCATCGCAGGTCAGCAGCGGAATAAGCTCCGGATGCTTTTTCTTCACCGCCATCAGCACAGCCTTGAGCTCGTCCGGCGTCGTCGGTACGGCCATGCCGATTTCGTCCAGAATGTCCTGACGCATGACCATGCCGGTGAAAATGCTGGCGCGCTCTGCCATCATCGGGATGCCGTAGGTCACGCCGTCCTGACGGGTCAGGGAATACGCGCTGTCAAAGATCTTGGTCGTCAGGTTGCTGCCATACTGCGCCAGCAGATCATCCAGCGGCAGCAGCGCGTTGCGGCTGAGCAGCTCCTGATACTGATCCTCACTGATGCGCAGAATATCATAGGATTCACCGGAAGCGATGCGCATCAGCAGATTCTCCGTGGCATTCTCTGCCGGAAGCATGTTATACTCAACGTGATAACCCGTCTTTTCCTCAATGGCCTTGCCGGTTGCATCGTTGTTGGGATCGAACCCAACGTACGAGCCGAGCACACGCAGCGTGGGCTTTTCTTCCGCCATAGCCATCGGCAGAAGCGCTGTCAGCAGGACAGCAGCCAGGAGAAGCATAGCAATCTTTTTCATGGGAAAACCTCCTTTTTTATTGATCATCGCCGATGATGCCGTTCGGCGCTGATTGCTGGCGATTCAGCCCTTCACCGAGCCCACCGTCAAGCCCTTGATGAAGTACTTCTGCAGAAATGGATAGACGAGCAGAATGGGCAGCGTGCTGACCACGATAGCAGCGGCCTGCATGCCGCTGGACGACAGACCCGCTGCAATGACGGGATCCACCTCATACAGATTCTGCGTGGTGGTAATCAGCTCATACAGGTACATCTGCAGCGGCTTGACGTCCGCCCGGGTGATGAAAAGCATGGGATGATAGTAGTTGTTCCAATACGCTACGGCGTAAAACAGGCCGATGGTCGCCAGCGATGGCAACGACAGCGGCAGCACGATACTCATCAGCGTCCTCAGGGGGCCTGCACCGTCGATGTGCGCGGACTCCTCAATCGACTCCGGAATGCCCTCAAAGAAGGTTTTCATTACAAACAGGTTGTACTGCGATACCAGAAGGGGGATAATCTGGCAAGCCAGCGTATTGAGCAAATTGAGCGTGCGCATGAATACGTAAATGGACACCATGCCGCCGTAGAAAAGCATGGTAAACACATAGAGCAGCAGAATAACGCGCCTTCCGCGAAGATGCTGCTTGGAGAGCGGATACGCAGCCAGAACGGTGAAGGTCAGCGAGAGCAGCGTGCCGCCGGCTGTGATGGTGACGCTGTTGCGGAAGGAGCTGAAAAACAGGGAATCCTGAAGGACATACCGATAGGTATTCAACGTGAAATCAATCGGATAAAACGTCACCCGTCCCGCAGAGACAGCTGCTGCGCCCGAAAACGATTTGGCAACCATGTGTACAAAGGGAAGCAGGCAGATGAGCGAAACCAGCGCAAGCAGCATGATGTTCAGGGTGCGCACGATCCGGGCTCCGGCCCGTTTTTCCATGACAGCGCTCATATTACCACAAACTCCTTCCCAATGCCTTGCGGCTGATGCCGTTGCATGTGACCAGCAGGATAAATCCGACCATCGATTCAAACAGGCCTAATGCCGTGGCGGAGGAGAAATCCAGCTTACCCATGCCCGTGCGGTAGATGTAGGTATAGAGCACATCGGACGTGGAATACACCGTGGAATTGTACATAACCAGAATCTGTTCGCCGCCTGCGTTGAGAATGTTGCCTACGCGCAGAAGCAACATGAGCGAAATGATGGGCAGAATACTGGGCAACGTGATGTGCCATAGCCGCTTGAACCAGCCGGCGCCGTCCACATACGCCGCATCGTAGAGCTCTTCATCCACGGCAGTCAGCGCCGCCAGATAGACAATGGCGCTCCAGCCCGTCTCCTTCCAGCCCTCTGTAAAAACCAGAAGCCAGCGAAACACCTGCGGATTGGTATAGAAGTAGACCTCCTGCAGGCCAACACCTGTCAGCAGTCTGTTCACAAAGCCGTTAGAGGACAGAAGCGTAACGAAGATGCCGTGGATGATGACCCAGCTCAGGAAGTGTGGCATATACACCAGCGTCTGGCATATCCGGGAGAAGACGCGCGAGCGCACCTCGTTGAGCATCAAAGCCAGGATGATGGGCAGCGGGAAACAGACGATCAGCTTCATCAGGCTGATGGTCAGCGTGTTGCCCAGCAGTCGCAGAAAGCTTGGCGAACCGAAGATCTTCTCAAAGTACTTCAGGCCCACCCACGGGCTTTTGAACATGGAATCCAGAATTCCATTGCCCAAAAACATGTTGAAATCCTTGAAGGCCAGCTGAAGACCGAGCAGCGGCAGGATCTTGTAGCCAATGATATACACAAGCCCCGGAATGGACATGGCATAGAACACCCAGTTGGCCCTGAAATATTTCCATAAGCTTTGTTTCTTGACCGACTGCACAGTCATGTCCGATCCCCCCGCCTTTTTCTCGTGGTTTTCCTGACGCTTCATTTGCTTATATTATAGCAGGCATATCTAGTCAAGTCATTGGATTTATTATCGATCATTTGGACAAACACACGAATATACTTAAATTTCATTGCAATTTTTCACGTCATTTTGTAGAATATGCTCGGAGATATATTGAAACCCGAATCTAGGACGGGAGTGAACGTCATGTATACGCTGCTGATCGTGGATGATGAATGGCAGACGCGCAAGGGGCTGCGGGAGCTGGTAGACTGGCAGGCGATGGGCATCGAGGTCGTGGGCGACGCAGGCGATGGGCAGGAAGCGCTCCGTCATCTTGGGCGCCTCAAACCCGATATCCTGCTGACCGACGTCCGAATGCCGCATATGGATGGCATTGAGCTGGCGCGGCAGGCACGTGCCCTTCTGCCACAGATTGCCATTGTGTTCATCAGTGTATACTCGGATGCAGAGTATTTGCGCAACGCGCTCAGGCTTGAGGCCATCGACTATCTCTATAAGCCCATCCATATGGAAGAGCTGAAAAAGGTCATCAGCAGCCTCGTCGGGCGACTGGATCAATCCGCGCAGGACAGGGCGCAGCAAGAGCAGGTGCGCCACCTTCTGGAAACAAGCCGACCGCTTCTCATCGAGCGCTTTCTGCGCAGCTGGTTTTCCGGAATTCTGGATGACGAACAGGCCATCCGTGCCAAGCTTGAGCTGCTCGGTCTGCATTTTCCATCCGGCGGCATCGTCGGCGTGGTATTTCAACCTCTCTTCCCCACTCTGCCGGATGACGGCACGGTGGAGAGCTGCCAGATTCTTCTTGAAGATGTCCTGCACAGAGAGCTGTGCGATACCCTGCTATGTGCAGAGGACACAGGCGCAGTGGGCGTGATGGCGGTCGAATCCCAACAAACGCTTGAGCGTACAGAGCAGATGCTGCATGCAGCCGCGGACACTGTCCGGGCCGAACTGCATATGGAGCTGATGATCGGCCTCAGCGCATGGCACACAGACTGGCTTGGAGCACAGCAGGCTGTACGCGAGGCACGCCGCATCATCGGCATGCAGGCCTTTACATCGGACAAGTCCGTATTCCGCTACGAGAGCGAGGTACGGCAGGAAGAATCCTCGCTTCGCCTGCTGGACGGGGAGCTGCTGGAACAGCTTCTGCTCACGGGCGGCGCGGACGCGCTGATTTCCCGCATAGAGGAGGCACTGGCCAGTCAAAGCGGCAACGTGCAGGCACTTCGGCAGCTGCTGATGGATATCGCCCTGCGCGCTGATCTTGTCCTGCGGAAGCACGGCGTAAACACGCTGGATTCCCTCAGCTTCTGCCGCCACGCAGCAGGATACATGCCCATTCTGGCGGTCAAGCGCACGCTGGAAGCCAAGCTGAGGGAAGCCGCCTCACAGCTGAACAGCCGGCAGAAAAGGGGAATCAGTCCTGTGACCGATCGCGTGATGCGCCTCATCCGCACACGCTACAGCGAGCCTCTGAGCATCGGAGAAATCGCCGAGGAGGTACACTATTCGCCTGCACACCTCGGTACCCTCTTCAAAAAGGAAACCGGAACAACCATGAGCAGCTACCTGCTGCAGACGCGATTGGATGCCGCCATGACGCTGCTGCGCACAACGCTTGAACCGGTGTCCTCCATCGCCAAACAGGTGGGCTATCCGGATACCCAGTATTTTTCGCGGGTATTCAAACAGTTTGCAGGATGCACGCCGCTTGAGTACCGCAGAAAGGCACTCTCATGCTGAACCATCTGAACCACAAATCTCTTGCAGCCATTGCGGTCTTTTTGCTGGCGCTAATGATCGCCGGCTTTCTTCTGCTGAACCGTCAGCTTGTGCGCAATACTGAATACGGTATTCTGCAATCCTACAGCAGAGAGGTGCAGCAAATTGCGGCGAATCTCGATACCTATACCAATGGGCTTGAGGACACGCTGCTTTCTCTTTTGAGCGACACGCGGCTGCAGGAATCCATCAATCGCCCCCTCATGGATGAGACCCTGGAAAACCAGCTCTCAGAGATCCGCACCCTGCGCGAGGTCGTCAACTACGTGGAGGGCAACAGGCAGGTGGATCGGGTTCGATTGTATCTGAGCGATGAGAAGATGCTGACACGCGAGCACGTCAATTTCTTCTCCCATACGGACGCGCTAACCACGCCCGAATACCTGGAAATGGAAGGCAAGAAGATGTCTCTGCACTGGATGGGAGAGCACCGAGTGCAAACGCCCTACATGGATGATGTATATGTCACGCTCGGCCTGCGATACCGCACGAACTTTCTGAGTGAAAGCCGGAACTGGGCGCTGATCCTGCTGGACATCTCCCCCAAGGTGTTCACGGAGGCGCTGGAGCAGGCCGCCAACTCCTTTCCCGGCGCACAGGCTGTAATTCTGAACAGCACAGGCGCCGTCATGGTCGGAACGGATCATCCCGAAACCTTGAGCGCATTCCCTCTGAACGGCACACAGGAAGGCTTCTTTGATTGCAGTGGTAAGGAATATGCCTATATCTGCCAGCCCATCAGTGCAGAGAACTGGTCGATGCTTGTCACGCTGCCGCGCGAAAGCTTGCGCAGCAGCCAGCAGGTGCTTCTTTCCGTGATGCTCTTTGCGCTTAGTCTGCTCATCATCGCGCTACTCGCTCTGATCTGCATTATTCTGTATTCGCGCAGTATCCGACGGTATATCAATGCGCTCAATGAGAGTCTCCAGCAATCCGGCAATATGGAAACGACAAGTATTCCTTCGCACCGCGCTCTGTTCAATCTTGACAGAAACATCGCTTATCTGCTGGAAACCAATCGCAGGCTCACAGCAAACAAGCTGGAAGCGCAGCTGCGTGAGCGCGACGTCACCCTGCAGGTACTCCAAGCCCAAATCAACCCGCATTTTCTCTATAATACGCTGGACGCCATCAACTGGATGGCCATCCGGGAGCAGGCGGGCGATGTTTCCGAGGCCATCACGACGCTGGCAGATTATTTCCGGCTTAGCCTCAGCCACGGGCGCAGCATCGTTACGCTGCAGGAGGACGCTGATATCACACGCAAATACCTCGCGCTGTACGAGCATCGTTACGACTACACCTACGCTGTCGAATGGCTTTTGCAGCCGGAAAGCCTGTCCTGTCTGCTGCCCAAGCTCACGCTGCAGCCGCTGGTGGAAAACGCGCTGCGCCACGGAATCTTCATGCGGGACCAGAAGGAAGGCGGCAAGCTGACCATCCGTTCCTTTGTTGAAGACGGCCATCTCACGCTGATCGTTCAGGATAATGGACCGGGATTAAAGGGCGGTAAGGATGAAAAGAAGGGATTCGGCCTGGAGAACGTGCGCAGACGTCTTGATCTGTATTACAATAACCGTTACTCGCTTGAATTGAACTCTCTGCCCGAAGGAGGCGTACAGGTCATCGTGTGCATTGCATGACCTGTACGGCAGGATGGTGCAGCAGGGGGATCCTTACTGTCAGTCTAAAAAATCCTAAATCAGCGGAACATAGAACGCCTTTATTACCCATTCTTTCAAACATCAGGAAGAGCATCTCATGAGAAGTGAGCCGATGACCACGATTCCCCGCCCCGAGCATCCGCGCCCCGATTTTGTGCGCGAGACGTTTTTCAACCTCAACGGCGTGTGGCAGTTTGCCTTCGATGATGACGATCAAGGCCTTGCTGCCGGCTAGATAAAGCCGGGTGTGCACCTGCCGCTGGAGATCACCGTCCCATTCGCCTACCAGACCAGGCTCAGCGGACTCGGCCCGACGGATGAAATCCATCTAGTGATCTGGTATCGCCGCGCGTTTACCGCCCCGCAGGAGAGGCAGGGCAATCGTGTTCTGCTGCGCTTCGGCGCGGTGGACTACGCCTGCGCCGTGTATGTCAACGGCCAGCAGGCCGGCACGCACACGGGCGGCTACACGCCCTTCGCGCTGGATATTAGTACCCTGCTGCAGGACGGAGAAAATGACCTGTGTCTGCGCGTGCAGGAGATCCCGACTGCACCCAGCCCCGCGGCAAGCAGTACTGGGATTGCGGCCTGATGGGCTGCTGGTACACGCCGGTGTCCGGCATCTGGCAGACCGTGTATCTGAAGGCCGTGGGTGACTACGCCATGCGCTACATCCATGTGACGCCGGACATCGACCGCCACATGTTCACCGCAGAGATTGCGCTTGACCGACAGCCGCACGAGCCACTGGAGGCGGAGCTGACCGTCTCCTTTGAGGGTCGGGTGCGGCAGACCGTGCGCGTGAGCGCCTGCGACCGCATCCTCCGCGTGCCGGTGGAGATGATTGTGCGCGGCGGGCGCATCTCCCTGAACAACTGCCCGCTGTACCAGAAGCTGATCCTCGACCAGGGCTACTGGCCGGATCCCCTGATCACTCCGCCCAGCGACGAGGCCATCCGCCTTGACCTGCAGTACACGCTGGACTTCGGCTACAACGGCGCACGCAAGCGCCAAAAGCTGGAGGATCCGCGCTACTACTACTGGGCGGACAAGATGGGTGTGCTGGTCTGGGGCGAGCTGCCCAGCCCGTACGATTTCTCCGACGACACGGTGCGAAACCTCGCCGAGACGATGCTCGGCTTCATCGAGCGCGACTTCAACCATCCTTCGATCACACTTGGGTGCCGCTCAACGAGAGCTGGGGCGTGCGTCAGATCTACACCGACAATCGCCAGCAGGCGGCGGGTCGCATGCTCTACCACATGACCAAGGCAGCGGACGGCACGCGCCTTTGCTCCAGCAACGATGGCTGGGAGCAGGTGACGACCGACATCTGCGCCCTGCACGACTACGCCGCGGAGAAGGATGTGATGGCCGCGCACTTTGCGAAGCGCGCAACAGTGGAGGAGCACGCCTGCGACTGGCGTCCCTGCTATGCCGTGGGGGAGAAGCCGACCGGCGAGGAGGCCTTTATGGTCACCGAGTACGGCGGTATTGCCTTCACAAACTGCTCCAGCACATAGTTCAGGATGCAGGCACAGAAGGTATCCCCGGCGCCGGTCTTTTCGAGCACATGACCCCCCTTCATCTTAGGCACATGATGGCCCACACTGCCGTAATAGCAGATGCTGCCGTCATCCCCGGCGGTCACGTTGCGCAGCCTGATCTGCGGATGCCTGGCCCGCAGGATGTCCACGCTCTCGCCAAAATCCCTGGTGCCGGTCATGAATTCCAGCTCGTTGTCGGAGATTTTGAGAATGTCGCACTGAGCAAGACCCTAGGCGATCTGCTTCCCGGCATCCCCCAGATTGGCCCAGAGCGGTTCTCGCAGGTTGGGATCGAAGGAGATCAGCGCACCAGCCTTGCGGGCACGGGTAACAGCAGCCTGCGTTGCCTCCCGGCAGGCGGGATGCGTCAGAGACAGAGAGCCAAAGTGAAAAATGCGGCAGTTGTCCAGCAGCTCGCCGTTCAGATCGCCCACGGTCAGGTTCATGTCCGCGCCGAGATTGCGGTAAAAAGAGAAGTCGCGCTCGCCGTCAGCATGGGTGTGCACAAAGGCCAGGGTGGCGTGCACCCCGTCATCCCGCTTGAGACCGGCTGTGTCGATGCCGACCTCTGCCAGCGTACCCTCCAGCGGATCGCCGAAGGCATCCCTGCCCACCTTGCCGATGTATGGCACGAACGGCATGCCCACGCTATAAATACTCATCATCTCAATACCCTCCGGGGGACAGCCACACTTTCCGCTCGGATAATATAGCTTGATATACTCCACCCATTCCTCCCATGAGATGATTTCATCCAAGATCTCAAGGAATTCTTCCCGTTTGGTTTTGCGTTTTCTTGCGCTGTATTCCACGTCACTGATGGTCTGCTGCTTCATCCTGATATAGCGCCTTTTCTTGATACCCTTATTATACCAGCTATTCGTTACTGTGCATATCACGAGTAAGTCAGTGTTTCCTTAGGCAGTAAATACTTCCATTTTGCTCACTTTGCCGCTGGATACTCGTTGCACAGCAGCCGGTACGGCGGCTCGTCCTCCTCGATCTTCGGGAAGCGGCCCACCGGCGGATTGAAGCGGTTGTCGGTGTTGTCGTCGTTGCACTGGCTCACCTCGCCCAGCAGCACGGGGCCGGTACCCTCCTCCACGGCAAAATCGTGGTAGAGAAACTGCTGTACGTGGATGCTCTCGCCCGGTGTCAGGCGGATCTGCGTGCCGGCGGGTACGGTGTAGGTGCGGCCGTCTGTGTGTACGGTCACGTCGCTCTCGTAGTCGATTTCCTCATTGGGCAGCGAGTTGTACACACGGATGAGCACGTTGCCGCCGCCACGGTTGATGATGTCCTCGGTCTTGTACCAGTGGAAGTGGTTGGGCGCGTACTGGCCCTCCTTGAGATAAAGCAGCTTCTCGGCGTAAACCTTGGGATACTTGTCCGCCATGGCGCGGTTGCCGTTGCGGATGGTGATCAGCGAGAAACCGAACTTGTCGAAGTTTCCCAAGCCGTAATCGGTGATGTCCCAGCCAAGCATACAGTCGCGCACCTCGTCATACTCGTGGCCGTTCTCCTGCCACTGTTCAGGGGTGAAGTGGCAGAACGGCGGCAGATAGCAGCAATACTTCCCGCACATGGCCTCCAGCTCCTTGAGAGCAGCATTAATTTCAGAACGCTTCATGATGGATTTTCCTCCCTGTCTGCTAATACGATCCTTTCAAAGTAGTCATAGATACCTGCTTTCGTAACGGGTAGTACTACGGATGACCTTCGTCTATACCTTGCTCTCCTTGAGAACATCATTGCCGAGACCGCTATGAGATACCCAGCCTCTTGGACAACTCCTGCTGCATATACGCTCTGCTGTCCATCAGGCCACAGCGCATCTTGATCACTGTGCGCCTTCCTCCCCGCAAATCGGGCATAACTGCGCCGCCTATTGAATATACGCCCCTTGTTTTTGAAGCGTCTGCCGGAGAAGATGAACATCAACCTGATTGGGCATGCAACTCTTTGCAACAGCCAGCGCCGCCGCCGCACCCGCCGCATGGCCCAGCGCAGCACAGCAGGGACTGACGCGCGTGCTCGCCTGCGCTTCGAAGGTGCAGGAAATGTTCCTGCCGGCAGCCATCAAGTTGCCCACCGTGCTGTTTGTCAGGCAGCGATAGGGAATGCCGTAAACCGTCCCCCAGCGCAGAAAGCGGGATTTGGTTTTCGCGCCGTCGCTCGAGTGGATGTCAATCGGATAGCCGCATACGGCAACGTCGTCCTCAAACAGCCGGTTTCCCAAAATGTCCTCAGCCGTCAGCACATAGTCGCCCAGCATTCTGCGTGAGGATCGCACACCGATGCCGGGGCCGCTCATCTCCAGTCTGGCTTCCTCAAAGCCGGGAACCCGCGCCTTCAGAAATGCGAAAATCTCGCGCACCTGTCTGCGTCCTTCCGTCTCAGCACGGCTAAACGACAGCGGATCTAAAGAATTCTCACCTGTAACGCGGGACATATTGACGATCATCTCTCTTGCCGTGTTCGTCTCAAAGCAGAACACCGTATCCCGATCGACGGTCAACTCGCCCGCGTTGGCTGCCTCGCGCACAAGCTCGTCAAAGCCGTACACCGAAAGTCGAAGCGCCTGCCTTTCGATGCCCGCCTTGGGCGCGAGATGGGGGAACTGTTCCGGGTGATCCGCCATCAGCGCGCGGATTCGCGCCGTGTCCACGTTGCACACCTTGAAGTTCATCGTCATGGGCTGATCCTTCCCATCGGCTACGCGCCCCTGCGCATACGGAACGCCAGCCATCGCAAGCACATCCGCGTCACCTGTTGCATCGATAAATACCTCTGCGCTGACCTCGAAGCGCTGCCCACAGGCAAAGCACTCGATTTCCGTAAGACGGTTCTCCCGTACCCTTGCGCCAATCACTGTGGTATGGTACAGAAGGGTCACACCAGCCTCGAGCATCATCTGCTCGAGAGCGGATTTCATACCCTCCGCAGAAAAGGGAGTGACCGTATAGGTATAGCCGGTCGAATCAACGCAGTGACCAGGGCTTTCGCCTGCCTCCATCAGCCTGTCAATCAGCTCCTGCGGCAGCCCACGGATAACCTGCTCCTGCCCAGCATGGAAAGTCATCATCGGCCCGGTGCCCATCGCCGTCAGCGATCCACCGGGATATCCCGCTTCGTCGATCGCCAGGACACGCCTGCCCATTCTCGCAGCCGCCACAGCCGCCATGGTTCCCGCAATGCCGCAGCCCATGACCACAATTTCCGCCTGCATGCAGCTTTCCTCTCCTTCCGGTTATAGCTCGATGACTCGTATACTTGCGTCCCTATGGGTCACCCGGATGCGAAGCGCGTCGTCCTCGCGCTCAAAACAAACATTCTGCACGGTTCCTTCACCCCGGCTCGTCTCGATGACGTGGGCGAACGTTGCGCGCTCTCCATGTGCGCGCTCAATGATGTAGGTCAGGTCGGTATACGAGGGATTGCCCGGCCCGACGCCCATCAGGCGCTCGCCGCCAAACGCCGCGCAGAAGACGCGCGTCGTCCCCTCGTCCTGCCCAATGGTCTGCACACTGTCCACCATACCATCCTCGCGCGTCACATCGTGGATGTACTTGTACGGCTTTTTGTCGGACAGGCGCTGAACCGACTGTTCCTCCGCCCGCGCACATCGCGTGCCCGGCAGGTGCAGCACCCAGTCGATTGTCCGCCCGTCCTCGACGTTCTCCACATCGAAGCGCTCTGCAAAGTAATCCTGCGTCCAGGCGATGCGGCGCGTCATCTTCACATGGCGGTATGCCTCCTCGTCCCACTGGACGATTGTGAACGTATCGGGCATGGCAAACGGCGCGTTCCAGTCGCACACCGCCTCCACAAACGTCATGCCTTCCCTCTGTTCAAAGCGGGTCATGACGGCATTGGCCGGCGACTGGTTCTCCTCGCCGATGACGACCGTGTTGTGTGAGCCTGTATTCTTGTAGTAGTCATAGTGCATCACGGCGCCGTAACCTGTCGTGCCCATGTCGGGCGCGGCCTGCCTGCCCAGCGCATAAACGCTGATCCCCAGGCGGTCGTAGTGGTCATGCTCGCCGCCATAGCGGTCATGCTTGAAAAGCAGGAAGCGACCGTCCTCGCCGCGCAGCATCGTATGCCCGCTGTGCCCAGCCGCCGGATGCACCTGCGCAGGCGGCTCAATCGCCGGGCAGGGCGGAAGCTCGTCCACGCCGTAGATGACCGCCTCCAGGTTATCCCGCTTCTGCGTCCTGTACGCCAGGTGCAGCATGTAGAGCATCTTTTCCTCCCGAAGCTCCCGGTAGGTGAATTCATAGAGCGGAAGCATCGACTTGAAATGCCCATAGTTGGTATCGCCCAGCATCGGCAGGCTTCCGTCCGGCTGCACATAGTCAAACGCGAAGTTCATCATCTTCGTGTAGTTCGGATGATGAATATGGCTGTACCTTGTATTGAGCGCGAACTTCTCGTAGGCCAGGAAGCTGGTCAGCGCATAGAAGTGATAGCCGAAGCTTCCCTCAAACCACATGCCGTTTTCCAGCATGCCATTCTCGAGCTGATACAGCAGGCCATACGGCGTATTCAGCGCGAAATCGACCATGTCCTCCCGGTCAAAGAGCATGCCGATGATGGCAATCGCTGAATTGATGATGACCTCATGGTTGTGCAGCTGATTGTGCCTGTGTTCCATGAGGAACAGCGCGCCGGGGATGAACATATCCTCTCGTATGCGCGTCTGCTCCGCATCCGTCAGCGTCTCGCGCACCAGGTCAAAGGCGATGGCCAGATTGCGCTGGAAATTCGCCTCATCGAGCGTCTGCGCGCCGGAGCGTCCCGGGCCGTTGTAGGGGATATCGCCGTGCACCTCGTAGTTGGGGTAGTTCTTCGCGTAGGCGTCGAGGATGTCCCGCACCTTGCCCGCGTAGGCCATTTCGCCGGTCATCGCGTACAGCCAGCCCATCGTCACCGCGCCGTTATAGTTGAGCGCATTGACAAGCCCCCACCAGCTACTGTCATATGGCTCGCCGGTAAACACCTCGCCGCACTGGGGGCAGCGGTGATGTGCCCCGTCGTGCCAGTCGAACGCGAGCTGCACAGAGCAGTGCGGACAGTAATAATACAGCGTCCAATTCGCAATGCCGGAGATCGGGACATGAACCGGCTCCTCCATCAGCGACCTCACGCTTTCCTTCATGGATGCAACCAGATCCGGGCGCTTCTTCGCCCGCTCGCGGAGCTCCTCCCGCTGCCGCGCCGTCAGCTGAATCATACTTCCTCCTGTTGTTTCACTTTTTTCTGTTCCTTTTGTTCCAGCGCCTGCTTGAAGTCCGTCGGCGTCTGTCCATAATACTTTTTGAAGCTGGATGCAAAGTAGCGCTGATTGGCATACCCGCAGGCCAGCGCCACATCCTGAACCAGCATGCCGGAGGTTCTCAGCAGCGTGCCTGCGCGCTCCATACGCTTGCGGATCACATAGTCCGAAAAAGCCTCGCCGTGGTGCTGCTTGAAGATCTGGCGAATGTAGTGTGGGCTGAAATTAAAGCGGCCCGCCACCATCTCAAGGCTCAGATCCGGATTGCTCAGCTGCGCGTCGATGAGCGACGTCACCTGCTCAATCAGGCGCACGCCGCGTCCCTCGTCGTTGCGCTGCTGTACCCACAGGCAGCAGGCGGACACAAAGCGTTCCATGGCTTTCTTCATCTCCATCAGGCTGGAAAACTCCGCCTTCTGCCGTGCGCCCTCGATTTCACACTGCATCGTGTGATCCACCGCGCCGTAGCGCTCCTCCAGCTCGCCGGAGATGGCATACACCAGTTCGCCTGCCGAGATGAATATGTAGTCGGATTTCTTGCTGGACAGCGCCGCATAGCACTTCATCAGTTCGTTCAGGCGTTCAAGTGCCTTCTCCTGGTTGCCCACGCCGATCTCAAACAGAATGTGCGTCTTGAGCTGCCTGATCTGCTTGGTCGCATCGCCCGCATCGTTGTGCGGCTTTGTCGCGCTTTCGCCGTAGACGAGCAGCATCTGCTCCGACTTCATCTGCAGCCTCCACACCGCGCGCGCCTCCTCATAGGATTCACACAGCTGCCGCCAGTCCCTGCGAACCCGGCCAATCGCGCAGCGCAGCTGGATGTCGCAGTGCTTTCTGAGGCTCGTCTGACAGCGTGATAGGCCGCTTCGCAGGTTTATCAGAAACGTCTCTTCGCTCTCCCCACCGCCGGAAAAGAGCAGCGCCGTCTGTGTCTCATTCATCCGCGCACAATGGAGCTTGACACTGCTGTCAAAGTACTCGCTCAGCAGACCCAAGAGCTCTTCGTCCCGCACAGCATCCCACGCGGAAGAGCCGTTCATCTGGCGATCGCAGAAATAGCCTGCGCAGAAAAACTGCACCCTGAAGTCAAAGAGCTCCGCCTCGCGGCTGCCCTTGGGCGGCTCGCTTCTGAGCGTGCCCCGTGCCAGCTGCGCATAGAGTTTCTCGCCCAACAGGCGCTGCTGCTGATCCACAAGACTGCGCAGCGCCGCCATGTTCTGCTCAAGCATTCGTTGCCGCTCCATCTCCGTGCGGATCTTCTCCATCACATCAAACAGCTCGCTGGGCAGAAACGGCTTGAGCAGGTAGTCGGTCACGCCGAGGAAGATCGCCTGCTTCGCACATTCAAACTCATCGTGTCCGCTGATGATGATCGTCTTGAACCGAAGGCCCTCTGCCTGCGCGCGCTGCAGAAACTCAATCCCGCCGCACACCGGCATGTAAATGTCGGTGATGACAATGTCCGGGCCGGTTCGGCGCGCCAGCTCAAGCGCCTGCGCGCCATCACCCGCCACGCCGACAACCTGGAACTCTGTCTCGCGTTTGGCAATCACCTGCGCAACCAGATCGCGCATTGGGATTTCATCGTCAACGACCAGAATTCTCAGCACGCTCTGCCGCCTCCCCTCCTGAAGTGGGCACCCTGAATGCCACCCTTGTGAATACGCCTGCCTCGCTCTCGTAATGCAGGCCGCAGCCCTCTCCGTAATACAGGTGGAGGCGCTCATTGACGTTGAATATGCCGTATCCCTCCGTCTGCCGGGAAATGGCGCGCTCCAGCTCGTCGTTCATGGTTTCCAGCTGTGCGCGCTCAATGCCCGCGCCGTCATCCTCCACCGAAAGAACCGCGAAGCCATTCTCTTGTCTGGCGGAAACGACGATGCTTCCCCCGCCCTCCTTGTGCTTAATGCCGTGATAGATGGAATTTTCGACCAGCGGCTGCAGCACCAGCTTGATGATCTGCATGTCCATCAGCTCCGGCTCCACATCAATCTCAAAGCACAGCCGCTCGCCGTAGCGAATCTGCTGAATCTGTAAATAGCTGCGCACATGGTCAATCTCGTCGCGCAGGGAGATGACCTCCGCGCCGCGGCTCAAGCTAATTCTGAAGAAGCGGCCTAACGCATGGGTGAGCGTGCAGATTTTTTCATCCCCACTCGCAGCCGCTTGCCAAGTGATCGCATTCAGGGTGTTATAGAGGAAGTGCGGATTGATCTGTGCCTGAAGCGCGCGCAGTTCCGCTTTGCGCTTTTGCTTCTGCATCGCAGCCACACGGTTACGTTCCTCCCGGAGCGCCTCAATGCTCTGGTTTTGCTTTTCCATCAGACTTTCCAACTCGTCGAGCATGTAGTTGAAGCTGTCCGCCAGCTTGCCAACTTCGTCGTGATACGGGTAGATGAAGCGTGCCGTCATGTCGCCGTCGCGGACATTTTGCATCCGTTTGGCCAAATCCGAGAGAGAGTGGGTCATCTGGTGTGTCACCAGCGACATCAGGCCCGCACTCAGCAACAGCAGCACCAGCAGCGTCTGCTCAATCAGCCGCCGCAGGTCGCCCAGGCTGTGCAGAAGCTCCGTCTTGTTCTTGAGGATGTAAATCTGCCAACCATTGACATCGAGCTTGGAATGCATCGCCATGTAATCCTGCCCAGCGTAGAGAATATCCGCTTCCCACACCCCCTCCTCCGGCTGCTCCAGCGCACTGAGCGCCTGCTCCATGCCCGAAAACTCCGCCTCGTCGCCGATGATCAGATTGCCGTAATTGTCCAGCACGAACGCGAAATCGACCGACTGATAGCTGTCCAGAATCACTTTTCCCAACGCATCCTGGCCAATCTGCATGACAAAGAAGCACAGCGGCTTGGCACCCGCGAAACCTTCGACGCTGAATCGCCACACAAACGGAACGACCCAAGCCTGCCGGGTAAAGATGACATCCCTTTGCAGCGGAAACCATTGAAGCGACTTGCTGTCCTGCTTTGCGTAGGCGCTGGCAAATTCAGACTGCGTGAAATCAAACGACTGCGAGCGCGAATGGGAAAAGTCGTCAAACCCCGCCCTGGGCGTGTAGACAAACATGCTCTCCACAAGCGGCTCGCTGTTGCTGATCTCATTGAGGAAATCCGCGACCGTTCCCATGGCCTTGATGTAGTTTTTCTCCGTCGGCGAGGAAAGGTAGCTCGACAGCGTCGTGACAAACGTCCTGTTGATGAGCAGCGAGTTCGCCTTCTGGATCAGGCTGCTCACTTCCGAGGAGAGGGAATAGTTGATCTGACGCATCAGGTCGCGCGTGGATACATTGAAATTCTCGACGATCTGCTCAGAGGCATAGTTGTAATACACAACGCCGCTGGAGAGCATCATCACCAGCATCATCGTCAGGAACACGAGAAGGATTTTTGGGGAAAACCGCATATTCCGCAGGAGATGTTTCATGCCGCGCAGACCTCGCCATCCTCAGTAATACCCTTATCTTACCATAATTCCGCTCGCCAGAAAAGCAGGGATCAGCCCTTAACCGCGCCGGCCGTCAAGCCCGCGATAAACTGCTTGTTGCACAGCGCATACACGATCAGGATCGGAATAATCGCGATGGATGCGCCGGCCAGCATGATGTGCCATTCCGCCGCGGCGTTCATGGAATACTTGAGCTGAACAACCGCAACCGTCAGCGTCTGCAGCTTGGGATTGGTGATGGTCATGATCAGCGTGGTGATGTAGTCGTTCCAGGCATTGCGGAACGCGAAGAGCGCGACCACCGCCAGAATCGGCTTGATCAGCGGCAGGATCACGCGCACAAACGTGCCATAGAACGAGCAGCCGTCAATCGTGGCCGCCTCATCCAGCTCGCGCGGCACGCCGCGGACAAAGCCGATGACGAGCATCACATTCGCAGCCTGTCCGCCGGTGAGCGCCAGAACCAGACCGATGATGCTCTTATGCAGGTTGATCCCGCGCAGCAGCTCGTAGATGGGATAGAGCGTAACCGAGCCCAGTGAGACAAACATCATCACAACATAGAGCGTCGACCAGAGCTTCTTGCCGAAGAAATCGCGGCGCGCCATCGTGTAGCCCGCCATCGCGCAGGTGGCCGTCGCCAGCATGGTCGTCAAGCCCGCTGTCAGAATGCTGTTCTTCGTGTAGGTCATGAAGTCCGCCTGAATGAACGCCGTGACGTAGTTTTCCCAGTGCCATTCCTTCGGGAAGAAGCTGCCGCCGCCGGTCAGCTCCATGTTCGTCTTGAAGGAGCCCAGCACGGTGTAGACAATCGGGTACAGCGTGAAGAACACCATGAGCGCCAGGAACGCGAAGATCAGCACGCTGCAAAGGATGCCCGCCGGCGTGCGTTTGCCCTCGCTCGCCTTTTTCTGATGGACTGCCGTCGTCATGTTTTATGCCCCCTTTCTCAATACACCTCGTCGAGCTTCCTGGACAACCGCTGATAGATTACCGTAATCACGCCCGCGATGAGCGCCGAGACGATGGACACCGCAGCGCCGTAGCCGTACTGCGGCACCACGCTTTCAGCCGCGGAAACCGGGAAGAAGAAGCGGTAGCCGTACAGCGCCATGACCATCGTGCTGTTGACCGGGCCGCCCTCGGTCAGGACCATCACATTGGTGATGTCGTGGAAGGCCGTGGTGATGGCGAGCATGAGGATGATCTTGAGCATCGGGCCCATCATCGGCAGGGTGATGAACCAGGTCGTCTGGAGGCGGTTTGCGCCGTCGATCTCCGCGCTTTCCAGCGCTTCCTTGTTCACCTGCTGCAGGCCAGCGATGAAATACACCATGTAGTTGCCCAGGCCGCCCCAGACTGCCGTGATGATCAGCGTCTGCATGGCGTGGTTCTTGCCCAGCCAGTTGACGTTGCGGCTGATGAGGCCCAGATTTTTGAGCAGGGCGTTCACCTCGCCGTTGTAGGCGTTAAACAGCAGGTAGAACACCAGGCCCATGACCGCCGAGGACATGATCGTCGGCAGGAACATGACGCTCTGCAGAACGCCATTGCCGCGCTTGGGGCGGCTGAGCAGCAGCGCCAGCAGGAACGCCAGCGGCAGGATGATCACCAGCTTGCCAAAGCCGTAGACGAATGTATTGCCCACGCTCCTCCAATACACGCTGTCGCGGAACACGCGCGCCAGGTTGTCAAGCCCCACCCAGCGCGGCGCACCCATACCGTAGCCGCCATACTGGTAAAACACGTATTTCAGTGTCCAGAACACGGGATAAATGGAGCAGCACACAAACAAGATCAGATTGGGCAGCATGAAGGAGTACGCCTGCAGGTTGCTCACCAGATGTCTCTTGCGCCAGGCGCTCGTCCTGTTCTTTTTCACAGTCATCGAATCCAACCTCTCTTCTAAACCGGCATGATGCCGGTTGCATTCCCTCCGAAGTTATGTGAGTCCAGTTGCTTTTTGCCCGAGACCGGAGCTTTGCAGATGAACTCACACAGTAAATAGCAGGGGCCGCCAGCGGCAGCCCCTGCATGTTGCTCATTCAAGAATCAGGGATTCATCGGATCGTAGTTCTCAATCTTGAGATTCTCTCCGATACCCGCCTCGATGCCGGCATAATAGGCATCGTTATAACGCTTGGTCAGATCCTGCAGCGTCTTCTCAACATCCGCACCGCCATAGTAGATGGCCTCGAAGGTCTTCCACATGTCCTCGCCCTCGACGATCATCGCCATGGCGTTCTTCTCATGCGGCGTCTGGGGCAGAATGCTCTCCGTTTCGCGCACAGCGAGCCACTCCTTGTTGGCGTAGTCGTAGCCCGGATGTGCCTTTTCACGAACGGAGTCAAGCAGCGTCACGCCGTAACCGCCCTCGTAGTAACCGACCAGGAAATCCTCGTCGATGAAGATCGCCTTGTAAGCCTTGACGGCCGCCTCCAGATTCGGAGACTGCGCGTTGAGCAGATACGCGGAGGTGCCGGAGTAATACTGCTGGCCGCCTACGACGCCGCCCACGGTCGGAATCGGGCAGCAGTCCCACTTCTCGGAATCCATCGGGAACTGGCTGGCATACACACCGGACTCAGAGTGCACATAGCAGAAGTACATGCCGATCTTGCCCTGCGCGAACTGGGTGCGCAGCGGGTCGATGTCCAGGGACTCGCAGCCCGGGAACGCGCACTCCTCGCTGAGCAGCTCGGTCCACAGCCTGAGGGACTCGGCGTAGGGCATGAAGTCGTATTCGCCCTTGGCAAAGTCGAAGCCGTACACCAAGCCAGCCTCGCGCTGCATGCCGACCATCAGCGAGCGGTTCAACGCGGAGGAGGCGCTCTTCATGTTCTGCGCAAAGCCGTAGATACCCTCGTCGCCAAGCTCTGCGGTGATCTTCTTCGCGTACTCGACCACCTGCTCCAGGGTCTTGGGCGGCTCGGCGATGCCCACGCGCTCAAAGATCTCCTTGTTGTAGAACAGGCGGCAGGTGGTGCCGGTCGTCGGCACGAAGTAGAGCTCATCGCCGATCTGGTTGTAACCGTCGATGATCGCGCCGGCAAAGTACGCCTTTTCCTCATCGGTGAGGTACTGGTTCAGGTTGGCGTACTGCCCGGTGAGGTAATACTTGCTGAACACCTGCTCCTGATAGACCAAGACATCCGGCAGCTCGCCGTTCTGCACGGCCATATCGACCGCCTGAATGTAGTTGTCGGTGTAGAGCTGGTAAACCACCTCGATGTTGTCCGTGTTGGTCGCGTTGTACTCGTCGATCTTCTTCTGGACATACTCCGCATCATGGCGGTCCTTGAACCAGATGGTGATGGTTGTCTTCTCGCCATCAGCCAAGACGCTGATCGAGATGAGACACATCATCACAGCCAGCATGAGGGTCAGAATGCGTTTCATGGGTTGACCTCCTTGATTGATTTTTGTTGCATTCAGTATAGCATTCTGTCATTTTTTTGTGAATCTCATTTGCGATGATGGTATGTTCAGTTTTCGATGTTATGTCCGGCGCAAAAAAGCGGACGCAATCGCAGCCCACTGATCAGATGTGCCGTTCCAGCAATGAGTATTGCAGCATGCGCAGAGCGTCTGACTGCGTATTCAGGAACACCCCTAAAGCTCTCCGTGCATTTATCTCTATCCGGACAGCACTCTCTGCACAGGAGATACTAATCCTTCACACTTCAGAACCCTAATACGGTTAGCAAGCGAATCATCATGCTGAGGCAGAGGAAGGTTTTCAAAAGCAAAAATCTCTGCGATCAAGCGCTCACCAAACATACCCAGCTTATAAATGCAGGCATTTGAGTCAGAGTATAAATAGCTCTCCGCTGTGCTTCCAATTTGACTCAGTGCGGGCTAGTACCTTTCCAAAAAATCAAAATTGGTTCTCATACGATCACGTTCCTCGTCTCAGCCATTAGAAACTTCAGATAGTTTTGTATTATCAGAAGTTTGTGATCTATTAAAGCCTCGGCCATATTCCAACAAGCTGAGAGCATCGCATAAAAGGATATAACAATCCATGTTATCATTGTAGCAAGAAACGCCAATTTCCGCAATCTGTCCCGGGAATTGCTACGCCAAATCTCTCCAAATGAAAAGCGTACACCGTGTACGGATTATATCGTAACACAGTGTACGCTTTCCTCTGTTTCAGCCCAGGGGGGTGCAAAATTGGTTAGGATCCGCCGCCTCGAGTAGACTAACGACCTATTTTGCCCGCTATCCGTTCGGAAGCAAATTGAGCATTCGATTCAGAGAAACGAAATCCCGCAATTCTCCCCCGTCAAACGCCAATTCTAGCGCAAAATCCCTCAAATTTTGCATTGCCGAACCGAAAAATGCAAAAGAAAAGACCCAGATATCGTATCAATATCTGAGCCCCTTGCTGGTGCGGGAAACAGGACTTGAACCTGCATGAAATTGCTTTCACTAGAACCTGAATCT
>JAXJLD010000057.1:0-2096 GCA_036297385.1 Christensenellales bacterium | reverse complement strand
GCCATAAGTCCCTTGTTTACAAGGGCGCACTTATACACCGTTGCCGGTGTCGTGCGCCCTGCCGGGGCTGTTGCGTACTTCGTCCGCGATGGGGCGCTACACTCCCCAAACCCCTTGTGCGCCCCGCGCAGCCAAACACCCGCTTCGCGTTTGTTCGGCTCCACGGAGCCTGAAATATCCCCGCCGAAAGGAGGTGCCACCCATAGATTTTTGCCATATTCCCGTCAGTATCATCAAGCGCAGCGAGGGCCGTTCCGCTGTTGCCGCAGCCGCCTACCGAAGCGGAACCAAACTGACGAATGAATGGGACGGCCTGACCCATGATTACACCCGGAAGGGCGGCGTTGTCCATGCGGAGATCATGCTGCCCGCCCACGCCCCGCCGGAATTTGCAGACCGCTCTATCCTCTGGAACAGCGTGGAGCAAATCGAGAAAGCAAGGGACAGCCAGCTTGCCCGCGAGATCGAGGCAGCTCTGCCCCGTGAACTGTCCGGTGAACAGCAGCTTGCCCTTGTGCGCGCCTATGTGAAGGACAACTTTGTAGACAAAGGAATGTGTGCTGACTTTGCTATCCATGACAAGGGAACCGGCAACCCTCATGTCCATATCATGCTGACGCTCCGGCCTTTGAAAGAAAATGGACAGTGGGGCGCAAAGTGCCGCAAGGCATACGATCTGGACGAGAACGGCCAACGCATCCCGGACGGGAAAGGCGGCTGGAAGAACCACCGGGAGGACACCACCGACTGGAACGACAAAGGGAATGTGGAGATTTGGCGGGCGGCATGGGCGGCCTGCACCAACCGGGCGCTGGAATCTGCCGGCAGACCGGAGCGCATTGACCATCGCAGCTACAAGCGGCAGGGCATTGATAAGATTCCCTCTGTCCATCTGGGGCCAGCCGCCAGCCAAATGGAAAAGCGCGGCATCCGCACCGACAAGGGCGAAGTAAACCGGCAGATCGCCGCCGACAACAAGCTGCTCAAGGAAATCAAGGCCCGCATTACCCGCCTTTACAACTGGTCTAAGGCCGAAGCCGAAAAGCCGGAGGGCCAGCAGCCCAGCATGATTGACTTGTGGGAGGCCCAGCAGCTCAAGCGGCCTGACACCCGCACCGGCAAAATCCGAGCTTTGCAGGAGAGCGCCGCCCTGTTCAGCTTTTTGCAGGCATACGGCATCCAGTCCATGCAGCAGCTCCATGAAAAAATCGCTGATATGAACAGCCGTTACTATGACCTGCGCGGAAAGATCGTCAAGGCCGAGCGCCGGATCACTACCCTTACCGAGCGCGGGGAGATGTGGGAACAGTACAACCAGTACAAGTCCATCCACAAGCAGCTTGCCAAAGTAAAGCCGGAAAAACGGGAACAGTTTGAACAGCGCCACAGCCGGGAACTGATCCTCTATGACGCAGCAGACCGGTATCTGAAAGAACTGAAAGACAACGGCGAGGCAATCACCCCGAAAGCATGGCAGCGGGAAATTGACCAGCTGACCGCCGGAAAGCAGACGGATACGCTTGCCATGAAATCAATGCGGGAGGATTTGAAAGCAGTGGAACGGCTCCGCAAAACCGCCGAGCAGTTGTCCCGACAGGAACGGGACAAACCTCACGACCGGGAGCCGGAGCGGTAAGGGCTACCGCGTTTTGGCGTACTCCTTTTAGGTGCGTCGCGTTTCACGACACCCTTTTGCACACAGAAAAACCGCCGTACAGGTTTCCCCATACGGCGGCAGTCGGTTTATTTGCCGAACAAGTCGCTGTGTGTGCCGGTGCGGGCCAGCGTCAGCACCAGAACATCATCTTCTATGCGGTAGACAAGCAGCCAGTCCGGGAGAATATGACATTCCCGATGGCCTGCCCAATCGCCGGACAGGTCATGGTCACGGTTCTTATCCGGCAGCGGTTCGCCCATCGCCAGCAACGCTACGACCTGCTCCAGCAGCTCGATCTTCAAGCCACGCTTGATGGCTCGTTTGTAGTCTTTTTTGAAACTGGTCGTGTACTTGACGGTATATTTGGTTTCTTTCATCTTTTCAGGTCAGCAAACAACTCGTCAAGGTCATTGTAGCCCTTTACAGACGGGTCTTTTGC
>JAXJLD010000056.1:0-8603 GCA_036297385.1 Christensenellales bacterium | reverse complement strand
GCGCTCCTTGCGATTTCCGACGTTCCGCCTGCCTGTTTCCGCCACAGGCGGCGGCAGGCTCCAGTCCCTTCTTCGCTTCGCGCTTACAGCTCGCTTTGATCTGCTGATATATAGGAAAGAATCCCCCGCGCAGCACATTGAAAAAGCGGACAGGGTTTCGCCCCGTCCGCATCATGCTGCTTTGTCACTCCACGCCGAAGATGGCCTTGACCTCGTCCGTCACCTCTGCACCGATCTGCTCTGCCGCCGCAACATAGCGCTTGTACAGTTCGTCCTTGCGCTCCGGTGCGCCGCAGTACACGCACGGCGTCAGCTTCCTGAATTCCTGCTTATCCAGATCCGCATAGGTCAGATCGCCGGTCAGCGGCAAAAACTTGTCCTTCACGCCCGAGCAGTTCTCGTCCAGATGGTAGTTGCTGCCGCCGTTGGGATTGCGGTAGAGCTGTGTGTCCGGGGCAGGCAGTTCCGGCTCGTACATCCGCCTGCCCTGATCCTCCCAGATGAACACCTTCGTCTTGAGCTCCAGATTCTCCCAAAACCACTCCATGTTGAACCCGTCCGCGTTCTTGCGCCGCGGGATGCGCACGCAGCCATGGCTGGCCTTGTAGCCCAGCTGCGGCTCGTAGTTGGAGTAGATCTTGGTCTTGCCGTCCCCGCCCACGTCATGCAATACTTCGTGCAGCAGCGTGCCGCCGTTGATGCGGATGGCAAACCGGCCAATCGTCCTAGAGCCCGCCTTGAAATCGCCCACGCGGCTGACCGTGATGAACTCGCCCGCCGGGGTCTCGTTATAGGGCTGGCTCTTGGTGTTCTTGCCCGTGGAAACATCCAGCGATGTGATGATCCGCCCCGCTTCAAAGACGTAGAGCTTCTGGCGCAGCTTGTCAATCAGCAGCGCGTACTTGTCGCTCGGCGTCACCTGATACAGACGGCTCGCCTTCACATAGCCCTGCACCTTGCTGGCGGCAATGGATTCCATGTAGCTGTTGTCCGTCTTGGTGCCATCGTTGGTGTAGGCCTCGATGCGCACATAGCCATCCCCGTCCGCGTCATCCTCCACCACGCGCACGCCCTGGCTCTGTCCGTGCAGCTCGCCGGCGCAGTTCTCCTTGTACGGGCGCGGGCTGATGCCCGGCTCGTTGGTGATGTAGATGTTCTCCGTCTGGTCGCCCTCCAGCACGGTGATCGGCTGCATCATCAGATCCCAGATCGCCTGCTGATGCTCCGGGTTGGTCAGGTCGTAGTCGTCCGGGTTCATGTCCCAGAAGCTCGTCGCCTGCGGCACGCCGGTTTCCTGCGCAATCAGCGCTTCATCCCAGCTCGCGGCCTCCTCAGCCACCAGCGTGGTCAGATCCAGCACATTGTCGCTGCGCTCTTCCTCGCTTGCAAAGATGTACAGCGAAAAGACGCTGTTCTCGCTCACCTCGCCCTGAGCATTTCTCAGCTGCACCCGCACCATGTAGTCGCCCGGCGCAACGGCGCTCCCATCAGGAAGCAGGCCGTTCCAGCCCATATGCCCGCTTCCCGCCTGCACCTGTGCCGCGCCCACATCGCAGACCGTCTCGCCCGTCTCCCCGCTGAGAAGCTGCACCGCCAGCGTGCCCGGCTCCCCGGCATAGAAGTTGAACGTCCAGCCCTCCTGCCCGCTCACCAGCGTCATCTCGTCCGTAAACACGCTGTTCAGCTCCGGCGCGGCCAAGGCCAGCACCGGCAGCACGCACAGCGCCAGCAGCAAAGTGAATATGTGCTTTTTCATGCTCGTCTCCCTTATCAATCTTGACAAAAAGAGGCCGTAAAGCCGTCCGCTTTACAGCCTCGTGCCATCAGCCCGGCAGGTTCATGATGTCGTTCGGGCCCACCGTCGTCTCCGGAATCGGGGTCACGGAGGACTCGCTGTACAGCGCCTCCAGCGTCTTTTTGCCGGCGATGCCGTCCGCATCCAGTCCCTTGGCCTCTTGGAATTTCTTGACGGCGGTTTCCGTGGCCGTGCCAAACTTGCCGTCCGTCGCGCCGGTCAGGTAGCCCAGCTCCACCAGCGCCTTTTGCAGCGTCATCACCTCGGGGCCCTCGTTGTTCTTGCGCAGCGTCGTGTACTTCGGCTGTGCAGGCACCGGGGTCGGCGTAATCTCAATCGCCGGGGTCGGCGTAATGACGATCTGCGGGCCCGGCGTGGGCGTCGCACCAAAGACAACAAAGTTGTTGCCCGGCGTGCTCTGCGTCACCGGCGGGGTCGTCACGGCGGCGGCCGGATTCTTGCCGTCGCCCGCGCCAAACATGGACTTGAAGATCATCACAATGATAATCACCAGAATCACAATCAGGCCAAAGGCCACGATCATCGGCGTCATGTCGGTGCGCCGCTTTCCGCCTCGGCTTCCCTTGGTATAGGCCGCCTTCTTGCTGCTCTTGCTGCTCTTGCGCACAGGCGTATGCTCCGGCTCGTCCTGATTCGCCGCCGTTTTCGGCGCAGGAGACGGTTTCACGCCCGCCAGATTGGCGTAGCACAGCGGACAGATGTTGCTTCCGTCCGGGATTTTGTTATGGCAGTGGGGACAAAACATGGTCAGCCCTCCTCAACTTTCCGGTAATCTTCATGTAGTATAAACCACACGCAAAGCATATTTCAAGGCTTTTTCGCAAATCTTCGACGATTGCGGGTTTTCCTTCCATATATATGACGGAGCAGCCGGGCTTCATGCTCCCAAATTCGCGGAATTTTTCCGCTTCAACGCCGATTTTATACTGTACTCGTCAAAACCATCTATCACAGTGGAATCTCTGGCAGCGAATGGCCCATCATTCAGCGTGGATTGCGCATTACTGCCCGTCTTTAACCAGCCGAAGCTCCCGAATCGTCAGCTCCTGCGCTTCGCCTGCCGTCAACAGCAGCATGAAGTAGTTGTCGTCCTCGTCAAGCGCAAATGTCAGCGCGTTTTCGCCGGCTTGAATCGTCTGCTCCCCGATGACCGCAAAGTGCCGCGTCGCGTAGGCCGCCGCGCGGCTGTCCGCCGCAGGCTCGCCCTCGCAGACAAAGCGCAGCGTATAGCCGCCTGCCTCACGGAATCCCGCAGGAATCCGCGCCCGGCCGCCCGTATGCAGCGTCAGCGTCCCCGCCTCATAGTCGGCATTTTCCAGCTTCATTTGCCCGATGAGCATGGCATTCACCAACGCCTGTGCGCTTTCAAACCCATAGGCCACATACTTTCCATTTTCATAAATGACCGGTGCGCCCGTCATCGCCAGCCACGTCGCAAGCTGCGCCTCCTGCTCGCGCGTCAGCACCATGAACGTCTTGCCCGGGCAAATGTCCATGTGCGATGCATCCTGCGGCTCCAGCCAGCGGATCATCTCCGGCGCAGCCGGGCAAACAGCGCCCTCCTCCGTCTCCGCAATCCGGATGCCGGTAAATGTCAGTGCGCCGTTTGTGCGCTCCTGCATCACGCGCACCGTCCAGAAATCGCCGTAGCCGTGCGTATAGCCCTCGCTCAGCAAGGCATCGGCCGCGTCCATCATCTCCGCTTCACGCTGCTCCACCACCGGCTTCTGTGCGCACGTATCCAGCAGGAATTGTCCACCAGCCGCGCCCAGCATCGCACAGAAGCACAGCAGAAACGCCCAGCGCAGCCGCAGGTTCTTTTCCCGCGCCACCACCACCGTCAGCACCGGGATGAAGAACAGCACCGCCAGAATCAAATAGCGGTTGAGGTACGTTCCCTTGATGAACACAAAGCAGAACAGGTTGACGCCAAACGCTGCCAGCGCATACTGCATCATGCGCTTTTGCCTGCGTGCCATGGCATCCTCTCCGGCAAGGCCGCGCCACACGCGCACCGTCATCAGCCCGCCCAGCACCAGCACCGCCGCAATGCACAGGTTGGCCACGCCGGAAAGCGAGAACAGCGGCACATCGCCGCGCCAGCCCAGCAGCTTGAGGAAGTCTGCCGCCACCACCGCCAGCGCGGACAGCATCCCCTCGCCGGAAAGCGGATTGAACACAAACGAGCTTGCCGATCCCGTTCCGCTGACAAACAGCCGCGGCACCAGCACCTCCGAAAGCACATAGCCCGCGATACACGCCAGAAAGCCCGCCGCCGTCACGCCGCCAAAGCGCAGGTGATGATCGCGCAGCGAGCGGCTTGTATGCGGCGCAAGCACCACCTCAAACGCCGCCACCACCATCATCGGACAGATGAAGCACAGCACATACCGCACAGACAGCAGCCCTTCCAGCATACACAGCAGCATGAACAGCGCCAGCGAGACCAGTCCGCGCCGCCGTCCGGCCTCGGCGGCCTTCAGCCAGAGCGCCGCACCGAAGAACGCAAAGGGCAGGTGAATGATGTAGTATCCCCCGATGGTCACGTTGGAGGCGTACAATGTTCCTGCCGCCACGGGCAGCAGCGCCGCCGTCCATAACCCCTTCGCCGTGGACAACCCCAATGCCCTGCACAGATACACGCAGGAAACCATGGCAATCACAAAGCCCAGCGTATTGCCGATGATACGCGCCGCCATAAAGCTGTCCGTCATCAAGAACCCCATCGCATACAGCAGGTTCATGTGGACGGAATGGATCTCCGTGGAGTACAGCCAGTCCATCTGAACCAAACTGCCCGTGTCCACCTGCCGCCGCGCCAGAATCATCTCCGACGCCATGTCCCCGTTGAGATAGGTGAGATATCCGGCCTCCTGTATCACCACCGACAACGCCAGCGTCAGCACGCACAGCGCCACGCCCAGCACCACCGGCCAGCGTCTCCTTTCGCTCCGCATCCCCGCGTCCTCCTTCGCATAGGCCGGATATCCCCCCGGCTTGCTTATTTTTGATTATAACATTGCAGATATAGGCTGTCAAACCGACGTGTTCATCTTTGGCAAGATTGGGGGTTTACAAGCCAAAACCGTTAGTGTAAACTATCATCATCGAATGCTATCCGCTTCAATCTTCATCAGGAAGAAGGATTATGATATGACGCTGAATCAACTTTCTATCGGCCAATCCGCCGTTGTCGCCCGCGTTGGCGGCGAAGGCGCACTGCGCCAGCATTTTCTGGACATGGGCGTGATTCCCGGCGCGGAAATCACGCTCGTCAAATTCGCTCCGATGGGCGATCCCATGGAGCTGCTCATCCACGGCTATTCGCTGACGCTGCGCGTGGACGACGCGAAGCAGATCGACATCACGCCCATTCAGGAGGCCAGCCGCCGCACGCAGCCGTCCCCCGGCAGCACCGCGAAGCATCCCGGTCTGGGCGAGGGCGGCAAGTACCACGTCAAGGCGGATGAGCACCCGCTTCCTTCCGGCACAAAGCTCACCTTCGCGCTGGCAGGCAATCAGAACTGCGGCAAGACCACGCTGTTCAATCAGCTCACCGGCTCCAATCAGCATGTGGGCAACTTCCCCGGCGTGACGGTGGACCGCAAGGACGGCGTCATCCGCGGGCACGCCAATACGCTCGTCACCGACCTGCCGGGCATCTACTCCATGTCCCCCTATACCGGCGAAGAGCGCGTCACGCGCCAGTTTCTCCTCGGCGATAAGCCCAAGGGCATCATCAATATCGTGGACGCGACCAACATCGAGCGCAACCTCTACCTGACCATGCAGCTCATGGAGCTGAATGTGCCGATGGTGCTTGCCCTCAATATGATGGACGAGGTGCGCGAGAACGGCGGCTCCATTCGCGTCAACGAGCTGGAAGCCATGCTCGGCATCCCGGTCATCCCCATCTCTGCCGCCAAGAACGAAGGCATCGGCGAGCTGATCGACCACGCCCTGCACGTCGCCCAGTATCAGGAACGCCCCGGCCGGCAGGACTTCTGCGATGCGCAGGAGTGTAACGGCGCGGTGCATCGCTGCCTGCACAGCCTCATGCACCTCATCGAAGATCACGCCGAAAAGGCCGGCATCCCCGTGCGCTTCGCCGCCAGCAAGCTCGCCGAGGGCGATACGCTCATCATGGAGCAGCTCGATCTCTCGCAGAACGAGCAGGAGGCCATCGAGCACATCATCGTGCAGATGGAGGAAGAGCGTGGGCTGGATCGCGCCGCCGCCATGGCGGATATGCGCTTCGCCTTCATCAAGCGCATCTGCGCTGCCACAGTCGTGCGCCCGCACGAGAGCCGCGAGCATCAGCGCAGCGTCGCGCTGGATCGCATCCTCACCGGCAAGTACACCGCCATCCCCGCGTTCATCGCCATCATGGGTCTGGTGTTTTACCTCACCTTCAACGTCGTGGGCGCGGTGCTCTCCGATTGGCTGGAGCGCGGCATCGGGCTGCTTTCCGATGCGGTGGAGCATCTGCTCGTCTCCGCAGGGGTCAGCCCCGTCGTCCACTCGCTCGTCATCGACGGCATATTCGGCGGTGTGGGCAGCGTGCTGAGCTTCCTGCCCTTCATCGTCACGCTGTTCTTCTTCCTCTCCATGCTCGAGGACAGCGGCTACATGGCACGCGTCGCATTCGTCATGGATAAGCTGCTGCGCAAAATCGGCCTCTCCGGCCGCAGCATCGTCCCGATGCTCGTGGGCTTCGGCTGCACCGTGCCGGGCGTCATGGCCACGCGCACCCTGCCTTCCGAGCGCGACCGCAAGATGACCATTCTCCTCACGCCGTTCATGAGCTGCTCGGCCAAGCTGCCCATCTACGCCTTCTTCAGCGCCGTGTTCTTCCCCGATCACGTCGCGCTGGTGATGATCGGGCTGTATGTGCTGGGCATCGTCATCGGCATCCTGATGGCGCTGGTGTTCAAAAAGACGCTCTTCTCCGGCGAGCCGGTTCCCTTCGTCATGGAGCTGCCCAACTACCGTATGCCCGGCGCGAAGAACGTCGCCCTCCTGCTCTGGGAAAAGGCGAAGGACTTCCTCCAGCGCGCGTTCACCGTCATCTTTGTGGCTACCATCCTCATCTGGTTCCTGCAAACGTTTGACCTGCACCTGCGCGTCGTAGCGGATTCTCACGATAGCCTGCTTTCCTCCATATCCGGCCTGCTCGCGCCGCTGTTTGCGCCGCTGGGCTTCGGCGATTGGCGCATCGTCACCTCGCTGGTCTCCGGCTTCATGGCGAAGGAAAGCGTCGTCTCCTCGTTGGCGCTGCTCTATGGCTCCACCGAGGTGCTGCTCGCCTCGCTGACCCCTGTGGCTGCCGCCAGCCTGCTGGTGTTCAGCCTGCTCTATACGCCCTGTGTCGCCGCCGTCTCCTCCATCAAACGGGAGCTGGGCGGCAAGTGGGCGGTTGCCGTGGTCATCGGCCAATGCGCCATCGCATGGGTCGCCGCGTTTATCGTTCGCCTGATTGGCCTTGCTCTGGGAGGGATTTGATATGAATATTGCCACTGCCGTGGTTCTGATCGTGCTGGCCGTGCTGGCTGTGCTCGCCATTCGCCGCATCCGCAGGAAGAAGCTGCTCTTCTCCTGCGGCGGGGACTGTTCCTCCTGCTCTGCCGGATGCCGCTGCCGCAAGGACAAATAAATCCCGCGATTCATTACACCCACAAAAAAGACGCTCACCTTTTCGTCAGCGTCTTTTTTTATGCCGAATCCCCTACTTCACTTCGCGCCGGATGAAGTGCGTTATACTGTTTACTGAATGAAAAAGCCAAGCGCTAGACCTCGTCAGGTAACGCTTCCTGACGGCTTCGCTTGAAGGCTTCGCCTTATGGGAATCGCTAGGGCTGCCGCCCTAAAACCCGCTTGGGGATTTCATCCCCAAACCCCTTCTTCGCTTCGCGCTGTATGAAGCTTGAAAAAGCGTGCTGCATGGTTTACAATGGGCTTAAAGCATGTGGCGGCGCGTGCGCTGCATCACCGGAACACAGGCACAAGGAGGCAGATAAAATGGCTTACGTTTACAGGGTGGCGCGGGTCGATCGACCCGACTGGGCGAGCATTGAAGCCGTGACGCTCACACATCAGCCGTGGCTGACGCCGTGCGATATCGGCGCACAGGCGCAGATGTGCCATGACGGCGAGAAGATGTACATCCGCATGATGGCGAAGGAGGCGCACGTCCGCGCGACGCTGACAGGCGCACTGGATCAGGTTTGCAACGATAGCTGCTTGGAATTCTTCTTCGCGCCCAAGATGGACGATGCGCGGTATTTCAACTTCGAATGGAACAAGCTGTGCAATGCCTATGTGGGCTTTGGCGGGGTGCGCAAGACTCGCGTGCGCCAGATTCTCAAGAATCCGACGCTGCTTCTGGAGCCGCAGAGCTTTGACACGGCGGACGGCTGGGGCGTGGAGTTTGTCGTGCCCAAGTCGTACATTCAGATGTATATGCCGGACTTTGAGCTGAAGGGCGAAGCAGCGGGCAACTTCTACAAGTGCGGCGATGAGACGGAGATTCCGCACTATCTGGCATGGGCAGCGCTTTCGAGCGAGAAGCCGGACTTCCATCGGCGGGGGGATTTCGGCACGCTGGTGTTTGAGTGAATCCGTTGAGAAAGCCATGAAAGAATACATCGGGGCTCCAGATCCCGGGAAACTCGCATAGTCGCGCCAAACGCTCCTCGCGATTTCCGACGTTCCGCTTCTTGCAATTCCCGGCTTTCTGTCCAACCTTCGGACAACCCCATGGGTTCAGGGCCGCAGCCCTGATCGTTTG
>JAXJLD010000055.1:0-5886 GCA_036297385.1 Christensenellales bacterium | reverse complement strand
TTCAGGCAAAGCCGTCAGGGAGCGAAGCGTTACCTGACGGGGCTCAGTGCATGGCTGTTTTCATTTGAAAACCATGTATCCCGCCTTTTAGAAAAAGAACAGGGGAGCGGAAAGCCCGCTCTCCCTGTCCTCACGCCAGCGGCTTACGGTTCGGCGTACCCGCCTTGCGCGGATAGACCTTGGGCGTTGCGCCGGTCTTATCGGTGATGAGCAGGCAATGCGCCCAGTCCTCGCGCCCCGGCACCGGCGCAGGCGTGACACCGCGCACCGTGCCGCCCAGCACAAACGCCGCGCGTCGCGCCGCAGTCAGCTCCTCCTGCACGCCCGGCCCCTTCCATGCGATAGCCAGCCCGCCGACCTTCACAAACGGCAGCGTCAGCTCCTGCAAGGTGGCGCTGGACGCCACCGCACGGGACACCGCCGCGTCATACGCCTCGCGGTGTTCTGCCATACGCGCCGCATCCTCCGCACGCGCGTGCAGCGTCTGTGCCTCAAGCCCCAGCCGCCCCAGCGCATCCTGAAGGAACGCGATGCGCTTGTTCAGCGCATCCAGAAACGTCATGCGCAGATCCGGCCGCAGGATCAGCAGCGGCATACCCGGAAAGCCTGCGCCCGTGCCCACGTCGATCACCCGTGCGCCCGGCTCCAGCAGTCCCTGCGCCAGCGGCGCGGCGCTGTCCAGATCGTGCCGGTCCACGCGCTCATCCTCGCTGAGCACGGCGGTCAAATCCATGCGCTGGTTATACTCATCCAGAATCGCATGGAACGCCTCAAAGCGCTCCATCGCCGTCTGATCGCAGGCGATGCCCAGCGCCGTCAATCCGTTGAGCAGTCGTTCTCTGTTCATCATCAGCTTTCCAGCCGGAACTTAATCCAGCTTAGCCCCTCTCTCAAGTGATTTTTGATGAAATACTCGGGCTTGGACGGGCTGCCCTTGCCCGTGGCGGTCACGCCCACCTGATCGCACAGCGCCAGCGCACGCGCCACATGGTAGTCGCTGGTGACCACCAGCGCCTCCTCCAGCCCGCGCATCTCCATGATCGCCTTGGCATTGGTCAGGTTTTCACGCGTGTTGAACGAGGCCGTCTCCGCCACCACATCCGTTCCCGGCACACCGTTTTCCATCAGCCAATCGCGCATCACATCGCCCTCGGCCCGCGGCTCGTTGCCGCCCTGCGCACCGCAGACGATCATCAGCGCCGGCTTCTCCATATAGCTTTCAAGCGCCGCCGTCAGCCTGCGGGAAAGCGCCACGGACGGCGTGCCGTCCGCCTTCACCTGTGCGCCCAGCACGATGATCGCCTCGTAATCCCCGACCGGCGGCAATGTCTTTTCCTTGTAGTATACAAAGCCGATCAGCCCCGCCGCACAGACAAGCCCCAAGAGCACCAGCAGCAAAAGCCCCATCAGCAGCCTCCTTGCGATTGTGTTCACGTTCTGCCTCCTCGCTTACAGTTCGTCCGGCACAAACGACACCCACTCATACCGCGCCTCCCTCAGCCCGCCGGCCTGCGCATCCTGCGCGGGAACCGCATAGCAAAACCCTGCGTCCTCCCGCGCACCGCTCATCAGGCGGCTCCGGATCATGGAATACACATCCTCTCCGGCAAAGATCATGTGATCCACGAGCTGAATCCCGATGGGATACAGCGCCGAGGTGATCTGCCGCGTGGCCTCCACATCCTGCCGGGAGGGAAACGCCGCGCCGCTGGGGTGATTGTGAACCAGAATGACGGAGTACGCGCCATGGCGCAGCGCAATCTCCACCACCTTGCGCGGATGCAGCGCCACGCAGTCCACCGTGCCGGTATGCAGCAGGGCGCGATGCAGCACATGGCCCGCCTGATCCAGACACAGCATATAGATAGCTTCCTCCACCGCGCCCAAGAACAGCGGCGTGCAGTAAGCCCGCGCATCGGCCTGCGTGAGAATCACCGGCCGCTCCTGACAGGCTTGAAGCTGGTAATAGCGCATGAGCTGGGGCATCATCGTCAGCAGCAGCGCCGCGTTTTTGCCCATGCCCTTCACGCGCAGCAGCTCGCTCTCCTGCGCATTCAGCACGCCATTCAGGCTGCCGAACACGGCGATCAGCTCGTGCGCCAGCGGATTCACGTCCCGCTGCGGAATGGCGTAGGTGAGCAGCAGCTCCAGCACCTCGTGTTCGGAGAAGGCGCTCAACCCCGCCGTGCGCAGGCGTTCCCGAAGGCGCTCCCTGTGGCCGGCATGGATGGACTTCTCTTTTTCCGCCACAGTGCGCCCTCCTCCCGTTCTGTTCTTTGGAGGTATTATACGCTATGGGCTCCTCTGCCGTCAACCGGCGCGCTGTTCCCGTTTATTCAAACAGTGCGCGGATATCCTCCTGCGTGAGCTGCGTGGGCATGGCCTCTCCGGCGGTAATCATCTGGTCGAACATCTCGCGCTTGCGTGCGCCGAGCTTGACGACCTGCTCCTCGATACTGCCGCGCGTGATGAGCCGGATGACCGTGACCGTGCGCTTTTGACCGATGCGGTGTGCGCGGTCGGTCGCCTGATCCTCCGCCGCGGGATTCCACCACGGGTCGAAGTGAATGACCGTGTCCGCGCCGACGAGGTTCAGGCCCGATCCGCCCGCCTTGAGCGAGATCAGGAATACCTGCGCCTTGCCGCTGTTGAACTGATCGACCATCTCGATGCGGCGCTTGGGCGGCGTCTCGCCATCCAGATACAGGCACTCGACGCCCTCGGCCTCCAACCTGCGCTGCACGATCTTGAGCATACGGGTGAACTGCGAGAAGAGCAGCGCACGGTGTCCCGCCTCCAGCGCACCCGGCAGCACGTCCATCAGCATATCGAGCTTGCCGCTGGACGCGCCGTAATCGGGCAGCACCAGCGACGGATGGCCGCAGATCTGGCGCAGCTCCGTGATGGCTGCCAGCATCTCGATGCGGTTCTGCCCGGCAAGCATACTGTCCATCTGCGGGCGCAGGCGCGCAAGGCTGGCCTGATAGACGCGGCGCTGCTCGTCGGTCATGTCCGCCAGCATCTGGATCTCATTCTTCTCCGGCAGATCCTTGAGCACGTCGCCCTTGAGGCGGCGCAGCAGGAACGGACGGATGCGCCTGCGCAGCACATCCGATTCATCGCCCATCCCAAAGCGATGCATGAACTGCGCAAAGGAGAGCAGATAGCCCGGCAGCACAAAGTCAAAGATCGACCACAGCTCGCCCGGGTGGTTCTCCATCGGCGTGCCGGTCAGCGCAAAGCGCGTCTGCGCCTTGAGCTGCTTAACCGCGCCCGCGCCCACGCTCATGGCGTTCTTGATATACTGCGCCTCGTCGAGAATGGCGAAGCGGAACGAGATGTTGCTCAGTGCGCCGATGTCGCGGCGGATGAGCGGATAGGAGGTGAGGTACACGTCGATCTCCCCGCTCGAAAGCCCCGCGATCACCTGCGCACGGGCGCTCTGTGCGCCCTCGCCCGCCGCCACGCGCATCTCCGGCGCAAAGCGCTTGATCTCCGCCATCCAGTTGTACACCAGCGACGTGGGCGCCACGACGATGGACGGGCGCTGTTCCCCGCCCCTGCGCTTGGCCCACAGCAGCAGCGAGATGACCTGAAGCGTCTTGCCCAGTCCCATGTCGTCCGCCAGCACGCCGCCCATGTGCAGGCGATCCAGCGCCTGCATCCACATGAAGCCGCGCGTCTGATACGGGCGCAGCATACTGCCGATCGGCTCCGGACACGGCTCGCCGTCCTCGTCCATGGAAGAGACGAAGGTTTGAACCGATTGATCCGCCTCCACGGGGAGCTTTCCATTTTCCAGCAGGCTCAGCATATATGCCGCGCGGAAGGACTGAATCTCCAGCAGACCGCGCTCGCTCGCCACCTGTGCGCCTTCCTCCGCCGCAGAGACCGCCGCCTCTGCCATCTCGCGCCACTCGTCCATGTCCGTCAGGTCGAGATATGCGCCGTCCTTGAGGCGGAAGTACTTGCGCTTGTCGCGCAGCGCCTGAAGAATGGCCAGAATCTCCGGCTCCGGCTCGCCGCCCTCGCTGAGCTGAAGCTGCAGCGTGCCGTCCTGCATACGCAGTGCGCCGGTGAAATGCGGCTTGCGCGGCGTCATCTTGCGGAACTCATCGGAGCAGTAGACCTCCGCTGTCTTTTGCATCTCGTAAATGCCTTCGGTCAGAAAGCGGAACACCGGATCCTGTCCGCCCAGCAGCACGCGCCCCTTCTGCATACGGAAGCCCGCGCGCGCCAGCAGATCCAGCGCCGCACGCTCGCCCGCCGCATCGCGCAGCATCAGCACGCGCTCGTCCCCCGTGTTCAGCGCCGGGGCAAACGGGTCGATCTCCTCATCCCCATAGGCAAAGGTCATCTTCGCCAGCACCATGCGCTCCTCGCGGTCAAAGTACGCCTTCACCCGCAGCGGCCTGCGCACAATCCGCTCCGCCAGCGCACCGTCCAGCGTCACCGTGCCCGCGCGTTCCAGCGCCGGCAGCAGCTCGGAGATCACGCGCGGGCTTTCCTCCGCGCCGAAGCGGAAGGCCGCCTGCCCCTCCTGCCCCGCCTCCAGCATCACGCGGACGATATCCTGCTGCTCCGGCGGCAGGCGCAGCACGTCGCCCTCGCAGAACACGAAGCGGCAGTCCTGCCCCATCGGGCGCAGGGAGCGCGGCATCTGCGCGCGCACCTCCAGCTCGCGCCCGCTGGCCGATACACCGAAGAGCAGCTCCGCCTGACCGTCGAACACGCCGGTCACATGAAAGACCTCTTCGCCAAAGGAGAGCTTGAAGGGTTTCGCCATCAAAAGCTGCATCAGGCGCGGCACAAAGCGCTCGTCAATGGTCAGCCACTTGGCCTCCAGCCCCGTCTGCACCAGCTTGCCCTCAAGCTGGCAGACGTAGGCCGCATCCTGCAGCACGCGGATGATCTTCTCATCCACGCCCGTGAAGCCCATCCATTGCGGCTCCAGCACAAATCCCTTGCCAAAGGCCATGGTCTCCCCGTGCTGCAAGGCGTGCAGGAACTGCGCCATCGACTTGACGACATACACCCGCTCCTGCCCCACGCGCAGGGACACGCGCACCGGCTGCTTGCCGATGAGCTGCAGCGTGACCTCCAGCTCCAGCGGCGTCTCCATCGGCAGCGCCGCCTGAATCGTGCCCATCAGCTTGCCCGCGTTCTCCCGCGCGCGCCGCCTGCGGATCTCCTCGATCGCGCCGGAGGCCAGCGCCTGCATCATCGCCGCCGCCAGATGGCGGCAGGGCTTATGCACGTTGCCAAAAAAATCGCACGAGCAGCGGCCGCTCAGCCGCCCGCTCGCGCCCACGCGCACCACACGCCGCGGATTATCGTCCACCACATAACGCAGCAAGCCCGCCTCTTCCTCCAGCGGATGCACACCGCCCGCCCTGTACAGCGACTGTCCCGCCGCATATTCTTCTTCCGGCGTAATGCGCCGGAGCATCTGCATCATATCCTCTGCCACAAGCTAACCTCTTCCAAAACACCGTTTCATGCGATTCTCAAATGAGCCCTATGCGCAAAGCATTTCTGAACCAAAACAGGCCATTCTCATCGGAAGCCGCATCCATGCACAATTTTGAGTAACTTAAATATAATTCTGCGGCAAAGAAAAGATTCCTGCCGGATTTTTGCCTTTATCCCGTTTTCTGACAGAAATGCGTGATTGGCGCGTTTCTATTCTAAACACTTTATCCAGCGCGAAGCGAAGAAGGGGTTTGGGACTGGAGCCTGCCGCGCCCAGTGGGCGAAACAGGCAGGCGGAATGTCGGAAATCGCAAGGAGCGCTTCGCGCGACTATGCGAGTTTCCCGGAATCTGGAGCCTGCCGCGCCCAGTGGGCGAAACAGGCAGGCGGAACGTCGGAAATCGCAAGGAGCGC
>JAXJLD010000054.1:0-16259 GCA_036297385.1 Christensenellales bacterium | reverse complement strand
TGGGGTAATTTTTTCATTTCTCATGGCTGTACCTCCTGAAACAAAAATGCTCTAAGTGATTGCTTCACTAACCATGACACAATCATGATTAAGAAGTCACTTAGAGCATATATCACCGGACGCCATCTTGTACTTCTGGTATTGGCGAACCGCAAAGTGCTCCGGCTTCCGCTGTGCCAGATCGTCGAATATCTCATCAATCTCGTTGCGGAAGTCCTCGTCGTCCTCCCGCACCTGCATCTTATCCAGCATGTCGATCAGCGTCGCAAAGTTCTGCTTCTCCGGCGGCAGCTCGTAATGGATGTAGCCGATCAAGGCGATGTACAGCAGCGTTTCGGCCTTCACCCAGAAATCCTCTCCGGCTTTGCCTTCACCTTTTGTGTTGGCAATCAGGGCCGTGACGAGCTTCAGGATGTCCGTTTCGCTGTGGATGTACGAGAGCGGATTGTAATGCATCGACTTTTTGAAGTTGATGGTGTTGAGAATACGCACGTCGTACCCGGCAGCGACCAGCATCTTGCCGCACTCCACGACAAGGGTTCCCTTCGGGTCTGTCACCACCAGAGAAGTGCCCTTGGTTTTGGTGCATTGCATGATGTTGGGCTTTACGAAGAATCTTGTTTTGCCGCTGCCGGAGCCGCCAATGACGAGCACGTTTTTGTTGCGCGCATATTGCGGGTTCTTGGGCCGGCTGTTCATCGTCAACCGCTCAGTTTTCGTGAGGATTACGTTGTTCCACGGGTCCGGGTCGATGAACGGCTGAATGTCGCCGGGCTTGCCCCATCTGGCGGAGCCATACTCGACATTGTGCCGGTACTTCTTGGCATTCCTGCCTTTTTCGTAGACGACCAGACGCAGCAGGCAGCCAAGGGTGATGCCCAGCAGAAGGTCTGCAGGAACAAAGCTGGGCCAAGGTGAGCGAAACGATGCGGATAGCCCGTCCATGATATGGAGCAGCTTTCCCGACATATCCGTTCCCTCAGCCAAGCGCCATGCTTCTCCCAGCTTGGTCGCATACAGGCCAATGAGCATATAAGGGAGATTGAGGATCAGCAGCTTCTTGAGCCGTGCTTTGTTCATCGCTCCATCCCCTTTTGCCGGATGCGTTCCACCTTCTTGCCCGATGCTTCTCTGGTCGGATCGAGCGTCGGCTCAGCGGCAGAGCGCTCCTGCTTTTGCTGCCTGGCCCATGCAACCGAGTATGCAGCCATCGCCTGATTGATGGCGCTCCGGTCGCGCGCTTTGAAGTACAGGATGTACCGGGGCTTTCCATCCTGAGAGAAGCCCTTCTGGATGGCGTAGTCCACGCCGTACTGGCGGGCATACCGGTCAAAGGATTTCGCCTCGTTTCGGTCTGCCAGCTCCGTGTTCTCAACGCCCTGATTCTGTGCGATGAGCTGCTTGACGGACTGCTTTCCCTGGGGCTTTACGTTCTGATGTTCATGAATCTTATTCCTGGAGTATCGCAGAAACTTCATAAAGGCAGAAGCCAGGGTGCGCGCGGTCAGCTTGCTTGTATTGATGATCAGCGTGAGCGATTTGTTTTCGATGTCTTCCTGCATGGGCAAACGCCTCCTGTGTGAGAATCAAAAAGGAGATGCCACGGAGGCACCTCCAGACGATGAAGATCATACAGACGCTTCATTCTGAGATAGACAAAGTTCATTTCTCTTGACCCTTCCCGCCCAGTCGGCGTATAATAGAAATAGAAAGTAAGGATAGTAAGGAAAGCAAGGAGTGATGATATGGAGCTTGCGAGAATGACCAGCAAGGGTCAGCTGACGGTTCCGGCTTCCATCCGAAAGAAGCTCGGCATCAGCACGGGCGATCAGCTGCTGTTTTATGAGCGAGACGGTCAGATCGTCCTTGCACCTGTAACACCCGCCTCTCTGGCAGATGCACAGGCCGCCGCAGCCCGGCAGCACATCTATACGCTCGACGAAATCCGAATGATTGCCGTCCCCATTGCAGAGCGTCATCAACTCAAGCAGCTTACGCTGTTCGGCTCCTATGCCCGCGACGAGGCCACCGAGCAAAGCGATCTTGATTTCCGTGCTGATGTACCCGAGGACTTCGGCATGTTCCGTTTGGGCGCTTTGCAAAGCGATCTGGAGGAAGCCTTTCACAAAAAGGTTGACCTGATCACTGCGGGAATGCTGGACGACCCGCTGTCCGGCAAACTGGCACAGAGTATTGAGGAAGACGAGGTGATCCTGTATGGCGTCGGCAAGTGAAGTTCAGCGTGATACTGACCTTTTGCTGCATATCGCCCGCTATTGCGATGACGCCATAGATGCTGCGCGTCAGGCTGGCGATGAGGCTACCTTTGTAGATAGCCGACTGTATCAGCATGCAGTTGCCATGTGCGTGCTGGAAATCGGAGAGCTGTCCAAGCATCTGTCGGATGGATTTCTTCAGGCGCATGTGGAGATTCCATGGCGCGCCATCTGCCGGATGCGGGACATGTATGCGCATCACTACCACAGGACTGATCCGCACCAGCTATGGACAACCGCCACGATGGATTTGCCCGTGCTGAAGGCATTCTGCGACCAGCTGCAAATGAAATGAAAAATGCCAGGGATGACGCCGCCTAACTTGGGCAGCGCCATCCCTGTTTTTCAGTTCAGATAAGCATGATCCATGCCCGTCCGGGCATCAGTCCCCATCACCGAAGGAGAAGTCCTGGCACATCCTCTCAAGCGCCCTGTCCTGTTCATCCAGCGCGGCGCGCTGCGTGCTGGCTGCAAGCAGAATCTCCGTCATGCCGCCCAGCAGCTTGTTCATCTCCTCGTCGCGCAGGGGAATGGCCGCGACGATCCCCGGGATGCCGATCTGCCCGGCATCCCGTTTCGCAAGCCGGTTCACCAGCTCGGAGAACTCCATACGCTCACCGAACGAGGGAAGAAAAACGTCGCCCCGGCTGATTGCATCAAACAGCCGGCTGCGCTCAGCAACATCCTTGAAGCCCACCACATAGAATACCTCGTTCCTGGAATTGGTAAATGAACGAATCTGCATAACTCAAGACCTCCTCATTCTTTCTTCTCGTGCTTTCCTGCGCGGCGCTTGCGGATCAGCCCCGCAGCACCGCTGATGACCATCAGGCCAATGCCCACCCACATCACGCCGGTCACAGCCAGATTCACGCCGGTCTGAATGGTCGTGTAGTTGACGAATTTCCTCATTTCATCAGGCACGACGTAGGCTTCGTTGATCTTCACCCGAATGACCTCGCCGGAAACGCTGTAGCCCTCAAGCGTTGCGATCTCCTTGATGAAGTATTCGCCCGGCTCAAGATCCCGGATGCTGACGATGCCGTCCTCGCCGGATTCGTAGGTGCCGATGATTCTGCCGCTGGCATCCTCCACGGTGAACTTCGCGCCTGCCAGCGGCACGCCGGAGCTGTCCGTCTTGATGAACGCATAGTGGTTCGGGATGTTCACGCACATGATGGGCTTGGGCTCCGTCCAGTCATCCCCGACATGAATGCGAATGTCCTCCATGCGGCAATAGCCATTGGGCGCGGCATTCTCACGAATCAGCCAATCGCCATAATCGAATTGGCTGAAGGTGAATACGCCATCCTGATTGCTGACTGCGGTTTCGACCTTCTCCATGGTGCTGGCATTGTACAGGCTGAACGCGATGCCCGGCATCGGTGTGCCCGCGGTATCGACCTTGATGCAGGTGATCTTTTTCTCCCGGTTGATCACCGTCGCAAGGGGCTTGTCGCTGTTGGTATAGCCCTCGTCGATGGTGACGTGGATCACGTCCCTGCTCATCAGGTACCCGTCGGGCGCTGTGAGTTCTCGGATGGTGTACTTGCCAACCGCAGCCCCCACGAAACGCACCAGACCCTCCGCATCCGACACGGCGGTCATGACCAGCTCATCCTTCTCATCAAACAGGCCGAACTGAGCGCCGGACAGGGCGACATTGTTCTGATCGACCTTCTGCACTAGCAGCTCCGTCGGGCAGTTGGTCAGCGTGGCGATGGGTGCGTCCGGGTTTTTGAAGGTGCCGTCCACCGTGATCGGGGTTTTTGTAGAGTCCTTGACATAGCCGAACAAAGGCTTTGTTTCCTGAATGTAGTAAGCGCCGTAGGGAACCTTCTCAAAGGTCGCCAGTCCATCGCTGTCCGTAACAGCGGTTGCCTGCATCGTGCCGTCCTCGCGGAAAAGCCCGTATTCAACGCCTTCCAGCGGCCTGTGCTGCGGATCGACCTTTTGGATGGAGAACCGGGTAACATCATCCGCAAGCGCAGTCTGTCCGACTACCTCCCCCTGTTCATTGACGGTGAAGGTCATTTCGGACTCATTGAGCGCATACCCCTCCGGGGCCAGCACCTCCCGAAAGGTGTAGGTGCCGGGCACCGCAGGGAAAGCGGGCAGATAGCCGTCCTCGCCGGTATAGTCTCGGCAGACGATTTCACCTTCGCCGTTCCTAACCTCAATCAGCGCGCCGGGCAGGGCTGCAGATCCGGTAATGTCGGTCTTTGCAATCCGCACTTCCGCGTGAACGATCTCATTGTGGATGGGCAATCCCACCCGGAAAACAACCTCATGCTGCTCGTCGGCAAACTCGTCCGTGATGGTGACGCGGTATCGGGCATCGCTGAGCACCCAGCCCTCCGGGGCAGCCAGCTCCTGCACATAGTATTCGCCGTGGGGATAGTCGCCGGAAAAGGTCAGAGCGCCGTCCGCATCGGTGATGCCGGTTTCAATCAGCGTATCGGCGGGCAGCGTGCCGCCAGCATACTCGATGGGATCGCTGCTATACAGGCCGAAGACAAAGCCCTCGCCGGGCACGTTCATCAGCCGGGAATGCACCATGCCGTCTTCATCATGCTGTGTGGTCACGATTTCCTTCTCTTTCGTCAGCGTGATCCGCGCGGGCATATGCTCATTGACGGCAGAAAGGCGTGCCGTCACCACCGGCGTGGTGTGATCTGATGCTGTCAGCGTAATCTCATGGCGCGTTTCATCCAGCACATACCCGGCAGGGGCGGATACCTCGGTCACGACGTATCGACCAAGGGGCAGCGGCTCTGTGACAACGCTGCCGCCTGCCGTCGTGGTCATCGTCGCTGCCAGCTCGCCCTTCCGGAACCAGACCGTCTGTTCTTTTCCAACGATGTCCTCGGCAGCGCGCACCTCATATACCGCGCCGGGCAGCCAGTCATCCTGATACAGCGGTGTGTGTACCGTATAGCCCAGCGTATCCCGGCTCTCGCTGAAGCCCTTCAGCGCAAAGCCCCACTTGTTGATCTCAATCGTGCCCTTGATGGGCGTGTTGGAGACCGAAATCTCCTGCACAGCCATTTCCCCGGCTTCTGCAAACGCCAAGATGGGGATTGCGAGGATAAGAAGCAGAAGCACCAGCAAGGGAAAGCCGCGCGTTCGTCTCAACTTCATCTGTTAACCTCTTTTCTGAATAGGATAGGTAAGGAAAAGGCAGCGGTTTGGGCCGCTGCCTTCTGCAGTTTACTCTTCGAGAGATACCGGCTGCGGTTCGGGCTCCTCAGGAATCCGAACTGTGGTGGAATACCCATCGTCCAGATAATCATCCGGCACGACGGTTTCGACGATCTCATACTCACCCCAGGTCAGCAGCGGCGTCTGCGCCATGCCGTTTTCGTCCGTCGTGAGCACGGCGACCACCTCGCCGTCTCCCTCGCCGTTATGGGAGGGCAGGCCGGAGATGCGCGTCACGGTGAACTCCGCACCGGGCAGGCCGTTCCCGGTCTCGCTGTCCGTCTTGACAATGCGGATGACGCCCTGAATCGGCATGTTGGTCACGGTGCGGGTCACAATCTCATCCATGCCCACGGTGATTTTCTCGCTCCAGAGCGTATCCTCATAGCCGGTGGGGTTGGCGTGCTCACGCACGATGTAGTCGGCGGGGAACAGGTCGGGCGATTCCGCGACGCCCTGTTCATTCGTCGTCATCTGCGCGACGCGATCCGCCGCATTGCCATCCTCGTCCACCGAGAAAATATCGAACTGAACGCCGGCAATCGTGTGCTGATCCAGCGCATCCTGCTTCGTGATCCTGATTCGGCCCGGCGCATCCTCATTGACCACCGTCGCCAGCAGCGTGGTGGGATTGAGGTAGGTGCCGTCAATCGTCACCGTCCACTCCTCCGCAGACGGATGATAGCCATAGGGCGCGCTGATCTCGCGGATGGTGTACTCGCCATATGCGATCTGCTGGAACAGCACGGAGCCATCCGCAGCGGAGGTGGCCTCCTGCACCTTCTTGCCTTCACTGTCAAACAGACCGAACACCGCACCCGCCAGCGCTTCACCGTTCTGCTTGGTCTTTTTCAGCATCACCTTGTTGATCTCGTCCCGGATCACGGTATCGCCCGTCACCTTGCCGTCGGCAGTCACCGTGAAGGTCTTGATCGCGGTATTCAGCGCATAGCCGCTGGGGGCGTAGGTTTCCTTGAAGGTGTAGGTGCCGGGCACAACGGGGATGTTGGGGATTTCGCCGTTCTCATTGGTGTATTCGCGGTAAATGGTGTTTCCGTCCGCATCGTAGACCTCAATGAGTGCGCCCGGCAGCTTCTTGGCACCGGTAATGTCCGTCTTGGTGATCGTCACGGGCGTGTAGATCAGGCGATTCAGGATCGGGTTTTCCAGATAGACGGTGATGACGTTCTCGCTGACGGCCTTGTTTGCAGAGGTCAGCGTCACAGGGTACTTCTCCGTGCTGAGCAGCCAGCCGTCCGGCACGGACAGCTCCCTGATGTAGTAATTGCCGTGCGGATACAGGCCGGAGAAGGTCAGATTGCCCTGCGCATCCGTCGTACCGGTCGCCACCAGCGTATTGGCAGGCAGCTTCTGCGCATCGCCATAGGTGATGATCTCGCCGGTGTACAGACCGAAGACAAAGCCCTCGCCGGGATAGACCTCCACCGTCTGGTGGATCATGCCCTCCTGCGTCTGCGTGAGCAGCAGATCCTCCTTCTGCTTGCGCAAGGTCACACGCACCGGCAGATAGGTGTTGCTGGCAGACACCTTGACCTCGACAATCGCGGTCTGCTGATCCACGGCAGACAAGGTGAAGGGATGGGGCGTACTATCCAACACATAGCCGTCCGGCGCGGAGATTTCCGTGAGGGTATACTTGCCCAGCGGCAGCACCTTGGATTTGACTGAGCCGGTCTTGCTGGTGGTCAGCGTCTCGATCAGCTCGTCCTTCTGATAGAACACGGAGCCCTCCTTGCCCACGATGTCCTCGGCAGCGCGCAGCTCAAAGACTGCGCCGGCCAGATAACCGTTTTGGAAAACCGGGCGCATGACGGTGTTGCCGTAGGTATCCTGCTCATCCTCGAAGCGAACGAGCTGCAAGCCGGTCTTTTCCAGCAGCACATCGCCGCGCACCGGCGTGTTGGTCACGTTTACCGTGACAGTCGCCGTTTCGGCAGCCGCAAGAGCAGTGGCTGCCGTGAAGGACAGCAGCAGAAGCATGACCGTGCCCAGATGGAGCAGTCTTTTCATGAATCTCATCATCATTGTGTTTCCTCCTCATCATTGGATGGTTACGGTGGTTGTGTACCCGGCATCCAGATAGCCATTCGGGACGCCGGTCTCGGTGACGCTGTACTGGCCCCAGGGAAGAAGCCCTGTCTCAGCGATGCCTTGGGCATTGGTCGTGACGGTCGCAACGACTCTGCCGATGTCGGCGGCATTGTCGGATGCCGGCCCGGTCAGGCGGGTCACAGAAAAGACAGCCCCAGCCAGCGGTTTGCCGGTCAGGCTGTCCGTCTTCACCACCCGGATGCGGCCCGTGATGCGGTCATTGGTAAAGGAGACATTGGTAGTCGTACCCGCAGCGACGGTCACGCCGGACGAGGACGGCGCAGACAGCGCATAGCCCTCAGGCGCGCTTTTCTCCCGAACGGTATAGGTGCCGGGCGTCAGGTCGGCAAAGAGCACCACGCCGTCCGAGCCGGTCGTCTTTGTCGCCAGAACAGAACCAGCGCTGCTGAGCAGCTCAAAGACTGCACCCTTCAGGAGAATGCCATCCGAAGATTTCTTGGTGACCTTGATTTCGCCCGTGCTCAGTTCAAAGGAGACGCTGGCGGTTTGCAGGGCATACGGGGAGCCGTACAGCGGAACCATGATCTTCTGGATGGCCACGCTGGGGATGCCGACGAGGAAATTGGCTTCCTCATCGTCCGAGGAGATGGATTCCATGGAGACGGCAAACCGGCTGCTCGATGAAGTTACCCGGATGGTATCGCCGCTTTTGATGTAGTAGTAGCTGCCGTCCGAGCCACCGCTGTTGCCGGTCAGCGTGCCCACCGACCTCGGAATGCGGATCAGGTCGGCATCCGTGGTCAGGGTGACAGTGCCGATGTAGCTGGAGCCGGACACGCTCAGGCTCTGATTGGAGGCTGTGATCTTGCCCGTGATGGATGCGCGGGCAATGCCGTTTTCCGCAAGCCATCTGGCGTAAGTCAGGTACACAGCCGGTGCGCCGCCTGAAAAGGCGTAGAAGTTGTCCATATCCCAGTAGCTGCGGACATACTGCGAGCCTTCGAGCTGCTTGATCACCTCGCGCATGGCAAACTGCCCTGCAACGCGCGACCAGACCTCATTGTTGGAATCGCTGCGATTGAGCGCCATGAAGGGGTAGGTGTGGCGCAGTACCCAGGCCAGCGCGTGCATGGTCTTCGCGGAAAAGCGCACGCCCGAAACACCGCCGCCGCCGGAGTTGTTGACAAAATAATCCATATCCACCAACACATAGGGGCCTTTTGCGGTCTGGCTTGAACCCGATCCTTCGCCGGGGCCGGAAAGCGTATGCTCCAGACAGTACACCGTGAAGCCCTCCAGATAGTGCGGCGTGGCATAGATCGTGCCGTGAGAGGCGGACTTGGCGATCTGGGGGTAAGCGCTGTCCCTGCCCGAGCTGCCATACAGGGAGGACTGCCAGGCATAGAAGCCGCCGATGCTGCCGTTGATGTTTTTCAAGGAGAAGCCGTTCATGGGTGTGGAATACAGGCTGATGTCCATTGCCTGCAGTGCCTCAAGAAATTCCTGAGAATAGGCAAAATCCGTCACCGTACAAGCATCGCAGCCAGCAGGGCCAGTTTCAGCAGCCATGACCCAGCAGGTGGCGTAGTCCGTCCACTTCATGGTGCCGTCCGCAAAATCGTCACCATACAGGAAGCGCACCTCGTACCAGCCGTTGCCCAGCTCATCAGTGGTGACGGACAGCACCTGCACGGTCGCACCGCTCACAAACTGCCCGAGGTACCCGTCACAGTAATCATCCTCGATGGCGTATTCGTTGACGTACTCCAGGACGCGCGTATCGGTCGTAACGCTGACATAATCGCCGGGCGCGGCAAGCACTAGCGCATCGGGGGCTTCTTCGGGAGACAGGATTTCTTCCATGTCCGTAACAGGAAGCTGTTCGGCTGCATCACCAAGTTCACCCGGTTCGGGCTGAAGCCCGACAGCGTCATCCAGCGTTTTCGCATCAGGCTGCTGTTCGTCGGACACAGGGCCCTCCTGCGTTTCCGCAGGAGCAGTATCTGCGTCCTGTGTCGGCTGTACGCCGCTGACGATGAACAGGGGCATCAGGCCGATGTCCGTCATGCCCTCGCCTGCGGGGAAGAAACTGATCTGCGGAATATCCTCATCCAGCAGATAGCTGCTGTCCAGATCATCCGCACGGGCATAGCCACAGATGACTTCGCCTGTTTCGCTCAGAAACCACACCTTCACCGATGCGGGAGCGGCAAACTCGGTTGCCAGGACGAGAAAGACATCCTCCGTCGTGGTGTAAACCAGCGATTCTTCTGTCATTGCGGCGTCGCTGTACACGCTGGCCTTGTGGACGGTGGCAACGTAGACATGACCGTGTTCGTCAAGCGCCGCCTGAATCGGGAGCCTGTCGTCGGGTACGGTCTCCTCGTCGGGAATCTGTTCCTCTTCATCGGCCTCAACCGGCCCCTCCTCAGCGACCGGCTCATCAGGAGGCACTTCTTGTTCTTCATCACTCTGCGGTTCATCGGCAGGCAATTCATCAGTATTGTTTTCTACGGATTCTTCCTGCTCGGAAGCAGAGTCATCCAAAGCGGGTTTGCTGTCACCATCGGATTCATCGGGTGCTTCCGATTCCTCCAGGGCAGGTGCATCATCTTCTTTCTCGATCTCCTGTTCATCGGAAGGGAGCGTTGGCTCCGGCATCGCCTCGCCATCCGTGGCGATGATCGGGGGAAGATCGGTGGGCGTTGTGGCTTCCGCCCATGCACCCACAGGCATACAGCCGAGTGCCATGTTCATCGCCAGCACAAGCGCTGCAAGCCGTTTGATTTTTCGTCTCAACTGCATGTATTTCTCCTTTTCAATTTCTACTCTTGGACTGCCATGACAATCAGCCGTCCGCTGGCTCCGCCATAGCTGCGGTCGCAGGTAATCAGCGTCAGAATGTGGTCATCTTCTTTCACCTCAACATCCGTACTGTACAGTGCCTTCCGTTTGGCACGGTTCACGAACTGAAGAAACGCCTTGCCGCTGCCAAATGACGCAGCAGCCGGGTCCCAATCGCTGACCTTCATGTTCAGCACGGCAAAGATGCGGTAGCTGCGCCTGCCGTGGATACTGTCCAGCGTAATGACGCTATGCTCCGCGTAATACGCTTCCTGTTTATAATCAATGAGCGTACTGAACATCGCGTCACTATGGCTCAGATGGTGGCCATAGATGGCGATGTTCTGGCTGGGCTGCTGATAGTCCGAGCTTTTCAGCGAAAACAGGCATCCCAGCTTGCTTTTCTTCCCGCTAAACAGGTGGCTCAGGTAATACGCGGAATTATCCGAACGAACGACGGGGTAGCTGATCACGGTGCCGGGAATCGAAAGCCAGGCAACGAAGTCCTTGTTTTGGGCCAGACATGCCTCCAAATCAATGCCGGAGTCAAAGACAGCCTGAGCATCCGGGGAGGGAGAAGCGGTCTGCTGGGGATTCGGTGCATTGGGTGATGGGGAGGATGATGTCCAAGCATCGGTTGCCATGCCCGCCAGAGGATACGACTCGGTTCCCGGCAACGGCGCGGTTTCTGCGTCGTTCTCGATGCTGCCGGTTGGAGCGGGAAGCGGAATGATCGGGATAGGGCTGGGGGATGGAGCATTGAAGCTCATCTCTGCAATCTCCGCATACACATTCTCATCCGCTCGGTACGCAGCCAGTTCCGAGGCAAGCGGAAGCACAAACGCGGCTGCACCGCATAGGAACATGGCGAGCAGCAATATGGAAGAAAGGGCTATTTGATGTTTCTGCAATCAATCACTCCAATCAAAAAGCACACCCGCATTTCATCAGGTGTGCTCATCGTTCTTGTGCTCTCTGGCGGCTTCTCAGCCAGTTATCCAGCAGCTTAATAATGACCTTTTCCATCTGCTTCGCCGTATAGGATTTGGGAAAATACTTTTTCAGCGTGTCATGGCTGAGCGTGACCGAATTATAAAGAGGTTTCTTTTCCTCCGACATGATCTCCATCACGCCCTGCTCAGACAGCGTTCCTTCTTTGCTTTCCTTTTTAATTCGTTGTGCCTGCGAAAGCGAGGGAGTCTGCTGTGTGACTTCAAGCGCGTTTTGCAACCACTGCTGCTCTTCAGGCTTCAAATAGGAAAGCTCAACGGCAGGTGTAAAAGCTAACTCGCCGCTATCCACCTTATCACGCAATGGCTGTTCGAGGTTGTTGAGGCGAATAAAGCGCTGAATTTGCGATTTGCTTTCACCTGCTTCTTCAGCAACGATATCCCGCGCTTTTTGCCCATCCGACTTGTGCCCAACTTGGGCACAAGTTAAGTCTCTCCGTTCTCCCTGATGCTTGATGGCCTCCAGCTTCATCTGATATGCCTTTGCCCGTTCACTCGGCAGGATATTCTCGCGCTGGAGATTACTGTCCACCATAATGATTACCGATTCATCATCATCGAGATCGCGGACGATGACCGGCATAGTGTCCAGACCTGCCAGTTCACAGGCACGTTTTCGCCGGTGTCCGGCGACAATCTCATACCCGCCATCCTCCAGTGGCCGTGCAATGGCTGGCACCAGCACCCCATACTCCTTGACGCTTTCCACGGTTTCCATCATGCGGTCATCATCTATAACGCGAAACGGATGGTCTTTGAATGGGTGCAGCTCAGAAAGCGAAATGTGCTGAATCTGCTCCCGCGCATCCGCCTGCCGTGTCTCCTCCGTGGAAAAGAGATCATCGTATGAGGTCAGACTGATGTTTCTGCCGCTGCTTTTCAAGCTGCAACACCTCCTTTGTCAGTGCATGATATGCTTGAGCCACCTTACCCGCGGGATCATGTGCGAAGATGCTTTTTCCTTCGGCGCTGATTTCCGCTGCGCGCACTGAACGGGGGATCTCCGTATCGAACACCTTGATTCTGGAACCATAGGTGCTGCGAAGCAGAGAAGCAATCTCGCGACTGTTGTTTGTACGGCTATCCACCATGGTCAGCAGAACACCATCAATGCGCAGCTTGTGGTTGATGTTTCGCTTTACGCGGGCAACGGTAGCCAAAAGCTGCTCAACGCCTTTCGCCGAAAGATACTGAGCCTGCACGGGAATGATGATACGGTCGGCGGCAGCCAGGGCGTTGATCGTCAGCATTCCAAGAGACGGGCTACAATCCAGCAGAATGTGATCATATTCCTTGCTGTAATTGGCAAGCATCTGCTTGAGTGTAGTCTCCCGGCTCATGGCGTTGACGAGGGACACTTCCATGCCGGCCAGAGTAATGTTCGCAGGAAGAATATCCACGCCTTCCTCATGGTGAAGAATACCTTCCCCGGGAGAAAGTGGCACATCATTGAGTACCTTGCCCATGAGATCGGTCAGCGTTACTGGCAGGGCATCCGGCTGAGGATGTCCCAGACTGATGGTTGCACTGCCTTGGGGATCACAATCAGCAATGAGCACCTTCTTTCCTTCACGGACAAGGTCAATGCCGAGATTCACGCAAGTGGTGGTCTTACCTGTGCCTCCCTTTTGATTGACTAACCCGATAATCGATGCATTCATCTTATCCCTCCGATCATTTGAATAAGAAAAAACACCGCCAGATTGTTCTGACGATGCTCTCAATCTCATCTTTCACGTTACCATTATAGCACAGTTTTTTGTCCTAAACTGTCCTAAACTGTCCCAAACCGTCCCAAGTCGTCCCAAACTATCCCAACTTTTTATATAGGCCATTAGATACACATACCTACAGCAGGCTTAATCTGCGATAGTCTCTTGTCAATCCTTCTGCTTTAAAACCTAATGCATCGCACACTCCTTTGTATAATAGACAGTGTAATCCGTCATATAAAGGCGTTTTGCGTGAAAGGAATTCTTCAAAGAATAGTGTGTGCTGAATGGAAACCGGTGGATTCTCAACATCAAAATCTTCTGGGCAATAAGAATCGTATGCAATCGAGAAGCTATCTGATTCATACTTACATATTGTCGTAGATAACCATGGTCTACTCGTTCCATCACTAATGCAATGATTTTTGTAAATGTACTTATCTTTTAACTGATATTTTCTGTTGTCGAACAGTTTGTCATAAACGTCAATATAGACACGCTGGAGAGTATCCATCCACTGAATACAAAGATCATTAATTTCCCTGAGAGCTACAACCTGTTCGTGTTTTATAATATCATAATACTCGTAATCCCAAATATTCTTGTAATACTCAACATTTCTCTCCTGTAAAGTGGTGATCATGCACCACGCTTCCAGATGTTCTTTTGCAATAATTTTCAGCATACCCTTAGAGAACAAAATGTTGTTCGATCCTTCAAAACTTTTGCAGAAGGCACGGAATCCGCATACTGCACGATTTGAATAATTGAAGATGTCAATGATATTATGTTTACCATTCTGTAGCATAGTGTGCCAGTCATTTTTTATCACTAGTTCATCTGGATTCGAGACTGGATCAAAAAGTATATGTTGCGTATATCGGATAAGTAATGTACTAATCCGATATAATTCGCTAATTGGGATTTTCCCGTCCACAGTTTTAAAGCAGTACAACCGTTTTAGTCTATTTACATATCTCCCGATTTTCTCCATAAGCAAAATATCTGGAAGATAGTTCATCGGAATTCCTGTTTCAAAAAAATCTCGAATAATCTTGCAAAGACAGTCCTTAACGTAATCCATAGGAAGAGTTTTCGCTCTCATATCAAAATGAGCAAAGAAATTCGGCTCATCTCCTCTATACTCGCGTAACCCTGTATCTGGAACACCTTTGATCTGTGGATATAACGAAAACAGAGAAGTATCGTCGCTCCTGTATTCTGTGTTTCTACTGATGATTGCAAAACTGTTGCTATGAGAATGCTTAATACCAAATCTCCACAGATTTGGAAAAAGCGTATCTCTGATAACACGCAAATCGTTTTCCATTAATCGATTGATGTAATCAAGTGCATCTTGTAATTCAGCGATTTGCTCAGATGTTTTCTGTATGAAAACTCTATTTCTCGCCGTTGCAATTTGATTAAGCGTATCAGTAAAGTCATCCACACTCTTTATAATATCCGATTCAGAAAAATGATATGAAATATATTCTTTTCCTTCAAAATTCAAGTTCATTAGCTTTGAATCTGATAAATAGAGCCAGAAAATATTCTTCGTTGTAATGTCTACCACAAAGTATATGGCCGGGCTTTCAGTGACCTTTTCTTTCACATAATACAAAAACTTTGTTTCCATTCTATAGGTATATTTACCTTTATTTACACCTTTGGTATTTGCAGTCAAATCCTCTGTCTTCTTAATTTGAACAATGAACTGCTTTGTCGGAACACCCTCATGACCAACCAACTCCATTGAACCATCATAATTTGGAGTGCGATCATTCTCCTTAAAAAAGGTCTTGATCTTTCCTGATGATTCTAAACGCTCCGCCAGCATGCGCGTTGCACTGCACTCACTAAATGCGGAGGTCGAATGTCTAGCCATTCCAATATATGCCATGTGGTTATCCTCCTGCGTCCAAAGAATTGTATCCAAATATATTATACATGACTTCAGGCAGTTTGTCACATAAATAGAACACTTTGTATAGATTGAATAGCAGCCCTTGTTTCAACTCAATCTTTCTCAATGAAGTGTGACTGAAAGGATACCTGTTTATTACACTTCTCGCTGATCTCTTTTGAAAAAATGTCTTCTAAATCCACCAGAGCATTTTCATGTCGGTAATAAGCATTAGAACGGCTGAGATGAGTTTTCTTTATAATATCCGTCATCCGCTTGTGCTCCACATACCGCAGCTTCAGGATTTCAGCATTAATCGGATCATCCAGCCTTTGAAGAAGAGAACAAACCTGATTGCGCAAGTCACTATACTGCTGTTCCACTTCGGCATACTCCTGCTCGACTTCCATCAGGCGGATGACAGCATTCTCGTTGGCGGTAACATCACGCGATCCTAAAACGCATTCACCACCCAACACGGCCGAGGATTTTACCACCGCTGCCCGGCAGAAGGATACCCGCTCCTCCGCCGCAGTCAGGCGGCGTTCTGCAAACCGCAGCTTTTCAAAAAGCGTATCAACCGGCATTACATCACCTCCTTTTGCAGTCTGTCCAGCAGATCGTATCCATCCAAATCCGACAGAACCGAAAACAATCTGGAAAAGAAGAAATTGCCGGCAGCATCCTGTTTCTCTTCATATTGCTGCAAGCGCTGCGCCTGACAAACCAATTCAGATGGGGTCATTTCCTTATTCCTTTTGAGGCGTCCACGGATTCGTTTCATCATCCGGATGCGGTTTCGATAATCCTTGACCGCCTGAATAATGATGGCATCGGCAAGCGCCTGCCACGGGTTTTCTTCACCTTTGACACTGCAGGTTTTTCTGATAGCCAATGCAATTCCTCCCATGGTCGGCTGAACAAAGGAACGCTGGATTCGTCCACGCCAGCTTGTATTTTATCTCTCTAATCCGTTTCGCTTGGGCATGAAGCTGTTCCTCACGCGCAATGCGGGCCAATGCTTTCCCGGCTGTCGGGTCAGCATAGCATTCCTGATTTCTGTACACCTTGTGCCTCCTGATATGCAGTCGTTGATTGTTCTGCTCAGCAGGCATTCCTCGACCAGCTTTGGTAGAATGCCCGCCAGCAAGTCCTTTGCATGGGATTACAAAATCCCGGCGCTTCGTACCTCTGCGTCGAAGTAATTGCTCATCGTCGTCGGCGCATGATAGAGCGT
>JAXJLD010000053.1:0-6616 GCA_036297385.1 Christensenellales bacterium | reverse complement strand
GAATTCCTGCTGTGTGTCACTTCTTTTTTGTGTTGCACTTAGATTGTAAATTCAAGATCATAAAAACCGCCGAAGCACGGGTGATACGCCCATGCTTTGGCGGTTTATGATATCGCAAAAATCTAAGCAGCAAGCCAGAATGTCCCTATCTTCTATCATCCATAATGGCAACGATCAATCCGATCATCCCCACGGCTAATGCCAGCATTTCCATTCCCGAACTGCACAGTTGCAATAAAATGGCAAATAACAAAAGCGCAATGCCTCTGTTCCGCTTCATGCAATCACTTTCCTTTCGCATCCAAATCCGTCTATACCTTCGCGCTTCACCATGCCATTCTGCCATCATCCCAAAATCTACGCCATTCCGTCGCCGTTCCATTTTTCTATATATTCCAATACCCGTTCTACATATCCATTTTCATACTCATCATGGGACAGTTTGAAACACGCTGCCGCATTGATGCCTTCATAGTCCACATAGCCCGCAATATCATCTGGAATTAAAAACAAATCCACACCCTCGCGCTTTAACAACTGCATATCTCCATGATTCACATCGACAATCACTTCGATATGATGGTTATTCCGCTCCAATGCAGCCTGTAAGTTTTCTTTCAGCACGGCGCTTCTGCTCTTTTTAAAGATATTGAAATGCCCATCATGTCCAATCTGCGCGTTTCTTCCTATGGTCACATACGGGATAATCGCTATTTTTTTCATCACGGCATATCCTCTCCCTTCATCAATCCGAACACAAAATGGGATTTCATGCCTTTTGGATCGGATGCCGCATCACCGTTTTCCATTTTTCAGGGGCAACCCTTCATTCCAGCCGTGCGAACACATCGCCCAGCTTTTCATGCAGCACAAGGTTCGCCATCTCGTCGCGCGGTGTCGCCGTGCGGTTGATGAGGACGAGACGATTGCCGGGGTATTCATCCAGAAATGCCGCAGCCGGATACACCGTCAGCGACGTGCCAGCAACAATCAGCAGATCGGCGCGGCGAATCGCGTCCAGCGCGCCCTGAACCGTGTACCCATCCAGCCCTTCCTCATACAGCACCACATCCGGCTTCACCCGCCCGCCGCACGCCGGGCAGACGGGCACATCCTCCAGCTTCATAAACGCTGCCAGATCGTAGGTCTTGCCGCATCGCTGGCAGATGCTGCGGTGAACGCTGCCATGCAGCTCGTACACGTTTTTGCTTCCGGCCATCTGGTGCAGACCGTCGATGTTCTGCGTGACCACGGCAAGCAGCCTGCCTTCGCGCTCCCATTGCGCCAGCTTCCGATGCGCAATGTTGGGCTGTGCATCGGGATAGATCATGCGCGTGCGGTAGAATGAAAAGAACACGTCGGGATGCTTGACATAGTAGCTGTGCGAGATGATCGTCTCCGGCGATTCCCGGAACTTCTGGTGGTACAGCCCATCCACGCCGCGAAAATCCGGAATCCCCGATTCTGTACTCACCCCTGCGCCGCCGAAGAACACCATGCGCCGGGCTTCGCTCACCCATTGCCGAAGCTGGTTCATCTTCTGTTCGTCCATGTGCCACTCGCCTCCTGCGCTGAAACGCCGTCTTTATCTTCGATAGGATGCGCTCATGCAGCCAAAGCATCAGGCCTCCTGTTGCCCCGGAATCGCGCCAAACGTCACACCAGCATCTTCCCTGAGCGGATGGGCGCGTCCAGCCGCCCCTCAGCCATGGCACGCAGCGCACCGAACAGATCATCCGGGCAGGCTGCGCCGCTGTCCAGCGATTCGAGCCCGCGCCGCATGATGTCCTGCAAATACACCACGTCCCGCTCCCGCAGGCGGCATTGCTCGCCCGCACTGCATCCGGGGCAGAGCACGCCGCCCTGCTCCGGGCTGAATGCAGCGATGAGCGTATCTTCGTTCGTGCGGTTTTGCAGCACCGGCGTGCCGCAGCGTGCGCAGCGCCCCACTTGAGGCCGAAACCCCATCAGCGAGGTGAGCCCCATCAGGAATACCGCCGTCACACTGCGCGGCGGCACATCGCCGTAGCACAGGTGCGCCAGCGTGCGCAGCAGCAGCATGAACAGCCGCTCGTTCTCCTGCATCGGCTGCACCGCCGCGCCGCACAGCTCCAGCATATACATACCGTGTGCGAGCTTCTCATAGTCGCTTCGCAGCGCGTAGTAGGTATCCGTCACCTGACAGGCGACCACCGTCATGCGTTCGCCCGTCTGATACAGCACATACTCGCCCGCACAGAATAGCTCGCTTGCCGCCAGCAGCGGGCTTTTCTGCCTGCGGCAGCCCCGGCACAGTGCGTCAATTCGTCCCATCGTCGGGGAAAAGAGCGTCACCATCCGGTCATGCTCGCGATAGTCTGCGCGCCGCACCACGATGGCGTGCGTCTTGATCTGCCCCATGGCTCATTCATCCTTTTCCGTCTTTCTCTTCACGCGCGGAATGAAGCGCGCCGCAAAGCGACCCTTGCCCTTCTCCTTCACATAGAAGAAGCCGATGATGGAAAAGACGATTGCGCCCACAAAGTTGACCAGCAGATCCTTCATCGTATCGTTCAGGCCCACATCCAGATAGCCGCCCAGCCCCAGCGGGGTCTGCGTGCCGTCCGCGTGGACGAGGATGGTATCCGTAATGTTCTTGAACACGATGACCTTGTTGCTGCGCGTGGGGTCCATCTCCACGGTGCGGATGGTGTGGATGATCGTATCCTTCTGCATATCCAGCCCGAAGAACGTATCGCCCGCATACTCCAAAAACTCCCACAGCACGCCCACCGTCATGGAGAAGCAGAACGCCACGACGGCCAGATACACCGGGGAAAGCTTGAAGGAGAACTTATCGCTCCTGTTGAGCAGATCCACCAGCGCAAAGCCGATCGCCGCGCACAAAAAGCCATTGAGCGTGTGCAGCATCGTGTCCCAGTTGGGTACGCGGATGTAAAAGCTGTTGATTTCGCCTAGGATTTCCGCGGCAAAGATGAACAGCAGGATGATGATCTCCAGCGTGCTGGGCAGCTCAATCCGCAGGCGTCTGGTCAATACGCTGGGCAGGATCATCAAAAACAACGTCAGGCCGCACAGGAATACGCTCTCATAGTATCCCTTGAGCGCAGAACGCACCATCACCAGAATGACCAGCACACGCAGCACCAGATAGACTGTCAGCGTCGCCTTGTTGGTGTAGTACGGCCTGCGCTCGGCCTTAGGTCTCTTGGGGGGTTTGGGCTCCTTCTTTTTCATGGAACTCACCGTGCCTTTCGCCTCTTATCATGCTCCCATTATAGCACATGAAGCGCCGGAAACAATCGTCCCCGGCGCTTCTTCAAAAAAGAATTACAGTTCCTCCAGCATACTCTGGATCGTCTTTTCCAGCGTGGCCTTGTCCATCACGCCGGTATGCCGCCCCTTGAGCTCGCCATCGGCAGAAACAAAGATCGTGGTGGGCATGGAGCGGATGGCATACTGCATCGCCGCGTCACCGTCCGTATCGAAGTAGACCGGGAACGTCCAGCCGCCCTCCTCCACCATCTTCTTGCCGTTCTCCTTGGTGTCGTTGCCAAAGGCGCACAGGTTGACCATCATGAACGTCACCTGCTCGCCGTACTTCTGATACGCCTCATCAAAGTACGGCATTTCAATCCGGCACGGGCCGCACCAGCTCGCGAAGAAATTGACCACCACCGGCTTGCCGCGCATCTCCTTGAGCGTGACGGCGCTGCCGTCATCGCGGTAGCTGGTGAAGTTCTGCGCCATATTGCGCATCACCGGCCCCATGACCTCGGGCTGCTTCTCCGCCTCTGCGGGCGGCTGCGTCGCCTCCTCAGTCGGCGCGGCAGGCTCCTGCGTCTGCACAGGCACGGCGTCCGCCGCTTGTGTATCCACCGGCGCCTGCTCCACGCTCACCACCGGCGGCTGCGCTGAGGCTTGCAGCATACGGGAAAAGCTGCTGTACAGCCCCGTCATCATCGACAGGCCCACGATCATCAGGAACACGCCGCACACGCGGTTGACCGTCTGATAGTGCCGCTTGATGAACGCAAACGCGCCCTTCACCTGATCAATCAGCAGCGCGCACAGCACAAACGGGATGCCAAGTCCCAGCGAATAGCACGCCAGCAGCACCGCGCCCGCCAGCACAGAGCCCTTACTCGCCGCCATCATCATGGCGCTGCCCAGCAGCGGGCCGGTACACGGCGTCCAGCCGACAGCGAACACCGCGCCCAGCAGCACACAGGAGGCATAGCCCTTAGGCTGCACCTGAACGTCGGGCCGCACGGTCTTTTCCAGCAGGCCGATGCGCAGCAGCCCTGCATAGTGCAGGCCGAATACGATCATCACCAGACCGCAGATCAGGTTCACGGTGCGCTGATGGCGCACCAGCAGACCGCCCAGCGTGCCCGCAAACACGCCCAGCAGCACGAACAGGGAGGTGAAGCCCAGCACGAAGCACAGTGCGCGGGCCAGCGTGCGCCGGGTCTCCTTGCCCTCGGCTGCGCCCGTAAAATAGAGCACATAGACCGGAATCATCGGCAGCACGCACGGGGAAATGAAGGTAATCAGTCCCTCGACCATGGTGGTCAGGGCTTCCAGCCAAGTGATGTTCAATGCAGTTCTCTCCTTTGCGCCCATCGGCGCGGTCATCAGGGATTCATGATATCATCCGCGCCGTCCGCTTGTCAATCACGCCAGCGCCACATCCAGCGCCATCATCAGCGCAAAACCCAACGCGAAACCCATGGTGCCGACATTCGAATGTCTGCCCGCCGCCGATTCGGGAATCAGCTCCTCGACGACGACATAGATCATCGCGCCCGCGGTGAAGGCCAGCGTCACCGGCAGATACGGCGCAATCCGCGCTGCCAGCAGAAACGTCACCATCGCGGCAATCGGCTCCACCGCACCGGACAGCGCACCCATTGCAAACGCCCTGTGTTTCCCCATCCCCTGACTGCGCAGCGGCATGGAGATGATTGCGCCCTCCGGAAAATTCTGGATGGCAATGCCCAGCGACAGCGTCAGCGCCCCAGCCAGCGTCGTTATGCCGCTGCCCGCGCCAAGCCCCGCCAGCATCACGCCCACCGCCATGCCTTCGGGGATATTGTGCAGGGTGACGGCGAGCATCATCATGGCGGACTTTCCCATCTGGCACCGAAGCCCCTCCGGCTCATCACCATTCATATGCTGATGCGGCACCACCTTATCCAGCAGCAGCAGAAACGCCATGCCCAGCAGAAAGCCGCCCGCCGCGGGCGCAAATGCCAACCTGCCCAAATGTGCGCTCTGCTCCATCGCAGGAATGAGCAGCGACCACACGGAGGCCGCCACCATCACGCCCGACGCAAAGCCCAGCAGCGCCTTGCTCAGCCGCTCGCTCAGGTTTCCCTTCATCATATACACGCAGGCGCCGCCCAGCGCCGTACCCGCAAAGGGAAGCAAAATGCCTATAACCGTCCAGATGTTCATTGCTCGCTCCCTCCTGTTTCTTGTTCCTTTTGCATACACGTTCTGCACAGCGCCTGCACCTGAAGCAACCACCCCTGCACGGGACGCCCGATGCTCCGCTCGATTTGCACCTCCAGCTCCGGCAACGCCATATCCTCCAGCGCACCGCATCTCGGGCAGCGGATATGCCCGTGCGGCGCAAGCGTCCGGTCATACCGATCCGGCGCATCCGCAATGCGCACGCGGCGCACCTGCCCATCGCGCTCCATCAGCCCCAGATTGCGGTACACCGTCGCCCGCGCGATGCCGGGCAGCTCCATGCGCGCCGCATCGAAGATCTCTTCCGCCGTCATATGCCTCGGCGTTGCGGCAATCACCGCATAAATCTGTTCCCGCTGTCTAGTCATCCCATCGCCTCATTTTTAAGATTCGATCTTAATCTGATTATATCGTGCGCCACAATCGCTGTCAACCGCCTGGATTTGTTTTTTTCAGCCCACATCCTTCCTATTTTTTGAAAATAAGGCTTGCATTTTTCAAAGCACTGTGCTATACTAATCATCGTTCTGAAACAAGTTCATCATACGGGGCATTAGCACAGTTGGTAGCGCGCTACATTCGCATTGTAGAGGTCACCGGTTCGAATCCGGTATGCTCCACCACAATTTGTCTGAAAACATTAGTTTTCAGACTTTTTTATTGTCCATTTTTCCTAGATTTTGTCCAAAGATCAAACAACAGATTCAAAATTTCAATCCACTCACCCCATGCGGGGTGAGACGCGGCAGACCGACCCCGCGACGCTCAAGGCCCGGATGATTTCAATCCACTCACCCCATGCGGGGTGAGACTCTAAGCGTCCCAAGCTCAGGTCAACGCGGTCATTTCAATCCACTCACCCCATGCGGGGTGAGACGGCCTCGCCGATCGCGCGCAGCGTGTTCTGTGCCATTTCAATCCACTCACCCCATGCGGGGTGAGACCCTGGCGCAGCAGCTGGGCGTAACGATTCCCAAATATTTCAATCCACTCACCCCCATGCGGGGTGAGACATCCTGTTCATCAAATTCGTTGATTACAGATCCAATTTCAATCCACTCACCCCATGCGGGGTGAGACTTCAGAGGATTCGCGAGAACGGCAGCCGGCGAGATTTCAATCCACTCACCCCATGCGG
>JAXJLD010000052.1:0-12553 GCA_036297385.1 Christensenellales bacterium | reverse complement strand
CCAAACCCTGCTTGGGGATTTCATCCCCAAACCCCTTCCCCGCTTCGCGCTGAATAAAGGGTTTAGAAAATAAACAGTGTAAATCCAAGTAAAGAATATGTAAAATCCCCGCAAGATCATGTCCTGCGGGGATTTTGATATGGATTTTGGCGGGAAACTTCGCTATAATCAAAGAAACTGTCTGCGGAAAGGATGCTGCTATCATGGAATCCACGAAAGACCCCACCATCTATATGAACCGGGAGCTCTCCTGGCTCCAGTTCAACGAGCGCGTGCTCGAGGAGGCTGAAAGCGACCTGACTCCCCTGTGCGAGCGGCTGAGCTTCGCCTCCATCTATCAGAGCAACCTCGACGAGTTCTTCATGGTGCGCGTGGGCTCGCTCGTGGATCAGGAACACCTTTCGCCCAATCTGCGCGAAAACAAGACCTGCATGACCCCCGCCGAGCAGCTCCACGCGGTGCTGCGCACCGTGCGCCGGCTCAACGAGCGCAAGGACTTCATCTATGCCAAGCTGCTCGGCCGCGTAGAGGAGGCGGGCGTGCGGCTGGTCGATTTCAAAAAGCTCGGCCGGCAGGAGAGCGAGAAGCTGGAGCGCTACTTTGACTGCGAGATTGCCCCGCTCATCTCCCCCATCATCGTGGGCCGCCGCCAGCCGTTCCCGTTCCTGCGCAACAAGGACATCTGCGCCGTCGCCGTGCTGGAGCGCAAGAGCGGCAAACACCGGCTGGGGCTGGTGCCGTGCAGTTCCGGCGTATTCCCGCGGCTGATCGAGGTCTCCGCAAGCGAAAAGACGTATATGCTCTCTGAAGAGCTGATCCTGCACTTCCTGCCCAAGGTCTTTCCCAGCTGCACCATCCGCGAGAAATCCCTCATCCGCGTGACACGCAGCGCCGATATCGACGCGGATGCGCTTTACGAGGACGACATCGACTACCGCGAGTTTATGGCGGAGCTGATTAAAAAGCGCAGGCGGCTTGCCCCCGTTCGTCTGGAGCTCTCCCGCGAGCTGGACAGCGAGGTGGTGCGCACGCTGTGCAAGCACATGGACGTGCGCAAAGAATTTGTGTTCAAAAACAACACGCCGCTGGATCTCTCCTTCCTCTCCACCTTCGCGGACAATCTGCGCCAAAAGACGGAGCTGTTTTATGAGCGGCGCATCCCCCAGCGCAGCGCCTTCATCACCGGCGACCGTCCGGTGCTCGATCAGATTCGCGAGGAGGACAAGCTGCTCTCCTACCCGTATGAGAGCATGAAGCCATTCCTCACCATGCTTCAAGAAGCCGCCAACGACGACAGCGTGGTTTCCATCAAAATGACGCTCTATCGCGTCGCCAGACAGAGCAAGGTCGTCGAATCACTGATTGAAGCCGCCGAAAACGGCAAGGACGTGCTGGTGCTGGTGGAGCTCAAGGCGCGCTTTGACGAGGAGAACAACATCGAGTGGAGCCGCCGTCTGGAAGAGGCGGGCTGTACCGTCATCTACGGTCTGGACGGCTACAAGGTTCACAGCAAGCTCTGCCTGATTCAGCGCATGGAGGACGGCCACGCGACGTACTACACGCAGATCGGCACGGGCAACTACAACGAAAAGACCGCGCGCCTGTACACCGACCTGAGCATGATGACGCACGATCAGGACATCGGCCGGGAGGCCGCGGAGGTATTCCGCGCACTGTCCATGGGCGAAACCGTGCAGGAGACGCAGCACCTGCTGGTCGCGCCGCATTGCCTGCAAAACAAGGTTCTCGCCATGATCGACGCGGAAATCGAGCGTGCGCGGCGCGGTGAGGACGCCTATGTGGGCGTGAAGATCAATTCTCTGACGGACAAGACCATTATCGACCGGCTGGTGCAGGCTTCCTGTGAGGGCGTGAAAATCGACCTGATCGTGCGCAGCATCTGCTGCCTGATTCCGGGCGTGCCGGGCTTGACGGAGAACATCCGCGTCATCAGCGTCGTCGGTCGGTTTTTGGAGCATTCGCGCATCTATCTCTTTGGCCGCGGCGAGCGCACCAAGGCATACATCGCCTCGGCGGATTTCATGACGCGCAATACGCTGCGCCGCGTCGAGGTCGCCGCCCCCATCCGCGACAAGCGGCTCCGGGCGCAGATCGAAGATATGTTCCAGCTTCTGCTTTCGGATAACGTGCAGGCACGCGAAATGCAGCCGGACGGCAGCTATGTCCGCCGCCAGCCGATGGGCGAACCGCCGTGCAGCGCACAGGAAGTCGCCTATCAGCAGGCCTATGACCGCGCCGCCGGACGAATGGGCTAACGAAAGCCCTCGGCGTGCGAAGCGATACCTGCCGCGCTTTCTAACATGGCCGTTTCAATTCAGAAATCGTGCCATATGCTGTCACTATGCAATCTTTCGGCCTCTTCCTTCCAACCGATTCCCTAAAATAACAAAACCCAGAGTGCAAAGCCATCGGCTTTGCGCTCTGGGTTTTCTCTTTCCTCATTGAACTATCGTATCCTGCCAACCTTGGAATGCTGGATTCGGCATACACGCCGTCCCATCAAGCCTTGCCGCGCCCTGCCAGCCTTGCCACAAACCATAGCACAAGCAGCAGCAGCGCCGTCCAGCACGCTGCGCCCACAGGCGATTGAATCGGCTGCGTCCATGGAAGCATTCCTGTGCGTGCCAGCACCGGGGTCATGCCCTTGCCGCTCATGGTAAAGAGCACGAGGTTGCTGCCCAACAGCATATACAGCGACGCGCTTCCAAAATGAGCCAGCACACCGCAGATTGCCTCGGCTAACGGTCGAATACTCGTTTTCTCCAGCGCCGAAAGTCCTTTTGCCGCCATCACAACCACGGCTGTCGTCAGCCCAGAAAGCGCAATCCACGCCCATTCTGGCGGGAATCGGCTCGGCAGGTTGCCCCGAACACACACATATACCATACCCGCTCCCGAAGCCGCCGCTGCCAGCAGCAGCAGCCTGCCGCGCACAGGCTTCTCTGCCTTTGCAAACACCATACCCGTCAGGAAATATGGCATATACTGCACCACCGGAAAATACGAAAACTGCGTTCCGCCGATGAACGGCGCAAGCCAGATCGGTGTTTGATCGTAGGGAACAGCGCAGGCCGCCACGCAGACTGCGCCCACCGCCAACGCATAGCGCGGTCTGGCGGAGAGGAAAACAAAACCCTTAAACAGCACAGCCAGCAGCAGCGCATACAGCGCAAAGGCCATTAGGAATTCCGACCATCCGGGGACATCCATCAGCGTCATCACCCGGCGCACCGTTCCCGCCGCAAGCGGCTTGTTCTCGCGCAGGACGCGAAATCCCACGCCGGAAAACACAAACGCCGCATAAGTGCGCAGTCCCATGCGGATCATTCCCGGCAGCGCCCGGGCATAGGGCTTAGTCAGATAGGCCATCGCTGCGGTCATGCCAAAGTAAAATACAAATGCGGGAAACACGGTCAGATTGATGATCTCTACAACAGATGCACACGCTGGAAAAAGCTGCGCATCGCCAAAAAATTGCAGTACATGCCCATAGATCATCATCACCACGAGCAGCCCGCGGCCCACGTCAACAGATCGATCTCTCATATTGTTACCTTTCAAAAAAACTCCGCGCATTTCTTATAGTCATGCGCGGAGTGATCCCGTTTTTGGATTGTTCGATTTGGCGCAGCTTATCCCTTCACACCCGCCTGCACGGAGATGCCCTGAAGGAAATACTTCTGCGCACACAGGTAGAGCACAAACGGCGGCACCATGGATACCAGACACGATGCGATCAGATGCGCCCAGCGCTGTTCGTACTGTCCCATCAGCAGGCACAGGCCAGCCGTCAGCGTCTGATTGTTCACGTCCGTCATCACAATGCGCGGCCAGAGATAATCGTTCCACGCACCGTTAAACGCAAACAGCGAAACCACAATCATGATCGGCATGATGGACGGCAGGATAATCTTCGTGTATACCTGAAAACTGCTCGCGCCGTCAATCGTCGCCGCTTCGTCCAGCGCCTTCGGAATACTCTTCATGAAGTTTCGAATCAGGAAGATATTGAATGTACCCGACACCATCGGCCAAATGAGCGCATTCAGGTTGTTCACCCAGCCCAGTGCATTGGCAATGCGGAACTGCGGCAGAATGGCCACCACATTGGGGAACATACTCATGTACATAAGCGTCCAGAAGATCTTTTCGCCGCCCTTAAACCTCAAGCGCTCGTAGGCAAACGCCGCCAGAGATGTGACAAACACGGTGCATATCGTCACCGTGATGGAGACGATAAAGGAATTCTGGAACATCTTGACGATGTTCGCATTCGTATTGACATTTTCTCCGCCAAAGAACAGCTCCGTATAGTTGGATGCCGTCCATTCGCGCGGAATCAGCCTGGTGAGATAATCCATCGGCCCTTCGATGTTGGCGAAGGAGGTGATGAAGTCCGCATCAAACTTGAACGAGTTGGTGAACAGCCAGAGGATCGGTTCAAACCAGCAGATTCCTAAAATCAGCAGGAATAGGAACGCGATCAGCTTGCCTCTTTTTTTCTGTGCCATCTTCGTCCCTCCTTAATTCTCCTGATTCTTGATCATCATGCGCATCTGAACAAACGAAACCGCCATGATGCACAGACCCAGCACAACCGCCATCGCAGAGGACATACCCGCCACCTGCTTTTTGACGGAGTTCTCATAGATATACTGGAGCAGCACGGCGTTCGCTTCGCCGTTCTTAAAGTCAAGCAAAATACTCGGCTGACCATAGATGTTGAACTGCGCCACCACAGCCGTCACCAGCGTGTACATGATCGGATAGGCTATGTTCGGCAGGGTGACGTGCAGGAATTGCTGAATCGCACCCGCTCCGTCCACAGCCGCGGCCTCGTACTGATCCTGCGGCACGGAAGCCAACGCACTTTGATAGATGACCATCGTCGAGCCCGTACACCACCATACCGTTACAATGACCAGCATCGCCCATGTATACGGCGGCGTAAAGAAGTTGGCCTCCACACCAAAGAACTTGTTGACAATGCCGTACTGTACATTGAAAACATAGCGCCACGTCAGCGTAACGGTGGAAATGGACATCAGGCTGGGCAGATAATACAGCGCCTGAAAGAGTTTGTTTCCTCTGGGCCGCGCATTGAGCGCCAGCGCCAGAGACAGCGGCACGATGATGCAGAACGGCACGCTCAGCAGCACAAACTTAAACGTGTTGCCAAGACCGTTGCGAAGCTGCTTGTAATAGGTATTGGAAGGATCAAAGAGCATCGTCTTGAAGTTTTCAAGGCCCGTGAACACCGGCTCATTGAACAGATCCCACTTCGTAAACGCCGCATAGATGCCATAGATCGCCGGCGTCAGGAAGAAGATCACAAAGAAGAACAGGTGCGGCGCGATGTACGCATACGGCAGCAGATCGCGCTTGAGAATATGGCGCTTATCCTTGGCCAGCGTTCCATGTCCCACGATGCAGGACAGGCAGATGCTTCCCAGCGCCAGATAGGTCGTCAGATTGAACGACGGCTCAATCAGCTTCACATCGCGCTTTTTAAACTTGACCTCCGCCAGCTTGAGCGCTTCGGAAATCGGCGTATACAGAGCGGAATTCTTTTCCTCCATGGAAAAGAAGACCATGAACAGCGCAAAGCAAACCGCCGAAATCAGGCTGAAGAGCATACCGACGTTCTTTTCTTCCTGAATATAGGCAATACATGCTGCAACAGCCGCCACAATCGCCAGCGGAATCAGCAGCAGCGGCGCACTGGAAAGCGAAAACAGCAGCTTGGGCATACCCATCTCAATGGAGACCGTAGCATCCTTCACCGTTGATGTTGCCGTCACGCCCGCAAAACAAAAGAGGACGACAAACGCCAGCGCCAAAAACGCCGCAATCTTGGAACGTGTCATTCCGACACCTCTTTTCTTGTAGCTTTGAAGAAAAACCGTATGAAAGCCACAGAAGGCAGGGGGAGTACCACCCCCTGCCCTTCTGCATATCCGTCATATCATTCGATTACGCCGAACAAAGAGGCTGATGGATTACTGCGCAGCGATCGCGTCCGCAACCTCCTGCTCAACCTGAGCAAGCGCGTCATCAATGGAGATGGTGCCATCCACGAAATCCCACCCCACGCGGGAGAACGCGGTGTCAAACAGGCCCCAATACTGATAGTAGTAGATCGCCAGCTCGTTCTCACGCGCCGGATCGGACAGGAAGGCCTGCGGCATGGAGGCATACTCCTCCACAGCATTCAGCGAAACGTGCGCCGGAACCTGACCCGCTTCCTTCGCCCAAACAAGGGAGTTCTCGCCCATGTAGTTGATGAACTTCGCCACGGCAAGATCCTCTTCCTCGGTGCGCTCTTCATCCGCGAACTGCACGAAGTTATGAGAAGACATCCAGTTCTTGCAGTTTTCCGGCGTGTAGCACACGCCCGGATACATCTCGAAGTTGATGCCAGCCGCCACGGCCGCCGCCTTCATCCAGATGCCCTCGGTCCAGACCAGCAGCTCGCCGCCATAGAACATGGAGGAGTAGTCGTCATGCTTCTGGGTGGTATAGCCATCTTCGTACAGGGACTTCATGGTCTCCATGGCCTTCTTCATGGCTTCCTTATCCAGAGACAGGTTGATGCCGTCGTCGGTCAGCTTGTGGCCCTCGCTCAGCTGCGCATAGTAGCCCAGCATCTGCGCACGCATCCAGCCCAGGTTGAAGATCTGGCCGGTGTAGCCGTTGGCACGCGCCTTGTCGCCCAGCGCGCGGATCTCATCGAAGGTGATATAGCCGTCCGCGGTGAACTCGTTGAGGTCGTACTTGTCAAACAGATCCTTGTTGATGTAGGTGATGTAGCCATGCACGTCCAGCGGAATGCCGTAGTGCTCACCCTCGATATCGGTGCGCTCCCACGCCGCCTGATTGTAGTTCTCCTGCTTGATGCCGGCCTCAGCCACCAGCTCCATGTCGTACGGATAAACCATTTCCTTGGCCACAAAGTCCGGGATGCGCTCGATGTGAACAACGGCCACATCCGGAACAGAAGTGCCGGTCTGCACGGTCAGCGGAATCTTCTGGTACAGGTCGTCTGCGGTCATGGGCGTATGGTTCACATGCACCTCATCCTGAGAGGCATTGAACGCGTCCACCATGCCCTGCATCACCGCGCCGTCGCCGCCGGTAAAGACGGACCAATAGTCGATTTCAGTCGCCGCCATCGCGGTACCCGCTGTCAGCAGCATTGCCAGAGACAGCACAAGAGCCAGAGACTTTTTCATGTGGAAAGACCTCCTTTTATTTTTATACCGCTATTCCCCTGCGGTATAATGACGTTTTCATACCTCAGTACGATCCTGTTTACAGAAGCTGATTGGTGCGGCCCGGCGCGTTCTGATTGATCTCGCGCACGCGCTCGACATCCATCTTCGGCCGGCGATCCGGCGTAAGCAGACCGTTGATCTCCTGCATCACATCCGTCAGCTGCGTATAGCAGTAGCCTTGGCAATACGGAATCTCCCGGACGCCGTCGGTTACGCCCTTGAATCGCTCAAAGAACGCCTCCTCATCCGTCACCTTGCCGTGGTATCCCCACGTCTGCATGCCGCCCATCTCACCCTGAATGCCGATGTTCTCAAACGCAATGCCGCCGTACTCCGTCACCATGAACGCCTCTTTGCCGGTCGGCGTTTCCGAATCGCAGTAGCACGCGCGCCAATCGCAGGTATGGCGCTCCACCTCACCGCGATCCGCAAAGTGGCTGGCAATGATCGCCTTAGCATCCGCATAATCATGCAGTGCGCAGATATCCGTCGTCACCTGCTCCCATCCGTCGTTCGCAGAGCACAGGCGCGTACCGTCTGCCGCCTTGGTCATGTGGTAGAGCATCCGTCCCGCACTCTGCTGGCGCGGATCGGTGTAGATGTTGCGCACGCCCCAGCTTTCATTGAGCGGCACCCAGCAGATGATCGAAGGATGGTTGAAATCGCGGTCGATGAAGTCCATCATCGTCTCGCTCAGGTTGCGGATGGTATCGTCCGAAAAATCATACGGGCTGGGCAGCTCGCCCCACACCAGAACGCCCATCTTGTCCGCCCAATAATAGTAGCGCGGGTCCTCCATCTTCTGATGCTTGCGTGCGCCGTTGTAGCCAAAGTCCAGCGTATACTGCAGATCCGTGCGGATGGCCTCGTCGCTGGGCGGCGTGATGTTGGAATCCGGCCAATATCCTTGGTCGAGAATCAGCTTCTGGTACAGCGGGCTGTTGTTGAGGTACACGCGGCCATCCCGCACCTCTACCTTGCGCATACCGAAATACGTATCCACCCGGTCTACGGCCTGACCATCTTTCAGCAGCGTCACCCTCAGGTCATAGAGATCCGGCGAGCCCGGCGCCCAGATGCGGACGGGGTCCAGACCGCTGCGCGCGATCATGTCCACCGGTACGCGCGTGATGCGGTCCTCCACATTCACGCGCACCGTGCGCCTCGTCTTCCCCTCAAAGGATACCGTAAGCTCCAGCTCAAGCGGACAAAGCGGACGCTTATCCAGCGCAATTTCCGCAGTAAACATATGCCTGTCCACATCCGGCGTCACATGGATGTACTTCATGCCGTATTCACCCACAGCTTCCAGATACACCGTCTGCCAGATGCCTGAAACTGGCGTATACCAGCAGCCCATCAGGCCCTCGTTCCAGTACTGCTTGCCGCGCGGCTGCGTGCAGTCCGGATCATCCTGCACACGCAGGCACAGGTCGTTTTCTCCTTCGCACAGCAGCGCCGTCACATCCAAAGCGAACGGCGCATAGCCGCCGCGGTGCGTGCCCGCCTGATGGCCATTGACATAGACCGTGCAGGCAAAGTCCACCGCGCCAAAGCGCAGCAGCACACGCTTGCCCTGCATCTCCTGCGGGACGGCAAACGTGCGGCGATACCAGATGATCGGATGAATCTCATCCGTCGGCCCGATGCCCGACGCACTCGTCTGATAGGCAAAGGGAACCGTGATGGAAAGCGGCAGCGCATAGCCCGGGTTCATCCATCCCGCAGCAACGCCTTCATCCGCATCATCAAAGGCAAACTGCCATACGCCGTTGAGGTTGCAGAAGGTTTCGCGCATAAAATCCGGACGCGGATGTTCCGGGCGCGGAATGCAGGTGTTCTTTTCTGTATCCATAGCGTCGTCCTCCCGAATATTTGGAATGAATTGTTGTAACATCTCCCGTTTTATTCCAATGCCCTTGGAATAAAACGCCCATCATTTTTCAAAAAACAGATTATCAATTTGTGCGCACTATCAATTTAAACAAAAATCGCTCCGTTCAGTTGATATATTGAGTATATCAACCACGGAGCGATTCGTCAAGGGTTTTAATATTGTTCTATAAAACCCGAAGGCACGCCGAAATTATTCCAAATAATTTGGACCTTTTTCGCAATGCGGCTTCAGACGGTATCCGGCTCGGATCATGATCGCCTGGGGATAATCGCCAAAGAACTCGCCAAACAGATTGATGCCGCCCACATTCTGCGCGTCTCCCGGCACCTCAATGCGAATACGGATGCAGGGTTCTTTACCCAAGCGCAGATCGCTGATCGTCACGCCGCTCAAACGAACGCCGTCCAGATACGTTCCTTCCTCGCTGACTCGCCACGTCTTGAGAAAGCCATACTGCGTAGATAACGCCGGCCACCAGCTCGGCGTAAGCTTGCCATGGCGGCCGCCGCAGTCGCACGGACAAGTCCACACACCCAATCGCTTCTCATTGATCGAAACCACGATGTCACTCTTCCATGGATCCCGATACATCGGCGCTTCTGAGCACGCCTCAAACGACAATTCCAGCCAGTCTATTTCCATCTGATCCATGTGGGCAAAGCTGAATCTATATTCCAGCGCTCCTTGCCTGAACCAAAGGAGCTGTGTGTGAAAGCGATCCGGCGAGTAGAACATCGCCGGCAGATCCATCTCGCCCATGACCATTTTTTCGCTGGCTAGGCCGCAGGTTGGCAATATTCCCTCCGCTTTGCTGTATCCGCCGATGGGCAGCATCTGCGCCAGCACATTGTTCTCCGTTTCCTCCGGCACAAGCTGAATCGAAAGCTTGTCCAAGCGGCGGCTGCACAGCTTCATCGCGCCCCGCGCACCAGGCTGGGTTTCTGTGCTGATGAGAAACGCTTCTTCCAGCGTTTTGACGGCTAATGCCGTGGTACTCATCGGTATATCCAGCGTTTCCGCCAGTTCGCCCACATTCATGCTCCGATTGGCCAGCGCCTGCATGATGCGGATGCGTACCGGGGAAGCCAGTGCGTGCGCAATCCTATAAAGCTGATCCGGCTTGCTCAGTGACAGATTGACGTATTTCCCCTGAATTTCATCCATATCAGTTCCGCTCGCTTTCCGTCCTTTGGTTTCTCATCCTGTTCACTGCCTCATACTGGTTTCAAATAAAGACAGTCCTGAGCCGATTCAGGAATCTCGCCCGCTCACTCCACGCGGTCGCCCGCGCCGATCTTCCTCGCCCGTTTCCAAAGCGCATCCTTTTTCGTCACCACGCGCATGTTCTTTTCGCCCGCCTCGCACAGCGTCAGTGCGATGCGACCGGGCGCGATGACGGGATGGCGCAATACACGCGCCGTGCAGGGGCTTTGAGGCGCTTCGCGCGTCAGCGCCAGATACGCAAACTTCTCGTCCTCATACGGCGCATCGCCGCCCTTGAGCGCCTTGTGCAGCCGCGTGCGCTGCACGCGCACGGTGAAATGGCACCAGTCTCCATCCGACATCGGACAGCCCTCCGCGCCCTGCGGGCAAGGCGCCGCCACATACGCCCCCAGCGCGGTCAGCTCCGTGCGCACCGCCGCCAGATTCGCAAAGCCCTGCGGTGTCCCCGGCTCAATCAGCACCAGCATCTTCCGTGCCGCCGCCCACATACGCCGCGCCACCGGCAGGCGCATCGCCTCGCTCAGTTCGCCAAGCATATAGCCCTCTGCCACCAGATCTGCCGTCGGCAGCGGCTGCTCCTGTGCCGCATCCCATGCCGTCCATTGTGCGCAAAGCGGGGCGCCCTCCCGCATCAGCGCACTGCCCACGGCGCGCATCGCCTCCTCGCGCTCCAGACACGTCACCTGCGTCAGCGGCCAAACCTCTGTCGCCGCCCAGCTCACCGCGCCCGTGCCTGCGCCGCAGTCCAGCAGGCTTTCCGCCTGCACGCCGCTCGCTGCCTTCGCCTCCTCCAGCGCTGTACGCGCTGCCGCCCATGTTGCGGGCATACGCGCCGCCGCATAGGCCGCCGCCTCGCGCTCCTGTGTCAGCAGACGCTTTCCCTCGCCCGTGCGCAGGCGATAGTTTTCGCTGATCGCCCGCGCATCCTGCGCCAGCGCCGCCTGTTCATAGCCCGCCAGCAGCCGCTCAAGCGCCGCCGTCAATGCCTGCGGAAACATCGCGCTCCCCCTTTCGCATCATCCGCTCCACGCGCGGCATCACGTTCTGCCCGCGCGAAGCGAGAAAGCCGTATTCGATTCGCTGTACGCCCTCTGCGGATACATCAAACTCCGTCGTGCGCATCCGCACCGGGTCATGCACCAGAAACACCCACAGCGTTGCGCCCTCCCGGACGCACGCTTCGCGCAGCACGCCGAGAAGCTCCGACAGCAGCGGTTCCACCATCGCATCTGTCTGCACATAGGTGGAGATCACGCGCCTGCCGAAAAAGGCATAGTCCTTCCGCCCCAGCATCGCCAGCTCCCGCACAGGGCGGCTCATGTCCTGCAAGCCCATGCCCTCGCGCCGCAGCCAGTCCACATCCAGCCCCAGCCTGATGGTCTCCCGCTCGCCCCATGCCGCCTCCTCGCGGGTAATCTTGGCGCTCTTGAGCGCAATCGTATCCAGATAGAGCGCCGTAACCGCCAGCCGCTCATCCTGCTCCGTGACCGGTACGCCTGCCGCCTGCATCAACCGCAGTACCAGCACCGCGCACGCGCCGCAAGCCTCAATCCGGCTGTACGCCCGCTCCGGCGGACAGTCCGTCGGATGATGATCCACGCAGGCCATCACCCGGCCCGGTCGCGTCATCCGGTAGGCATCCACCAGAATCACCGCGTCCTCGTCCCGCGTTTCCCCGGCCAGCGCCTCCACATCCACGCCCATATGCGCCAGAACGCGGCGCGACTGACCGTCCGGCGCATCCAGCGCAATGGTACACGGCAGCCCCCACGCCTCCAGCAGATGCTTCATCAGCACGCAGGAGACCACGGAATCCACGTCCGCACGCTCATGCCCCGTGATCGTCAGCCGTCCGCCCGCCGCCGCGCATACCTCGTAAAGCGTCTTGCTCTCCATTTTTTCCTCCTCTATCCGAAAAGAGCGGGCCGAGGCCCGCTTGATCTGTTCCTTTTTCTCTGCCACGGCGGCAGGTTCCATACTGTTTATCTTCTAAACCCTTTATTTAGCGCGAAGCGAAGAAGGGGTTTGGGGATGAAATCCCCAAGCGGGTTTTAGGGCGGCAGCCCTAACGGACACCCGAAAAAACGTAGTTTCAGAGCAGACCGCAAAGCGGTCTACGATTGAAACGGGTTCAATT
>JAXJLD010000051.1:0-4213 GCA_036297385.1 Christensenellales bacterium | reverse complement strand
GTTTCAGAGCAGACCGCAAAGCGGTCTACGATTGAAACCGCATTACTCCACCTTATCCACAAACATCAGCTCAAACCGCGGCACCATCACCGCTTCGCCAAGGCTATCCTGCTCCTCAAACACGCCGGAAACCTTCACCACCACGGTCAGCATATCGCCCACCTTCGCGCCCATGTCCTCGTTGGCGACGATCACCACCGGATTGTACCATGTGCCGTCCGCGGCCTTGTTGAACTGCATTCGGATATAGTGCGTGCTGCCGCTTCCGCTCACCTCCGTCACCGGGCCATACAGGCTCATCACCTTGCCCCGGTTCTCCGGCAGATCGCGGCTGAGCGTCTTGTAGCTGATCTTCTCTGCCGTGGCGCGGATGGCTGCCTTTTCCTGATCGTCCGTCATCACGCGCACCAGCGTGAACGGGTAGCGGCGCTGGTTGAAGCCGCTCTTATCCAGAATCAGCGTGTAGCGGTACTCGCCCGCCTGCTCCGTCGTCAGCTCAAAGGAGAACGCGCCGTCATTTCCCGCACGCTTTTTGGATACGCCGAAGGGCGTGACGAGCTGCATCTGCACGCCCCCCAGCGTCTGCCCCTCGATCACGGTCACATCCTTCGTCACGGTCTGCACGCCGTTCTCCTCCACGCCGCCCAGCGATACCGGCAGGGTTTTGGCGCTGAAGGTGACGCTGCCCGATACGCTCGCGTCCGCCATGCCCTCCACGCTCGCCGTCAGGGTGAGCGCATACGCGCCCTCCTCCTCCAGCGGCACGCGCAGCGAGAAGCTGCCGCTTGCACCCGCCTGCCCGGCGGACAGCACCTGCATCTCGCCCGCCTGATCCGGGGCCTGCACCACCAGCGCCGCATGGGGCGTGGACTGCCCCTCGATGACGATCTCCGAAACGGTCGTCTCCTGCGGGATCACGGCGGTCAGGCGAACGCTGCGCACCGGCGCATCGGCAATCTGCTCGATCGTCAGATCGTGCGTGCGGGCACGGAACGCGGCGATATCGCGGTTGCCAAAGCGTCCGGAATCAATCTGCCAGTCGAGCATGACGTACATCCCGTTTTTCACCGTCAGATAGCGCAGGCCGCGCCCCACCATCTTGTCGGAGAACGTGCGGATGTAGTGGATGTACATCCAGTACGCATCGCCCTCCTTCTGCCATTCCACGTCCTGCGTGCGGTTGCCCGTCGTCTCCCAGATCGTGTTGTTTTCAGCCATGCGGCGCAGCTCCCGCTTCTGCGCCTCGGTGATATTCCTAATATCAAAGGTCTCGGCAGCGAGGTCATCCGTGCGGGTGATGACGCTCATGTGCTGGCGGAAATCCTGCCGGTACGCACGCGAAAGCACGCCCTGCTCCGCCAGCTCCTGCGAAAGCGCCGCGCCGTCGATGCCGTTTTCCGCCAGCAGCGGCGCATAGACCGCCGCAAGCTGGGGCGAAACCACGAGCCAGCTATCGGGATAGTCAAAGGTGATCCCCTGCGCCTCCATGGCGATGGTCTGTGCGCCCGCCGCGCCGGGCAGAAGCAGCAGCGCAGCCAGCGCAAGTGCAATGATGATGCGTTTCATGCCGATTCCCCTCACAGGATATGGACGAGCATATTGCCGCCCTCGTCCGTCTTGAGCCGCAGCAGCCCCTCGCGCTCCAGCGTGCGCAGCACGTCGGAGAAGCGGCGCAGGCCGATCTGCCGCTCGGTGAAATCCGGGTAGAGCGCCTGCACGGCGGACTTGAGAATCGAGGGGTTCACGCGGTCAAATCCGTCGTCCTTGTAGGCGGACAGGATGCGCGCAAACACGCCGACGTAGTTCTCCCGCGTGAGCTGCTCCACCGCCGCATACGCCTGATTGAGCCGCAGGGTCAGGCTGTACGCCTCGCTCTCCATCACAAAGGAGCCAAACTGCTCCGCCAGCTTGGCAAGCATCTTGCCAAATGTGGAAAAACCGACGCTCTTCTCCGAGAAATTGGGGCGCAGACGCAGCAGCACGCTCTTGACCTCCGAGGCCAGCATCTCCCCGCACTCGCTCTCGCGCAGGATGGTCACGATCAGGTCGTTCACGTCCGAGAGGGTCAGCGCGTCGCTGACCTCGCTGACGGAGCGCTCCTTCCCGCTGGCCACGCTCTCCAGAAACTGGAACTCGCTGCACGCGCTCATGAACACATTGCTCGCGGCCTCGCTGCGCGAGATGCCCAGCACAAACTTGCCCATGCTCTTGAGCTTGCCCACCAGCGGCACATAGTCGCTGTCGCCGGAGACGATGCAGAAGCTGTCAATCAGCTCGTTGCGGTAGGCCACGTCCAGCGCGTCGATGACGAGCTGAATATCAGAATTGTTCTTCTGGTTGCGGCCATAGCGCAGGCTGGGCACCACGGTGAATGTATTGGAGAGCAGCGTCTCCTTGAGATCCGAATAGCTGTCCGTATAGCCGTACACCTTGCCGATGAGGATGTCGCCGCGGATCTTGACGCGCTCAATCACGTCCATCAGCATACTCTTCTTGCCGCCGCAGTTTTCAAGATCGACAAACAGCGCAAAATGGGAAGCCATGTTCCACCCCTTCTTTCCTTTGAATCAGTCGCTGCCGTTCTTCACGGCGCACAGGCTCATCGCCATTCGCCGTTTTCAAAGCTCTCCATCTTGGAAGAACGCTTGAGAATCCGGCTGACGATGCGCTCCTCCGTCTCGCCCTCGGCCAGCACCGGGCGGTAATCCGTGCCGTCCTCCAGCTCGGTCAGGCGCAGCGGCACGATCGTGAGCTGCGGCGGCTCGGCGTGATCCTCGTGAACGGTGAACGTCACGCGTGCGGCGTATGCGTCCCGGTCGTCGGGATCGACGTTGCCGCCAAACACCAGATTGCCCACCGAATACAGGATGTAGGAATCCTCATACTGCTCAATGCCCTGCACGATGTGCGGATGATGCCCCACCACGATGTCCGCGCCGGCCTTGATGGCCGCGCGGCCGATGCTGCGCTGCTCGCCGGTAAAGTCATCCCGGTACTCGCTGCCCCAATGGAAGGAGGCGATGACGATCTGGCAGCCCATCTCGCGCAGCGCACGCACATCCTCGCTGATGTCCTTGCGCCCATTGTTATAGGGGAAGCAGTAGCCCGTCATGCCCACCTTCACGCCGTTCTTTTCAAACACGCCGAGCTTGCCGTTGCCCGATACCGTGATGCCCGCGTTTTCCAGATTGGCAATGGTATCTTCGCGCCCCTGCGTGCCGTAATCGAGCGTGTGGTTGTTAGCGACGGTGACCGCCTCCACGCTGCCCAGCGTCAGGATATCGGTGTACTCCGCAGGGCCGCGGAAGTTGAACTTCTTCTCCTTCTTCTGCGTCTCCTCGGTCAGCGTGCCCTCGAAGTTGATGAGCGTCAGATCGTCCGTGGCGAACAGCTCACTCAGGCCGGAAAAGAACCAGCCATAGCCCTTCTCCTCCGCCACGCGCTCAAAGCAGTCGTCCCGCTTGCGCAGCTCGTCCGTGGAGCCCAGCGTCGTATCGCCCGCCATGGTGATGGTGAACGTCTTGGGCCACACATCCTCCGCTTCCTGCGGCTCATCCGCCACCACGATCTGCGTCGGGCCGTCCGCGCCGCCGATGATGGAGACATCCTCCGGCAGCTCCTCCCCGTCCAGCACATCCACCAGAACCGGCATGGCCTCGCCCGCCTCCGGCTGCTCATAGGTCAGGTTGGGGTTATACAGCTCATAATTCATCTGCGCACAGGCCGCGCCCGTCAGCAGCGTCATCGTCAGCAGGAGTGCAATCAGGGTTCTTCTCTTCAAAGCTCATTCCTCCGCCCATATTCTTAGGATGTTTATCATTTTATCATAGGGTGCCGCATTGTTCAAGCGCTTGCCAATCGCGGTGCGCCGTGCTATGCTGAGAAACAGCGAGCAATATCCCATCCCTCAGGAGGTTCGATTGTATGCACCAAAACCGTATCCTGCTGCGCCGCCTGCTGCGTGCGCTGATTGTCGAGCGCGAGGACAGCGCCCTGCTCTACATCCCCCACGGCGAGGCCGGACAGCGCCGCATGATTGATGCGCTGCTGGCGCTGCGCCCCGAACGGGCGGATGATCCCCTCGCAGCGGATATTGCCCGGTATCAGGCGATGACCGCCGAGCGCCCGCGCTGAGCTTCACACCGTTTTGCCTCTACAACCTTTCGCTCAAATGAAACCCGTTTCAATCGTAGACCGCTTTGCGGTCTGCTCT
>JAXJLD010000050.1:0-32307 GCA_036297385.1 Christensenellales bacterium | reverse complement strand
GGAAACAGGCAGGCGGAACGTCGGAAATCGCAAGGAGAGACGCGCTCCGCTGGGCCTGAGGGACTGGGGGGAGAGCGCAGGGAAGCTTTCGTTCAGAAAACGTATGAGAACACATAAACGCATGGAGTAATATAAAAAGACCCGCACGGCGCATGACCGTGCGGGCTGCTGTTTACTTGTCGGAAAGCGGAACATCGGTGCGGGGCTTATCATCAAAGATCAGCACCTTTACCTTCTTGTTTTCATCCGTCATGTCCCAAATCCACTCGGCGTTGATGCCGCCGTCGGTAGAGGCATCATGTGCGACGCAGACGGTACCGCGCGTCGCCTTTTCACCCAGCTCGTTCTCCATTTCCAAGAACTTGGAGCCATTCTTCTTCGTGGTCGGGATTTCGGCCAGATAGTAGCCGCCGCTGAGGCGGATGGTATAGCGGGTGTAGCCCATGCCGTAATACTCGTAGGAGCCGCGGCGGGTAACGAGGATATACTCACCGGCAGGCGTCTCGCGGTGCGGATACTTGGCGGTGGGCAGACCCGTGCTGACCTTGCAGGAGCCAAGCCGCTCGCCGTCTTTGTAGACGGTCAGCGTCTGGGTGGCCTTGTCGATCACGATGCCGTAGTGGAGGTTTGGCTCGACCACGCGCAGCTTGTCGGCCTTGATGTAGCCGCGCACGAACGCGCCGTCCTCATTGCGGAACGCCTCGACCAGCGCCCAGCCATCGTCGCGTTCCTTGACGACATTGACGGCCTGAGAGAGACCGGAGACGGTGCCCAGCTTCTTGCGGCCGCTTTCGGGGGAATCATAGATGTATGCGGACTCGTTTTCGCCCACATCCACGCCCATCATCGTGCGGGTGAGCGCGGCCCAGATGTCCTCGTCGCTGGCATCAGCGGTCAGACCCCAGTATCCGGCGTTCTCCTGCGCGGCGGTATCGCTTACGCCGACGCCGATGAGCAGGCCTTCATCGCCCATGGAGTAAGAACCTTCGCCGTACTCCAGCACGGTGGACGTCTTGCTGTCCTTTTTAGAATCGTTCTTTTTGGAATCGTTCTTTTTAGAATCGGACTTCTTGTTGTCGCTCTTTTCGGTTTCCTTGGAATCGGCCGATTTTGCGGGCGCTTTCGTTTCCTCTTCCTCGTCCTCCGCGGCCTCTGCGGCTTCCTCGTCGTCCTCCGCTTCTTCGTTTTCCAGAATCTCGATTTCGCCGGTGACGGTCTTGGAGGCAACGCCGTACTGGCTGGTCATTTCGGCGCTGAGGGTGTAGGTACCCGGGGCAAGCGGTTCGCCGTCATCTCCGACCGCATCAAAGTCGATGAGGTTGAGGTCGGAGTGGATCTCCTGATTTTCGGCAAGGGTCAGCGCAATGCTGCCGCCCGCGTCCAGCAGATACAGGCTGAGGAAGCCGGGCAGGCTTGCCGTGATGCTGAGGCTGTCCATCCCACCGCTGGGCGTGCCGTCAGCGGGGACGGCGGTGATTTTTAGGGTGGGCGCTTCGGTAAAGGCGCTGTCGCCGGACTTGGCGGCGGCAGCGGTGGAAGCTGCGCTCGTCATGGCGAGGCACAGCAGCAGGGACAGCGAGCGGCGCAGATGTTTCATATTCAAGTGAACTCCTTTCGACAAGCATCGCCGTTTTTCAGAAGCGGCGGCTATTCGAGTATCATCAACGTTCTCGTATTGTAACTCCCATCATACCGCAAAACGCTCGCAGATGCAAGAGAAAAGGCAGAAGAAGGGGGGATGAAATCCCCAAGCGGGGGGTGAAAATGGAGCCTGCTGCCGCCAAAATGTCTCAGAATTGGCGTGGGTTTGCGGGATAAGCAGAGCGACGGCGTATAAGTATTTGAAGTTGATGACATCGTATTTCGCTCGCGCTTTAGCCAAGAACGCCTGCCAGTCAGGCAGTTGGAGAAGCTGCTAAAGGTATTGCTGTCGAATATCACTTTTTGCACTTCATAACCGTCTTTACTTCGTCAGCTCCGCATACATCTCCATCAGCGCAGCTACACAATCACTTTCCGTATTGAGCTTGCCCCAGAAGCCGTAGGCCTGCATAACCGCCTTATCATTCTGCTGATGCGCCTTGCGCAGTTCCGGCGGCATAGCCACTTCATCATAGAGGTCTGCCAGACTGCAATCCGGGTACAATGCCCGTGCATCCAGAATTGCCTGCGCTGTTTTCTCAATCGCCGCTTTCTGTTCATCTGTCGGCATAGGCCAAGGGAAGTTATTGTATACCAAATTGATTGAATAGCTATAATCGCTCTTCAATCTGCAACTAACCATACGCATCCACGACATGTGGACGTTAGGCTCAAGCACTCCAAAATGATACAACGTTGCATCTGGCATCAACCGTACTTTATTACTACATAGGAACGCACCTTTTTGTGGAGAAGAACCTCCCGACAAAACGGTTGTATCTACCTATGAGCAGTTAAGTGCTTGGATACCCCATAATCCAGACTGTGCCTCGAATTTCGAGGTCATTATCTGCGATGGAGCACGCAACATCGTCCAGCACACCGACACGAACATTACCTACAACATTTATGTACATCTCTACGGAGATGACTTTGAAGTGTATGATGCTATTTCAAGATAAATAAAAAAGAGGCGACTCTTATATAAGAATCGTCTCTTTTCTTTGGCAGGGGCAGAAGGACTCGAACCCTCAACAAAGGTTTTGGAGACCCACGTGTTACCATTACACCATGCCCCTAAGCACTTTTTCATTATAGCACAGAATCCGTCTTTCTGTCAATCATTTTTTTGCATATTTTATGCGGGGGGATGATGGAATGTGTGTTTTGCATACTGCCGGATGGGGACAATGAAATGGAAAACGGTTTTACCTCTGCCGATAGGTTTCCAGGAATTTGCCCATGCGCCCCATGGCGTCGCGAAGCTGATCGGCTTCGGGCAGCATCACCAAGCGGAAGTGGCACGGGTCTGTGCAGTCAAATCCGCTGCCCGGCACCACGAGGATGCGCGTGGCGTGCAGCAAATCCTCGGCAAAGCGGTGGTCATCCGTGATGCCGAAACGATGCACGTCCAGCTTGGGGAAGAGGTAGAAAGCGGCGCGGTTCTTGACATACGAGACGCCGGGAATCTGGTCGAGCACTTCGAGCGTCGCGGCGCGCTGTTCGTACATACGGCCGCCGGGGCTGACCATGCTGTGCGGCGTGTCCATGTCTGCGAGCGCCGCAGGGATGGCGAGCTGCGCGAGTGCATTGGCGCACAGACGCATACTGGTGAGCTGCACAATGCCGTCGCGGTACGCTTCGCGCTGCTGGCGCGGGCCGCTGAGCACCATCCAGCCGCAGCGATAGCCGCACAGGCAATGCGATTTGGATAGGCCGTTCATCGTAACCACCACCAGATCGGGCGCGAGGGAGGCGGTGGAGATGTGGGTGAGGCCGTCCATCACCAACCGGTCGTAGATCTCGTCGGAAAAGACGATCAGACCGTTCTGCCGGGCCACTTCGAGCATATCGTGCAGCACCTGACGGCTGTACAGTGCGCCGGTGGGGTTGTTCGGGTTGATGATGACCATGGCGCGGGTGCGCGCTGTGATCTTGCGGCGCAGATCGTCCACGTCGGGATTCCAGTCGGCGGCCTCGTCGCAGCGATAGGACACGGGCGTTGCCCCGCAAAGGCGAATGGTGTTGCTCCAGAGCGTGTAGTTCGGCATGGGAACGAGCACCTCGTCGCCCGGATTGAGCAGCGGCAGCAGCGCAAAGTTGACCACCTCGCTCACGCCGTTGCCGATGAACACGTCGTCGGGATCGATATCTTCCATGCCTTTGGCGGTGCAGTAATCGGCGATGGCCTGACGTGCGGCAGGCATACCCCGAAAATCACAGTAGGGAACGCCTTCCGCGGCGCGGCCTTCCATAGCGGCGCGGATGCTCTCGGGCAGCGGAAAGCCAAAAGCACCGGGGTTGCCGGTGTTGAGCTTCATCACGTCTATGCCCTGCTGCTGCATACGGAGTGCTTCGCGATAAAGGGGGCCGCGGATATCGGAGTGAACGCCTGCCATGCGATCTGCCAGCTTAATCATATGCAAACCTCTTGATTTCTTGTTGGTGAAGGAAGGGTGTTCGCGCGCATTGGCGCGAAACATATACCCGATTATTATAGCACAATCGGACGAGTTTTCAAGAGATTTGCAGGAATTCCTGCAAATTGAATCGCAGGCTTATTGGTCTTGCAATTTGATCGGAAGAACCTGTGGATGAAGCGAAAAATCGCGCTGCGGAAGGCGCACGATATGCAGGAAACGGAAAAGCGAGTCGGACATTGATGCCGGAAGGAAAAGTTTCCAGTTTTAAAATGGATGTAGAGCAGTTCGCGATGGATGCTAGTTCTGATGAAAATCGCGCTACAAGCGCGAAGCGAAGAAGCAGCTTAGGACGGTAGTTCCGACGTATCCCCGCCTGTTTCAATTTGAAATGGCATAAGGATTATTCGCTGTCTATCTGGGTGTACCGTGCAGCAGAGCCTGAAGCGCTTCGGGCAGGGGCTCGTCCAGCGCGATGCGCTGCCCAGTGACGGGCTGCGTCATGCGGATGCTTGCAGAGTGCAGGGCAAAGCGTCCGGCAAGCTCAGGCAGGGCGGTGCCGTATAGATAATCCCCGGCGATGGGGCAGCCGATGTGCGCCAGATGCACGCGAATCTGGTGGGTGCGCCCGGTTTCAAGGCGCAGGCGAAGCAGCGCACGTCCGCCTGCGGTACACGCTACGCGGTAGTGCGTGACGGCAGAGCGCCCGTCTGCGCGAACGGCACGCGCCGCACCCGTTCCCAGCCGGGCAATGGGCGCATCAATCGTTCCCGCATTGTTTTGGGGGATGCCCTCGGTTACGGCGAGGTATTCGCGAACAAATGCGCCGGTGTGGAGCTGGGTGGTCAGGAGACGCTGCGCGTGGGCGTGGCGGGCGATGCACAGCAGGCCACTGGTTCCCTTGTCCAGCCGATTGACCGGGTGATAGACGAAGGCGGCGGGGTCTGCGCCGAGCATCTGCGCCACCTGTTCGCGCAGTGTGCCTGAAGCGATGTGCCGGGCAGGCAGGGTGGGCAGGGGCGCACCCTTGCTGACGATCAGCAGATCTTCGTCCTGATAGCGGAGGAAGGAGGGCGGCAGGGCGATCAGCTCGGGACAAGGCGTGCTGTCGTTTTGCGGCGCATCGTCGGGCAGACAGACCTCGATGCGCTCGCCTGTGCGCAATACATGGTCTGCACGAACGGGTACGCCGTTCACGCGGATGCCGCCGAGTACCTTGAGCCGACGAAAGGCGTGCTGCCCCAGCGAAAAGCGGCGCGGAACGACGCTGCGCACGGCGCGGCCATCGTCTGCGGTAGTGACGGTATAGGTGAGGATGCGCATAAAAAGCTCTCCTTATGTTGTTTCCTGATAGAAACGGTCAATAGGCGCGAAGCGGAGAAGGGGTTTGGGGATTTTATCCCAAACCCCCATGTTTCGCTTCGCGATAAGTAAAGTGTTCCAGTATACAAACCGCATTGGCATGATGTCCGAACATTATACCACAGCTTGACACGAATTGACAAAGATTGCGCGGAACGGTACAATACAGTCAAAACCCAACACAACCCAACATGATGGAGGGAGAGACCCATATGAACGCGACGGCGGCGTTTTCACATCGAGAAGAGGAGCTGCTGGCTCAGCTTGAGCAGGCGCAGGAGCCGGAGCAGGCGATTGCGGCCTGCACGATGGCGCTGGAGCAGACGGCCTGCGAGCTGGCACAGGATGAGCAGGACGAGTATGCGCGTCAGCGGCAGCAGGCGGTGATGGCGCTGGCACGCCGTATGCCGCAGATGCTGCGTGCGGCGCAGGCGCGCGGCGAGCTGGTGCTTTCCGGGGAGCCCAAGGCGGAGAGCCGGCAGGACAAGCTGCGCAGGGGCGCAAAGGCGGCGGGCGCGTTTCTGCTGGCGGCGCTGGCGGTGTATGAGCTGATTGACGGGCAGGCGCTCTTTGCGGCGCTGCAAGTAGTCGGCGGCGCACTGCTGCTTTGGCCGCAGGGAGCGAGCGAACAGACGGCGCAGGCGCGCGGCATTTGCCTCGTGAACCCGAAGGAGGCGGTGCGCGTGTTGCGGGAGCTGTGTCAGGCAGCGGATGTCTGCGTGAGCGACCTTGCGCTGCTGAACAAGGATATGGGCGCGGCGCGTCTGAGCGGAACGGCGGATGATGCGATGCTCGACCTGCTGACCGCGCTGATGGAGGCCAAGGCGAGCGGACGGGGCGAGCTGGCGCTGCGCAGTCTGTCGCAGGCAGAGCAGTACCTGCACCTGCTGGGTGTGGAGCTGCTGCCTTACGACGCGGCGCACGCCGACCTGTTTGACGTGCTGCCCACAATGGGCGAGGCACGCACCATCCGGCCCGCGATGATGCGGGAAGGCAAGGTGCTGCGGCGCGGCGTGGCGGCGCTTTCGACGGAGGTGAGCGCATGAAGATTCTCGGCTTTGATCTGGGTGACGGCGAGAGCGCGGTGACGCTGCTCAGCAGCGAATCGACCGTGGAGCCGCGCGTGCTGACGATCAAGGGGCGGACGAGTTTGCTCTCCGCTGTGGGCATGAAGGATGGGCGCATCGTCGTGGGCGAGGAGGCGAGCGTGCTCGCCGGGGCGCAGGAGGCGAAGGTGCGCTTCAAATCCCGCTATCTGGTCGATCCGGGCGCGGCGGACGATGTGCGGATGTTTGCGCAGGGCGTGATGGCCGAGCTGCGCCGCGAAGAGCCGGGGCTGATGGCGGAGGTGACGCGCACGGTTGTCGGCTGCCCGGCTGGCTGGGGCGATGGACGGCGCGAGCAGTACGCGCGGCTGATGGAATCGGCGGGCTTTCCAAATGTAAGCGTGGTGCCGGAGCCGCGTGCGGCGTTTCTCTATGCGCGCCATGCCCGCGGCCTGCGCATCGACCCGACGCTGATGCGGCACAGCGCGATGGTGATCGACATCGGCTCCTCCACGACGGACTTTGCGTACATCGTCGATGGGCATCAGCAGGATGTGTCGCTCTTTGGCGACACGAATCTGGGCGGCGGCCTGCTCGATGAGATGATCCTTGAGCGCTCCATGGCGGCTTCGCCGGATGGAAAGGCGATCTCGCGCGTGATGCGCGAAAGCCCCGCGTGGCGAAGCTACTGCGAGCTGGAGGCGCGGCGGCTGAAAGAGCAGTACTTTCTCAGCGAGGACAAGTGGCAGACGCAGGCGCTGATCAAGCAGGTGCTGGTGTGCTATGACGAGACGCTGATGCTGGAATTGTCGCTTTCCGGCGAGGCAATCGAGCGGATTATTCATATGCCATGCGCGGCGCTGGGCGGGCGCAGCTTCGTGCAGTGTCTGGAGGACGCGCTGTGCGCGGCGCAGAACGTGAGCCGGGACTGCCCGCCGCAGGTGGTGATCCTGACGGGCGGGGCATCGCGGATGGCGTTTTTCCGGGAAGCGTGCAAAGCGGCGTTCCCGGACGCACTGACGGTGCTCTGCCCGGAGCCGGAGTGCTCCATCGCGCGTGGACTGGCCTACGCCGGGCGCGTGGACGAGCATTTGAAAACGTTCCGGCAGGAGGTCGCCTCCATCGCCCGGGGCGAGAAGCTCCATGCGGCGGTGAACGCGCGCGTTCACGAGCTGTACACGCCGCTGGCGCAGGCGCTGTTTGAGACGGCGCAGGAGAGTGCGCTGGAGGCTGTGGCGCTGTGGCGGCGCGGCGGCGTGGATACCATTGACGAGCTGGACGGGCTGTTGACCCGACAGATGGCACAGGCATTTGCCGGTGAAGAGACGGCGCGGCGGATTCAGGACGACCTGCGCGGCTGGACAGATGCGCTGCTTCATGATCTGGAGGGCGAGCTGACGGAGCTGTGTATGCGCTGCGGCGTGCCGCCGGAGCATATGTCCCTGAGCGGCACACAGGTGAATGCAGGTGTGAGCGGGGTGAAGCTCTCGCTCTCCGGCGCGATGGGCATGGACGTGCTCTCCGGCGTGCTGGGCGTGGTGCTGGGCGCGGTCGGCGCGGGGCTGTGCGGCGGCAGCGGCGTGGCGCTGGTCAGCGCGGGGCCTGTCGGGCTGGCGGCGGGCGCGGCGGCGGGCGTGCTGCTGGCGCTGCTGGGCAAGGGACGGCTGGAAAAGATGATGCGCGGCGTGAAAACGCCGGTGCTTCTGCGGCAGGTGGTGACCGATGGCGCGGTGCGCGCGGGCATCCGACGGCAGGAGGAGAGCATCAAGCGCTCCATCGTCAGCGCGCTGGCTGATCCGGCCAACGGTTTTTCCGCGCGGCTGGCGGCGAGCGTCGCCGGGACGCTGGGGACACAGCTTGAGCGCATGGCGCGCAATGCGGAGATGTCCATCTGCGCGTGACGGCAAAATATGGGTGACCCGCCTAAATATTGCCGAGAAAGCATGGGCAGCGGCGCGAAGATATGGTATAATGAAGGTTACAGAGAACAGAATCCTTTGACGCGATGGCAGAAAGGAAGAGGCATATGCTGGTCAAGAATGGTTTGGCGTTTGTGGACGGCGCATTTGTAAAGGCGGACGTCCGTGTTGAAAACGGTAAGATCGCCGAGGTGGGTGCGCTGACGGAAAAGGCGGGCGAGGAGGTTCGCGACGCGCAGGGGCTGTATGTGCTGCCGGGCTTTGTGGATATTCACATTCACGCATTCGGCGGCGCGGACTGTATGCGCGGCGAGGAGGATGTGCGCCGCATGAGCCGAGGTCTGCTGGAGACGGGCGTGGCGGCGTTTGTGCCCACGACGATGAGCGCGTATCCGCAGGAGACCTATGAAGCGCTGTCTGGAATTCAGGCTGTGGTGGACAAGCCGGAGGCGCGTGGCGCGGCGGTGCTGGGTGCGCATATGGAGGCGCCGTTCCTTGCGCTGCGCTACAAGGGCGCACAGCTCGGCGAGTGCCTTGTGCCGCCCTCGGTCAAGGCATATGACGAGATGGTGCGCGAGCTGACCTGCGTGCGCATGATGACGCTTGCGCCGGAGCTGGATGGCGCACTGGAGGTCATCGCGGAGCTGAAGAAGCGCGGCGTGGTCACCTGTGCGGCGCATACCTCTGCGCATGCGGAGCACGTGCACGCTGCGGCGGACGCAGGTCTGACGCAGATCACCCACCTGTTTAACGCGCAGACCCCGCTGCATCACCGCGAGCCGGGCGTGCCGGGCGCGGGTCTGGCGGACGATCGCCTGGTCGTGCAGGTGATCGCGGACGGCATCCACCTGCATCCCGATGTGCTGCGTGTGGCGGCCAAGTGCAAGGGTGCGCAGGGCGTGGCGCTCATCTCCGATTCCATGGAGGCTGCGGGCCTGCCGGATGGTCAGTACGATCTGGGTGGACAGCCGGTGTTTGTCAAGGATGGTGCGGCGCGGCTTGAAAATGGCGTGCTGGCTGGCTCGACGCTGCTGATGCATCAGGCGGTCAAGAACATGATTACGCTGGCGAAGATCGCGCCGGAGCAGGTCATCCCCATGGCCACCAGCACCCCTGCGGACAGCGTGGGCGCAAAGGGCTATGGCCGCATTGAGCCGGGCGCGGCGGGCGTGCTGGCGCTGATGGACGCGGACTGGAATCTCGCGGGCGTTGTGGCCTGAGGAAAATGCAAACGGGACGGACGAAAGCCCGTCCCTGTTTTTTCGTTTGGCGGGAAACGGTATGTCGGCTTGACGCAGCGAGAAAAACAGGGTATCATGAAGCAGAATCAAAATGAAACAAAGGGGTTAAGAACAGATGGAACACGAGCAGATTGAACGCATCAACGAGCTGGCGCGCAAGAAAAAGACCGTTGGACTGACGGAGGCCGAGGCCGAGGAGCAGGCGCTGCTGCGCGCGCAGTATCTGCGCGAATTCCGCGCGAACATGGAGGCTACCTTGCAGGCCGTGCGCGTGGAGCAGGCGGACGGCAGCTATAAGCCGCTGGTCAAGAAGGAGAAGCTGAACTAATCCCATTTTTTTCTGAAATGCTTGATGCGCCGCGAAGGGATCGGTGATTAAAACGGATTCGGGTGCGGCAAAGGTTTTTCAATAGGGGAACGCATAAAATACCCAAATTGGGGAATTTGGGAAAATGGGGAAGAATGTGGGCGGCTGGTTCGTCTTATATGCACAGGATAAGAGGTTGGTGAAGAATATGAGGAAAAATATCGTTCGGGCGGCGGCGCTGCTGTTGCTGCTTGCGCTGCTGCCGGCTATGGCGCTGGCAGCTAACCGCTATGCAGTGGTCAGGGGCGGCAGGCTCAATCTGCGCCAGTATCCCAGCACGACCAGCTACAGCCTGGGCAAGTATAAGACGGGCTCATGGGTGGTGGCAGGCGGCGAAAGCGGCGGCTGGTGTCAGGTGAGAACCATGGATGGCAAGCAGGGCTATATGTCTGCGCGCTATCTGGATTTTGGCCTCGATGGAGGCGGCGCGAAGGTCAAGTATGCCAACGGCGGCTATGTGAATATGCGCTCCGGCCCATCTACGGATGCGAGCGTTATCATGCGCGTGACCTCCGGCTCCACGTTTTATATTCAGAACAGCTATAACGGCTGGTGCTATGGATATGCCTATTCAAACGGTTCGCCGGTGTACGGCTATATGTATGGCACATTTCTGGATACCGGCATCTCGACAGCGGTGGTCACCACGCGCAATGGCGGCAAGGTGAATGTGCGCTCCGGCCCAAGTTCCAAATACGCAGGCGTGGGCTCGCTGCCCTCCGGTACGCGGGTGAATGTGCTGCTCAAGGGCAATGGCTGGTATATGATCTCGGCCAACGGCGTGCAGGGCTTCATGTCCACGCAGTATCTCTCCGGTACGGGCGATACGGTTGGAAACAACACTGGTTCCGGCACGACGACCTCCATGACCGCATGGGTCAACAACCCCAAGAGCACGCAGATCCTTCACCTGCGCGAGACGCCGAGCCAGAGCGCACGCTCGCTGGGACAGTATCGCAACGGCACGAAGGTGAAGGTGGTCAAAAAAGGCTCGACATGGTGTGAGGTGTATGTCGGCACGCGCCATGGCTATATGATGACGCGCTACTTGAGCTTCAACGGCAACTACATTCCGCCGACGTACCCCAGCGAGCCGTCGTATCCGACGTATCCGACCTACCCGCCGTATACGACGCTGCCCATCTATCCGAGCGTGACGCCGACGCCGATCTGGCCGCCGGTGGAGTTCATCACGCCGACCCCGACGCAGAAGCCGCCGAGGCAGCCGCAGGCGGGCGATACGATTACCCTCACGGCGGCGGCGGGCGATCCCGTCAGCACAATCAACGTATTCCATGACGCTGCGCTGACGCAGGTTCGGGGTACATACAGCCATGGCACGCAGGCCATGATGCTGCAATACGGCCCCAACTCCTGCATGATCTATGTGGACGGCGGCGTGGGGTATGTGCTGACGATCAACGTGAATTATTGAGTGCGCCGGACGAGTACGCATATACAAAGGAGCTGTGAATCACTCACAGCTCCTTTTTGATGTGGTTTATCCTGTTTTCTGATTTAAAACGCGCGATAAGCGCGGCGTTACAGCCGGACCACCTGCATACCGTCCGCGTCGCTTTCGTCATGGGTGACGAGGATCAGCAGCTTATCGTGGGCGGCTTCGCGCACAAGCGTGCGCATCTGTGCGTGGGTTTCGCTGTCCAGCGCACGGAAAGGCTCGTCCATCAGCAGAATATCTGCATCAAAGGCGAGCGCACGGGCGAGCGCGGCGCGGCGCTTCATGCCGCCGGAAAGGGCATCGGGATAGCTGTCGCCCTCACGCCCGAGCCCGACGCGCTCAAGCCACGCCTGTGCAAGCGTCTGCGAGCCGCAGACCAGCGCGACGTTCTGCGCAACGGTGCGGAACGGCAGGAGTCTGTCCTCCTGAAAGCAAAAGGCGATGCGCGTATGCTGCGGCAGAAGGATCTCGCCCTGCTGCGGGCGCTCCAGACCGGCGATGAGCCGCAGAAGCGTCGTCTTGCCGCGCCCGGACGGGCCGAGGATGGCGTAATGACCGGGCATGGCAAATGTGAGGTTCAGGTCAGAGAAGATGCGCTTTTCCCCAAAGGCCATGGAGACATGGCGCAGTACAACACTATCCATGGCGCACCTCCGTGACACGCGCCGCGATGCGCTTGAGCAGCGCTTCCAGCAGCACGCTGAGCAGGATGACGGTCAGCGTCCACGCGAGCAGGCTGTCCGTTTCCAGATAGATCTTGGCTTCGTACAGGCGGCTGCCGATGGCGCACTTGGGTACGCCGATCACCTCCGCCGCGACAACCGCCTTCCAGCACAGGCCGATGGAGGCCAGACAGCTCTGGGCGAATGCCGGCAGTACCGACGGCACGATGACGTGCGCCAGCGTTTTGCCCCGCCCCAGACGGTACATCCGCGCCATCTCCAGCAGACCGGGATCGACGGCGTGCAGCGCCTGCACCAGCGCGGAATGGACGACCGGCAGGGTCATCAGGAAGCCGGTGAGTACCGGCACGCGCGGGCTGGACAGCCACACCAGCGCCAGCACGATGAACGAGGTGACCGGCGTAGCGCGCACGGCGGATAGAAGCGGTGAGAGCAGCAGATCAAACGCGCGAAAATGCACGCACAGCGCGGCAAGCAGCACGGCGCAGACGACGCCCAGCCCATAGGCCAGCAGCGTGCGCAGCAGCGTGCCGACAATCGTCTGATAAAACGCGGGCGTGGGCAGCAGGGTAAGGAACTTGTACGCCACCGCGCCGGGCGAGGGGAGCAGCAGGGGCTGCTGAACCATGCGTGCGAGCACCGCCCAGAGCAGGAGATAAAAGAGCAAAACGCCCGCACGCGAAAGCAGGACTTTGGCGCGCGGGCTGCTGGTCAGGCGGTTAGCGGACATAGTAGAAATCATCGCCCGGCATGGCGCCGCCGACGGAAGCGGGGTTGGCGGCGAAGAACACCGCGTACAGCGGCTCAATCTGTGCGCGCGCAGCTTCGCCCTCCACAAAGACGATGTGGCAGTTGGGGATGGCGCGCGCGGCGACGGCGGCCTTGGGCATCACGCCGTGCTTCTGCGCCAGCTCGCCCGCCGCCGCAGGATCGGCGTTGACCTGCTCCACGGAGGCGGCATACTGATCGAGGAACGCGGAGACCTTCTCCGGGTGCGCCTCGGCAAACGCGCGGCGCACGATGACGCAGCCCATGGACAGCGCCATCTCCGGCTCGCCGGCCTTGGCGGCGGCGTCCTTGAAGGCGGCGGTCACGTCGATGACGGCCTTGAGGCTGTCGTTCTGCATCAGCGCGGAGGTGACGTGCGGCTCCGGCAGGATGCCGATTTCAGCCTTGCCGCTGGCCAGCAGGGTCGCCAGCTCGCTGTGTTCAGCGACGTAGTGAATGTCCACCTTGTCCGTCAGGTCATTCGCTTCGAGGATGTAGTTGAGCACATACTCCGGCACGCTGCCCTGACCGGTGGTGTAGACCTCGCGGCCCGCCAGATCGTCAAAGGAGTCGATGGAAGCATCGGCGGAGACGACGTGCAGCACGCCCAGCGTATTCAGCGCCAGAAGCTGCACGCTGCCGTTGGTCTTTTTGCTGAGCACGGCGGCGAGGTTGGTCGGGCAGGCGGCAATGTCCGCGCTGCCGCTGGCCATGGCCGCCACGATCTCATCGGGCGCACCGACGAGGGTGAAGGCGTAATCCTCGGCGTAATCTTCCATCACGCCGACCATGCCCAGCCCGGTCGGGCCTTTGAGGGCAAAGACGTTGGTCTTTTCATCAGCGAGGGAGACGGTGGCGAGGGTCAGGGCCATCGCCAGGGCCAGCACGCCGGAAAGCCATTTTTTCATCATCGAAGGGAACCTCCTTTACAATCGAGAGATGGGCACAGTATAGCATAACCGACGCGCTTTTACAACTTTGTTACAGGGAATACGGATGCAATATGGTATACTGATAGAGAAGGAGGGGAGCGTTTTGGCGGATATTCTGATGGTGGAAGATGAGGCATCCATCCGGCAGATTTTGAATATGCACCTCACACTGGTGGGGCATACCGTGCGGGAGGCGGAGGATGCAGCGCAGGCGCGTGCGCTTGTGGCGCAGAAAGCGCCGGACATGGCGCTGCTGGACGTGATGCTGCCGGGGGAGGATGGCTTCTCTCTGGGACGGTGGCTGATGGACATGGATGTGCCAGTGCTGTTCGTGACGGCTAAGACCGCCGTGCCTGACCGCGTGAAGGGGCTATCCATGGGCGCACAGGACTACATCCTCAAGCCCTTTGAGCCTGCGGAGCTGCTGGCGCGGGTGGAGAACATCCTGCGGCGCACGATGCGGGAGGAGCAGACGCTCACCTGCGGTGCGCTGTTCATGGACTTTTCCGCGCGTCGGGTGACGAAAAACGGGCGCGAGGTACCGCTGACGGCGCTGGAGTTTGACCTGCTGGCGATGCTGGCGCACCGGCGCAACGTGGCCATGAGCCGGGAGGAGCTGCTGGCAGGCGTATGGGGCTATGATTATGCCGGGGAAACGCGGACGGTGGATGTACACGTGCAGCGGCTTCGCAGTAAAATCGGGGCGGGCTATATCGAAACGGTGTACAAATTCGGTTATCGTTTTCAGGGCTGAGAAGCGGGAAAGGGAGAACACATGAGGACGAGAATTGCTGCGGCGATGACCGCGCTGGCGCTGCTGCTGTTCCCGCTGGGCGCATGGAGCATCGTGCGCAGGGGATTTGATCTGGCGATGGAGCGGGAGCGGACGCGTGCGCTGTCCGAGGAGGCAGCCATCGCCCGCGCGGTTGCCATGGAGATCGAGAGCGCAAACTGGCAGGCGCTGTACGCGGTCGCCTCCGGCCTTCAGGGGCGCTATGGCTCGCCCGCGCTGAGCGTGGTGCTGGTGTACCGGGGGAGCATGATGGCGGGCGCACAGGTGCCGGAGGCGGAGGGGCTATCGGCGCTGCTTGAGACAGAGGGACGCGCCACGCTGCTCAGCGGCGAGCATCAGATGCTCTACATCGCGCACCGGCTGGAGGATGACCTGCTGCTGCTGCTGGCTTCGGATGTATCGCAGGTGTATGGGCTGCGGCGATCGCTGGCGCTGTGGGCAGGCACACTCTGCCTTGCGGGCGTGCTGCTCAGTGGTGTGTTGTCCGTGGCGGTATCGGGCTGGCTGGCCCGGCCATACAAGCTGCTTGCGCAGCAGCGGCAGGAGCTGATTGACGCGCTGGCGCACGAGATGCGCACCCCTTTGACGGCGATTCTGGGCGGGGTGCGGCTGATTCAGCGGGCAAAGCTGCCTGCTCAGCGGCAGGATGAGCTGCTTGGCACCATGGCGCGGGAGGCGCAGAGGCTGTCCGATATGGACGAGCGGCTTTTGCAGCTCACGCGGCTTGAGCATGACGCGCCGAGCTTCGCGGCGTTCTCCTCCATGGAGATGGCGAAGGAGGCGCTTGCCGTGTTTGAAGATGTGGTGCTGACGGGCGAGGACGCGCCGTTTTACGGCGAGCGGGAGCTGACGATTCAGCTTCTGCGCAATCTGGTGGTCAATGCGCAGCGCGCAGGCGGCGATGTGCCGGTGCGGGTGGAGCTGTACCCGGATGGCTTTGCCGTGACCGACCACGGCTGCGGTATGACGCGCGAGCAGATTGCGCGGGCGTTTGAGCCGTTTTACAAGGCGGATAAATCGCGCACGCGTGCGGCGGGCGGCGCGGGGCTGGGGCTGACGCTGTGCCTCAAGATCGCCCGGCTGCACGGCGGCACGCTGAATATGCAGTCCGAACCGGGAAAGGGGACGCGCGTTTGTTACAAGTTCGATACAACTTCATGAGGACTTGGCAACGCGCGGCGTGATATCATCAAGCCATCGAAAGGAGTGATACACACCATGAAAAACAAGAGGATGAATCAGATGAAGCATTCGCTGTGCGCGGTGCTGGCGGGCGCATGCCTGCTGCTGCCGGGTGCGGCACTGGGTGTGACGGAGGGCGCGGTGGAGGATGCGCCGATGGTGGAGAACGTGGAGCTTGGCCAGAACATGGTTTCCTATCTGCCGGATGAGAGCTACTATGCGAGCTATGCCGGCTGGGAGTCGGAATGGGAACACGCGGAGGAATGGGTGGAAGGCGAGAACTACGGCGGTCTGTATGAACCCATGGAGCAGCGCCCGCGGCTGATGGCGGGCGAGGCGAAGCGAGCTAAGGCGCTGATGGAGAAGCTGCACGCGGGCGAGATCGCCTACACGGGCGAGAGCGTGCTGAACAAGATGGAGAATGTGGTGGTCGGCGTGTACGCGCTCGATCCGGCGATCTACGACGGCGAGAAGGCGTATGTGCTGCTGCCGGGTCCGTGCATGACGGACGAGCAGCTCCTCGCGCTGATCTCGGCCTTTGACGAGATGGGGCTGACGTTTGACCCGGATGCGCTCTCCTACCGCAACTGCGCACGCGGCGGCGGGGTGGAGACGAGCCGGTTCTGGACGGAGGAGGAAGACGAGCGGGCCATGCGCCTGCGGATGCTTGCGGAGCGCGGCGTGATTGACATCAGCGCGGCGCAGGGCGAGGAGCTGGGTGTGCAGGAGATTCGGCTGGATAACCGCTACTACGCCGGACTGGATTCGTTTGCGCTGCGCCCGTACCGCGCGACCACGGACGAGGAATTCTGCGCGGTGCTTCGCGCACAGGGCGTACACGATATGACCGATGAGCTGGATCTGACGGAGCTGGAGCGGCGTGCGCGCAGCGCGCTGACGGCGCTGGGTGCGCCGCTGTCCATGGAGATGGGGGGCCTGTTCTACGAGGACGGTTATATGCCGATGTTCTTTGATGGAAATGGTGAGCGCACTTGGACGGGCGACGCCCGCCGGAGCTATGGCGCGAGCTTCCAGTACCATACGCCGGAGGGGATTCTGGTTTACGCAAACGCCACATTTGATTGGGAGACGCGCGAGCTGGTGGATGTGGGCATCATGCACGATCAGGCGAATTTCCAGTTTGAAGAGGAGAAGGATGTGGCGCAGGCTGATATCGACGCGGCGACAGCGCAGGTAGAGGCATTGATGGGCTTGGATAAACAGACATGGCATGTGATGGAGAATAAGTGCAGCACCAACTGGGGATTGTGTGCGATGGTGAGTGCACAGGTGTCGGAAAACCGCCAACTGGTCATCTACATCGGCGTGGATGATGGCAAGGTGCATGGCCTCGGCTTGGAGAGCGGCACGCGGGTGGATACGCTGCCCGAAGAGGAAATGCCGATGAATGGGTGATGCTGTTCGCGTGCTAAGATCTTGATTCAGCGCGAAGCGGAGAAGGGACTGGAGCCTGCCGCGCCCAGTGGGCGAAACAGGCAGGCGGAAGGTCGGAAGTCGCAAGGAGCGCGTTGCGCGACTATGCGAGTTTCCCGGAGTCGCAGCCCTAACGTAGACCTCATCCGTCATCCCTTCGGGATGACACCTTCCCCAAATGGGAAGGCTTGAAAGAAACGTCGTTTCAGAGCAGACCGCAAAGTGGTCTACAATTGAAACGGGTTTAAAACGGGTCTAATTTGAATGAAGGTTTTAGATGCAGAATAGTATGAAACGGATTTGCTTTGTGAAGCAAGCATCTGGAACGCAACAGGACAAAATTTACAAAAACAGCCGGAACATGGGAAGAAAATCCCGTGTTCCGGCGTCTATATGGTTGGAGATCAGCGGATGAAGTTGGTGCGCTTCTTTTCCGGCTCGCCGGGCGGCGGCAGAATGCCATGCTCGCGGGCGAGGGCGAAGCTCTTGACCATCCACGCCAGATTGCGGGCAAGCTGGCGCATGATCTGCAGCCCTTCCTCGTCGCGCTCCACCTCCTCCGGCGTGTTGCCGTGAACCATCGGCCAATACTGGCTGGGAACGATGGGCATCCCGGAGATGGTGAAGTACTTGTTGAGCTGGTCAATGGCGGCGGTCGTTCCCGCGCGGCGGGCGGAGACGATGGCGGCGGCGGGCTTGCCGCGCATCAGGCGGCTGCCGGCGTAGAACATTCTGTCCATGAGGCAGGTGATCGCGCCGCCGGCGCTGGCATAATGCACGGGCGAGCCGAATACAAAGCCGTCGGCCTCCTCACAGCACGCCAAAATGCGATTGACAACATCATCGGTGAACACGCAGCGGTTCTGTTTCAGCCGCGTGCATCCGCCGCAGCCGATGCAGCCGCGGATGGGGTCGGCGCCAAGCTGCACCAGCTCGGTGTCGATGCCTTCTTCAAACAGCGTCTTTTGAATTTCCAGAAGGGCGCGGAAGGTGCAGCCGTGCGCGTGCGGGCTGCCATTGATGAGAAGCACCTTCATGGGAATGGATCACATCCTCTCTTTGGTCGGGTATCCTGGGTCGGTATCCTGCGGGCCGCGTGCGCGGGTCTGAGCAGGGCGCTGCGCTCATTATACGCCAAAGCGCCGAAGATGTGAAGGGAAACGAACTTTTTGTGAAAAAAGGAAATATGCCTTGAAGCGTGAAAACAAATCCTGTATAATGAATGTAAACCGATAGCTTTCATATACGGAGGAGGATATTCACATGGGCGCTACCCTTCTGATTATGGCTGCGGGCATGGGCTCGCGTTACGGCGGTAACAAGCAGGTGGACGGACTCGGCCCGAATGGCGAGATCCTGATGGAGTACTCCATCTATGACGCGATCCGCGCGGGCTTTGACCACGTCGTGTTCGTCATCAAGCCGGGTATGCAGGAGCTGATCGCCGGTATCTGCGGCGACCGCATCGCCAAAAAGGTGAAGGTGGACTATGCCTTCCAGGACTTTTCCAGCGTGCCGTCCTTCTATCAGATTCCGGCCGAGCGCGTCAAGCCGTTTGGCACGGTACACGCGGTGCTGGTGGCCAAGGATCTGATTCATCAGCCGTTCTGCGTGCTCAATGCGGACGATTACTACGGTGTATCGGCGTTCAAGGCCGCGTATGACCGTTTGCAGACCATGAAGCCCGAGGGCGAGGCGTGCATGGTAGGCTATATGCTCAAAAATACCGTCTCCAAGAACGGCACCGTTTCCCGCGGCGTGTGCCAGTCCGATGAAAACGGATACCTCACCGAGGTGGTGGAGACGCTCAAAATCAAGCTGTGCGAGAATGGCGAGATTCGTGACATCGACGAGGGCGAGCCGGGCAAGCTGCTCAACCCCGAAGCGCCGGCCAGCATGAACTTCTGGGGCTTCACCCCGTGGTTCTTCACCAAGCTGGAAGCGTATTTCAATGACTTCCTCCGTGGCCTCGCGCCGGACGCCATCAAGGCGGAGGCGCTTCTGCCGCGCATGGTGGACGACCTCATGAAAGCCAACGAGCTGAAGGTGTCCGTGCTGACCACGGATGCGCAGTGGTTTGGCGTCACGTATCAGGAGGACAAGCCCAATGTGCAGGCGTCCCTCAAGGCGCTGCATGACAACGGCGTTTATCCGGCCTCCCTTCACGAGTAAACGCGGAAAGACCATCCCGTGCGGCGCTTATTAAGGGCACCGCATGGGATTTTTTCTTTCCCGATCCCGAGCTCATTTCTCCGCAGGAGGGACAGGGGCAGCGGGATGAACCCATCATCTGTTGATGATCCCGGCGCATGGCCGGAGTGAGGATTATGAAGTTCAAAATGACCCCCAAGGACGGCGTGACCAGCCATGTGAAGGTCAAAAAGGCGGCGGCAATCTCCATTCTGTTTAATGTGCTGGAGATTGTGGCAGGTCTGATTATGATTGTGCTGGTCAACCGTATGCTCAGCGTCGGCGTGGAGGCGGCGCTTGCCCGGATGACGACGCTGCTGTGCGTCACCATCGTGGGCTGGGGCGCGATGACCGATATCGGCTCGGCGCTCACCAGCATCCAGCTTGTGCAGAAAACGCAGGCGCTGGAGGAGGCATACGGTCAGCTTGAAAGCCTCAACCGCGAGATGCGCGCCCAACGTCACGACTTCATGAACCACCTTCAGGTGGTGTACAGCCTGATTGAGATGGGCGAACCGGGGGAGGCCATCGCCTACATGGACAAAATCTACGGCGATATGCAGCGCGTGAGCAATATGCTGCGCACGGCCTGCCCGGCGGTCAACGCGCTCCTTCAGGCGAAGGTGACGGAGGCGGCGGAGCGCGGCGCACAGCTCAAGCTGTCCATCGGCGCGAAGTGGGACGATGAGCTGATGCCTGCGTGGGAGATCTGCCGCGTGCTGGCCAATCTGATTGACAACGCCATGGATGCGGCCTGTGCTGCCGAACATCCCGAGGGCGAGAAGCCGACGGTGGAGCTGGTGCTGGGCGAGGATCTGCGAAGCTGGTTCTTCTCCGTGCGCAACAACGGCCCGGCCATTCCGGAAAAGACGCGCGCCAAGATCTTTGAGCCGGGCTTTACCACCAAGGCCACGGGGCAGGGCATGGGGCTGTACATCGTCAGCCAGACGGTTGCCGAGCTGGGCGGAAAGATTACGGTGGAATCCATCGATGGGGATACGGTGTTCTCCGGCTTTGTGCCGAGAAAGCGCCTGAAACTGGCGGAAGCCGCCCATAATTGTGAAGAAAAGCCCGAAAATCATGACAAAACCATAAAGTAACTGTGTATTTCCCGTTGACAAATTAACACTTCTGTAATAAAATTGTTCCATGATGATTGGGAGGGGCGGCGTGTCCGCTTTTCCGTCAAGCTGCCCGCCGTGCAAGGCGGGCATAGAGAGAGGGGATAGACGACATGAGATGCAGGATCACCAAGTGCGCAGCCATGCTGGCGATTCTGTGTGTGCTGCTTGTGGGCCTGTCTGCGCCGGCGTTTGCCGCCGGTTACAGCAAGGTCTACGGCCAGACACAGACCCGGGTGCGCGTCCGTGCGAGCGCGTCTTCGAGCGCGACGATCCTTGACAACATCGTTAAGGATGCTTGCGTATATGTGACGGACTCCAAGACCAGCGGCAGCAAGGTCTTCGTCAAGGTGAATTACCGCGACAGCGACGGAGACGTGAACAGCGGCTGGGTTTGCCAGCGCGACGGCAGCGAGTCCTATGTGAAGATCCTGAGCAACGATCAGGCAAAGAAGAGCTTCTCCGTCAGCGGCGGCAAGCTGCCCTCGCGCAAGGTGGGCACGTTCACCACGGCGGAGCGCAAGAAGGCGCTTGGCTCGTCCAGTTCCTCCTCTTCCGATAAGGAAGAAAGCTCGACCGGCGATGCGACCATCAGGGAAGTGCAGACCATGCTCAAGAAGCTGGGCTACTACTCTGCTGAGATCACCGGCCATGCAGGCGACAAGACCAAGGATGCCATCAAGAAGTTTCAGCGCGAGTACGACCTGACCGCTGACGGCGTGGCTGGCCCGAATACCTATGCCCGCCTCAAGGCGGTGTACAAGGATGCGGGCGGCTCCACGAGCAGCAGCTCCGGTTCTTCCTCGTCGTCTTCCGGTTCGACCCTGCGCCTGCATTCCACCGGCACGAAGGTGCGCGATCTCCAGCGCGATCTGACGACGCTGGGCTACTATTGGGCGGAAATCACCGGCAACTTCGGATCGAAGACGGAGCAGGCGGTCAAGACCTTCCAGCAGCGCAACAACCTGACGGCAGACGGCATTGCCGGCAAGAAGACCCTGGATGCGATTGCCGATGCGGTGGATCGCAAGGGCGGCAGCAGCTCCGGCGGCTCCGGCACGAGCTATCCCGGCGGCACCACCCTCAAGCTCAACAGCACGGGTACGGCTGTCACCCAGCTCCAGACCGACCTTAAGCAGCTTGGTTATTACTACGGCAGCATCACTGGCAAGTTTGGTGACTTGACGGAGAAGGCCGTGAAGGAGTTCCAGAAGGCCAAGGGGCTGAATGCGGACGGCGTGGCTGGACGCAAGACCCTCGATATGATCGAGAAGGCCATCAAGGACGCGGGCGGCTCCGCCAGCGACAGCACGACCGGCCTCAAGGTGGGCTCTACGGGTGAAAAGGTCATCCAGCTCCAGCAGGATCTGACGGCGCTGGGCTACTACTACGGCGACATCACCGGCCATTACGGCAGCCTGACCAAGACGGCTGTGAAGAAGTTCCAGAAGGCGAAGGGCATCACTCAGGACGGCGTTGCCGGCACGACGACGCTCAATGCCATCGCCAAGGCGCTGGGCGGCAGCTCCGGCTCCGGCACGACGACCGGCTCGCTGCGCCGCGGCGACAAGGGACCCGCTGTTCTGGAACTGCAGACCATGCTCAAGAGCCTGGATTACTATTATGCAGATCTGACCGGAAGCTTCGGTTCGAAGACGGAGCAGGCGGTACGGAAGTTCCAGGACGATCAGAACCTGACGGTGGACGGCATCGCGGGTGTCAAGACGATTGCGACGCTGCGCAAGCTGACCGGCAGCAGCAGCGGCGACAGCAGCAGCAGCGGAAGCGGCAGCATCACCAGCTCCTCCGTGGCGGAGAAGGATTCGTTCTTCCTCATCACGCAGGACAATGTGCGCCTGCGCACCACCTACTCCCTCAACTCCAAGGCCAAGACGAGCATGGACGAGGGACACCCGGTTCAGGCGTCCCGCAAGTACAACGTCGGCGGTACGACGTGGTACAACATTACGGTGAAGAAGGGCGATAAGGTTTACACCGGTTACGTCCGCGCGAAGGTTCTGCGCAACGTGACCAAGGAAGTGTTTATCGCCAACGGCGGCAATGTCAATCTGGACGCCTCGGAAGCGGAGATTCTGGGTATGATCCGCATCACCGGAAACGACGTGAGCCTGCGCGAAGAGCCGGATTCCAGCTCGGATCGCGTGGCGAAGGCCAACAAGGGCGATGTGTTCTACTATGTGGATAAGTCCGGCAAATGGTTCCAGGTGAAGTCCGGCTACTGGGTCAAGGATGACTACGCGGTGGTCATGACGGACAAAGAAGTGGATGACTACCTCGGCAGCGGCAACAATTCCGGCGGCACGTACCGCGAGGGCGATACGGGCAGCATGGTCGAGTGGATTCAGACGGCGCTCAAGAAGCTGAAGTTCTATACCGGCACGGTGAGCGGCAGCTTCGGCAGCCTGACCAAGGAAGCTGTGCGTCAGTTCCAGAAGGCACACGGTCTGTCTGCGGATGGCGTGGCCGGCCCCAAGACTATCGCCAAGCTGACGGAGGAGTACAACAAGGCGACCGGCGGCGAGTCTGGCGGTGTGATCGACAAGACCAAGACGATCTACAACGTCAATTGGGATACCTATCTGAAGGGCAAGGCCATCAAGAAGTCCACGACGCTGACGCTGACGGACATTGCCAGAAACGTCTCCTTCAAGGTCAAGGTGCAGTCCACCGGCAACCACGCCGACGTGGAGCCGTTGACGGCAAAGGACACGCAGGTGCTTTGCAGCCTGTATGGTGTGAGCAATGCAAACCAGCTCAAGACTGGTAATCACTTCCAGCGTCGAGCAATGGTGGTGACGAATCCGGACGGCTATCAGTTTGTCGGTTCTATCTATGCGATTCCGCACGGTGCGGACACGGTCGGCGGAAATGACTTTGATGGCCAGTTCTGTCTGCACTTCCTCGGATCGGAGATCCATGCGGGCGACGGCGGCAGCGTAAAGCCGTCGGAGAACCATCAGGCGAAGATCAAGCAGGCAGTTTCTACGCTCAAGGGCGCTGGATACATCATCAAAGAGGATCAGTATCCGTAACTTTTACAACACCCCATCCCCTCTATAGATCAAGGCGGCGCGAGCAATCGCGTCGCCTTGATGCGTTTTGGGGAGCTCTGACCGCAAAGCGCGGTGCGGGGCTTGACAAACCGCACGGAATTTTCTATAATGATTTCCGATATCAAAAGCGATGATGCGGAAAGAGCGCAGCGGAACAGCCTGTCAGAGCGAGCCGGGGAGGGTGCAAGCCCGGCGGCGGGAACCGAAGCGCAGCCCTCCGAAGAGCTTCCAGCGATGAGCTGGCCGTCGGCCTGCGTTAAAGGCGAGAGAGGGCATACGGTTTCCCCCTGTGTGTGGGGGTGAGTATGTCAACCGGAGTGGTACCGCGAATCGCGTCTGTTCGTCCCCGGGCGGCAGGCGTTTTTTCATTGCTTTGGATTTCGCCGCACAGCGGCGGAACGACAAAAAGGAGAGTTTTCACCATGAAGAAGATGACTTCCGGCGAGCTGCGCACCATGTGGCTGAACTTCTTTAAGAGCAAGGGTCACGCCGTGATCCCCAGCGCGTCCGTCATTCCTGAGAATGACCCGACCGTGCTCTTCACCACCGCGGGTATGCATCCGCTGGTTCCGTACCTGCTGGGCAGCAAGCACCCGGCTGGCACCCGCCTCACCGATGTGCAGAAGTGCATCCGCACTGGCGATATCGACGAGGTGGGCGATGCGTCCCACCTGACCTTCTTTGAAATGCTGGGCAACTGGTCGCTGGGCGATTATTTCAAGAAGGACATGATCGCGTGGTCTTGGGAATTCCTGACCAGCCCGGAGTATCTGGGGCTTGATAAGGATAAGCTGGCGTTCACCGTGTTTGAGGGCGAGGGAGATATCCCGCGTGATAACGAGGCTGCCGGATACTGGATGGAGCAGGGCGTGAAGCCGGAGAACATCTACTTCCTCAACCGCAAGCACAACTGGTGGGGCCCGGCGGGCCAGACCGGCCCCTGCGGCCCGGATACCGAGATGTTCATCATCCGCGATCAGGAGCCGTGCGGCCCGGATTGCTCCCCGGCTTGCTCCTGCGGCCGCTTCATGGAGATCTGGAACGACGTGTTCATGCAGTACAACAAGACGGCGGACGGCCAGTATGTGCCGATGGAGAAGAAGAACGTCGATACCGGCATGGGCCTGGAGCGCACCGTCTGCACGCTCAACGGCTGCAAGTCCGTGTATGAGACGGACGCCTTCACCGATATCCTGGGCAAGATCTCCGAACTGTCCGGCAAGCACTACGATGATGACGCGGTGACCACCAAGGCGTTCCGCATCGTCGCGGATCACCTGCGCACCGCCACGTTCATCATGGGCGATCCGCGCGGCGTGTCCCCGAGCAACGTCGATCAGGGCTACGTCCTGCGCCGCCTGATTCGCCGCGCCGTGCGCTATGGCATGGGTCTGGGCATGGGCGAGGGCTTCACCAGCGAGATTGCGCAGGTGGTCATCAACCAGTATGCCGAGGTCTATCCGGAGCTCAAGCAGAACGAGGCGTTCGTGCTGGAGCAGTTCAAGCTGGAGGAGACGCGCTTTGCGCGCACGCTGCGTCAGGGCGAGAAGGAGTTTGCCAAGGTGGTCTCCCGTCTGGGCGACAAGACCGAGATTGACGGTCTCGATGCGTTCCATCTGTACGACACCTATGGCTATCCGATTGAGATGACCCGCGAGCTGGCGGCGGAGAAGGGTCTCACTGTCGATGAGAAGGGCTTTGCTGACCACTTTGCCGCGCATCAGAAGCTGTCTCAGGCGGGCGCCGAGCAGCGCTTTAAGGGTGGTCTGGCGGATCAAAGCGCACAGACCGCTCGCCTGCACACCGCCACCCACCTGCTGCAGGCGGCGCTGCGCCGCGTGCTGGGCGATGAAGTGGCGCAGAAGGGCTCCAACATCACCGCGGAGCGCCTGCGCTTTGACTTCAAGTTTGGTCGCAAGGTGACCAAGGAGGAGCTGGCGCAGGTGGAAGCGCTGGTGAACGAGTGGATTGCTGCGGATGTCCCGGTGGTGATGACCGAAACCACCGTGGAGGTCGCGAAGGCAGAGGGCGCGATTGGCTTGTTCGAGAGCAAGTACGGCGAGTGCGTGCGTATGTACACCATGGGCGAGTACTCCAAGGAAATCTGCGGCGGCCCGCACGCCAGCCATACCGGCGAGCTGGTGTCCTTCAAGATCCAGAAGGAGGAATCCTCCTCCGCTGGTGTGCGCCGCATCAAGGCCGTGATCGGTGCGAAGCCGGAAGACTGATTTCAAGCAGTTTTCAATTAAAGACGCTTTATACAGCGCGAAGCGAAAAAGGGGTTTGGGGAGTTTTCTCCTCAAACCCTTTTTGTTTGTGTGTATCGCTTGTTCTATCGGAAAACAGTATGAATGGCGATGCAAGTGCTGTCGAACAGAGGTAGAAAATGAAGTTTTTGGTGGGAAAACGCTGTCGCAAGGGGCAGAATGATGCGGAAATGGAACGAAAATATGAATAAAACGTCATGATAAAACGAAAATTTCGTAATAATTATGACATATTTGTGAGATGAGCGCATAATATAGAACCAGAGAGGAGGAGAATATCGTGAATTGGTGGATACAGGGGCGAGAGGTGAGCGGCACGATGGCCGCGACGGATGTGGAAAGGCTGGCAGCGTTTGCGCATGATCTGCGCACGCCGATGTGCGCGGTATCTGGGGCAGCGCAGATGGCGCTGACCGCGCATACAGGCTCAGAGGTATGCGAGCAGATGGAGCAGATTCTGCTCGCCATACGCACCATGGACGGTATGCTGGAGCGGCTGATGGGGACGCGAACGGAGGAGATTTGCTCTGGAGCGGCGCTGCGCCAAGAGCTGATGACGATGGAGAGCGGGCAGGCGGCCGGCAAGGGGATTGCGCTGAGCGTGGATTTTGACGCACTGCATGGACGGACATACCGGGTGGACGGTGGAGCGCTGAGCCGCGTTCTGATCAATCTGGTGGGCAATGCGATCAAATACACGCAAGCGGGTGGCTGGGTCTGTGTGCGCGCATTTGAGGAGGAGATACACAGGCCATGGGGAAGGATGACGCGGCTGACGTTCATCGTTTCGGACAACGGCATGGGGATGAAGCCGTCGTTCCTGCGCAGAATGTATATGCCGTTTTCGCGGGCTGAAGAGAGCGCACATCTGCCGGGCAAGGGGTTGGGGCTGGCCATTGCCCGGAGGTTGGTTCGTCAGATGGGCGGTACGATTGCTGTGCGCAGCGAATGGGGACGCGGCACGGCGTTTACGGTGCGGGTTCCGGTACACGCTGAGGGGAAAGCGCGGCATAGCTGATGGCGTGCGGAAGAAAAAGATGAGGATACGGTTTGTAGGCTAAACACGGATGCGCTGCGAAGCATCAGAAAGCGCAAGGAGAGATGCACGCTGTTGGCGGAGGGAGGCTGGGATAGTTTTTCCCGGCCCCCCCTTCTTGTTTGCCAAATCTTTTTGAAACGGTCAGGCGGGCAGGGAAGAATAGGATTCAAAGGAGCTTTCTGCAAAATACAAAAAATCCCGCGGATTTCCGCGGGATAAAATTGGCTCCCCAGGTAGGGCTCGAACCTACAACCCTTCGGTTAACAGCCGAATGCTCTGCCATTGAGCTACTGAGGAATATGGTGGATTGAAGTGGACTCGAACCACCGACCTCCCGCTTATCAGGCGGGTGCTCTAACCGACTGAGCTATCAATCCGAACAAAAAGGATTATACCCCCAATGGCTGGGAAAGTCAATGCCTTTTTGTTATTTTTTTTCAAAGTTTATTCGATGTGGTCATCCTCCACATGGTAGGACACCGTGGCATGCTTGGCAAAGTCGCTCAGATAGTGGATGGAAACGAGATCGCTGACCGCCTCGATGACGAGAATCACGCCCAGCGCGACCATGAGCATATTGCCAAAGAAGCCAGGGAAGAAGATGACGCACAGCGCGATGAGCAGCGAAGCGATATTCACGCACAGGGGCATCCACCAGCGCACAAAGCCGTAATAGCGCAGGTTCAGCGCACGGCTGATGCCGCAGACACTGGTGACGCAGATGACCATGCCCAGCACGGTGAAGAGGAAGTCCATCAGGAACGTCTGGTTGATGAGCGCGAACACGCCGAAAGCCAGCGCGGCCACGCCGATGAGCAGACTGAAGGTGAAGCTGCGCTCGCCGCGGCTCATCAGGAAGGGGAGTGTGCTGAGCAGGCCATATGCCGTAATGCCCACGCCCACCAGCATACACAGCAGTTTGCGGCTGGTATTGGGCGCGACAATCATCAGGATGCCCAGCAGCAGGTAGACGACAGCGGCCAGAGAGAAGCTCAGCTTGATCTCCCTGAAGGCAGAACCGGAATTCTTTTTCATAACCGATCATTCCTTTCTTCCATCGGACAGACACAGTATGTCCAATTTCACGCCTCTATCATAGCAGGGAAAAGTAGCGTGTTCAAGCAAAATAATTGACCAAAAGGAAAAAGAATGTTAAGATGTGTAGGAACGAGATCAGAATTCTGTGCAGAATGGGAAAATGGTATGACGACTTGCCCGTTTTGCTGTATACTATAGGCTGATCTCATGATACAAGCGCACAATGCGCAACAACAGGCGGAGGAAAAGCACCATGCAGGGAACGGCTGCAAAGAAGAAACAGGATGTGCTGAACATCATCATCGTGGGCTGCGGTAAGGTAGGCCATACGCTGACCGAACGGCTGGCCCGCGAGGGACACGATATCACCATTGTGGATACCAGCGAACGTGTGATTCGCAATACGACGGAGGAATTCGACGTCATGGGTATCCGCGGCAACGGCGCGAGCCTGAGCGTGCTCATGGAGGCGGGCATCGAGCAGGCGGATATGATTATCGCCGTCACAGGATCGGATGAACTGAACCTGCTGTGCTGCACGATTGCCAAGAAGGCGGGCGGAGAGATTTCCGCCATCGCGCGTGTGCGCAATCCTGACTATGCGGAGGAACTGGTGTATCTGCGCCAGCAGCTCGGCTTGTCGATGATTATCAACCCCGAGCTGGAAGCAGCTTTGCAGATTGCCCACATCCTTTCTAGACCGCAGGCGCTGACGGTCAGCTCCTTTGCCAAAGGACACGCGGAGCTGCTCAGCTTCAAGATTCCTTCCGGCAGCGTGCTGGATGGACGCAGCATCATGCAGCTTGACCGGATCTTCCGCTTCGGTTTTCTGGTCTGCGCGGTGGAGCGGAACGGCGAGGTGGTCATCCCGGGCGGCGGACATATGCTGCAAGCGGGCGACGATGTGACGATCCTCACCAATACGCGCGATGCGCACAGGATGTTTGAGGCGCTGGGCATGGAGAGCCATGCTGTGGGAAGCTGTATGATTATTGGCGGCGGTAAGTCCTCCTATTATCTGGCTAAGCAGCTTTTGGCACAGAGGATGGACGTAAAGATCATCGAACAGGATCACGCACGCAGTGAGGAGCTCTCCGCGCTGCTGCCGGAGGCCACGGTGATCTGCGGTGACGGCGGCGACGAGGAGCTGCTGCATGAGGAAGGGCTGGACTCTGTGGAGGCGTTTGTGCCGCTGACGGGTCTGGACGAGGAGAACATCCTGCTGACGCTCTATGCCCAGCAGATGCCGGGCCTCAAGACCATCACCAAGATCAACCGCATCACGTTCAAGGACGTGATTGACGGGCTGAATCTGGGCAGCGTGGTGTATCCCAAGTATATCACGGCGGAGACGATTACCGCTTACGTCCGCGCCCGACAGAATACCATCGGCAGCAATGTCGAGACACTGTACCACCTCTTTGACGGCAAGGCCGAGGCGCTGGAGTTCCACATCGAGAAGGATGCGCCGGTGGTCGGCGTGCCGCTGATGGATCTGAACAAGAAGGATAACCTGCTCATCGCCTGCATCAGCCGCGGCGGCAAGGTCATTTTCCCGCGCGGTCAGGATATGATTCAGGCGGGGGATACCGTCATTGTCGTCACCACGCATACCGGCTTCCGGGATATCAGCGACATCCTGTCCTGAGAGGTGCGGCCATGAATATGAAGTCAGTCAGCTACATCTTGGGCTGGATTCTCAACATTGAAGCAGCGCTGATGGGCCTGCCGCTGGTGACGGCACTCATCTACGGTGAAAAGCAGGGCGTTGCCTTTGCCATCACCATGGCGCTGTGCGCGGGAATCGGCTTTCTGCTCACGCGCAGGCGCAGCCGCAACCCGCATTTCTATGCGCGTGAGGGCTTTGTCGCTACGGCGCTGAGCTGGGTGGTGATGTCCGTCTTTGGATGCCTGCCTTTCTATTTCAGCGGAGAGATTCCGCAGTTTATCGACGCACTGTTTGAGACGGTCTCCGGCTTTACCACAACCGGCGCGAGCATCCTCTCCGATGCAGAGGGCATGAGCCGCTGCTGCATGATCTGGCGCTGCTTCACGCACTGGATCGGCGGCATGGGCGTGCTGGTGTTCCTGCTGGCGGTGCTGCCGATGGTTGGCGGCAGCAATATGCATCTGATGAAGGCGGAGAGCCCCGGCTCTGTGGTGGGCAAGCTGGTGCCGAAGGTGCGCTATACCGCACGCATCCTGTATATGCTCTACATCGTCCTGACGGTGGTGGAGTTTGTGCTGCTGATGCTGGGCGGCATGATTCCCTTTGAGGCGCTGTGTACGGCGTTCGGTACGGCCGGCACGGGCGGTTTCGGCTTCAGAAACGACTCGTTTGCCAGCTTCTCGCCGTACATCCAGTGGGTTGTGGCGATTTTCATGATCGTCTTTGGCGTGAATTTCAACGTCTACTTCCTCATCTTTATGAAGAAGTTCAAGCAGGCGTTTTCCTGCGAGGAGATGCGCTGGTATCTGGCGATTATCGCCAGCGCCACGCTGATCATTTTCCTGAATATCTATGATTCTGCCCTGACGGCGGAACACAACCTGCGCAACGCAACCTTCCAGGTGGCGACCATCATCACCACGACGGGCTTTGCCACGGTCAATTTTGACCTCTGGCCAACGCTCTCGCGCTATATCCTCGTGCTGCTGATGTTCATTGGCGCGTGCGCGGGCAGCACGGGCGGCGGCCTGAAGGTTTCCCGTTGGGTGATGAGCGCCAAGGCCATGGGCTGCTATGTCCGCTCCTTCCTGCATCCGCGCGGCGTACACAAGGTGCGCTTTGAGGAGAAGGATGTGGAGGACAGCACGCTGCGTGCGATCTTTGTCTATTTCATGGGCGTGTTTTTCATCTTTGTGGCTTCTATGTTTGTGCTGGCGCTGGAAAACATGGATCTGGTCAGCACGTTTACCGCAGTTGCGGCAACGTTTAATAACATTGGCCCGGGCTTGAATTTGGTCGGCCCGACGTGTAACTTCGGCTTCTTGAGCGGACTGTCCAAGACGGTGCTGATTTTTGATATGCTGGCAGGCCGTCTGGAGGTGTTTCCGATGCTCATGCTGCTCTATCCGCCGCTGTGGCGTGAGACGTGGCGCGAACATCAGCGCAAGAAGCGCCGCGGAGAGATGACGCATCAGGGAAAGGTGGAGTTTGAATGAACTGGGGTATTGTATCCACCGGAATGATTGCACGCAATTTTGCGGAGACCGCCCGGCGCATGGGGGATGAGGTGACGCTGTATGCCGTCGCCTCCCGCAGCATGGAGAGTGCCTGCGCATTTGCGGATCAGTATGATATTCCGGTACGCTATGCCAGTGCGCAGGAACTGGCGGAGGACCCGAACGTGGATGTCGTGTACATCGGCACGCCGCACAGCGCACACGCTGAGGGCATGCGGCTGATGATTGAGCATGGCAAGCACGTTCTGTGTGAGAAGAGCTTCACCACGGACGCGGCGCAGGCGCGGGAGATCTTCGCGCTGGCGAAGGAAAAGGGCGTGTTCGTGATGGAGGCGTTCTGGACGAAGTGCTGCCCGGTGTACCGGGAGGTGGAGCGCGTGCTGACCTCCGGTGTGCTCGGCGAGATCCGTGCCGTTACGGCACAGTATGGCTATAACACCGCGCGTATGGCGCGCAAGTTTGCTCCGGAGATTGCGGGCGGCACGCTGCTGGATATCGGCGTGTATGCCGTTGGCTTTGCCTGCATGATGCTGGGCTACGCGCCGGACAGCGTACAGAGCCATCTGGTGATGAACGACGTGGGGACGGATGCGACAGACGCAATCCTCCTGCGCAGCGGCAATGCGGTAGCCAGCTTAATGTGCGCTATCGGTGCGCATATGCCCACAATGGGTGCGGTATACGGCAGCAAGGGACGCATCGAGATTCCGGAATTTAAGAATCCGCAGCGCGTAACGGTGTGCATCGACGGCGAAGCGCCGTATGACATTGAGCGCCCGTTTGAGGTGAATGGATTCGAGTATGAAATCCGGGAGACGATGGCGTGCATCGCAGCCGGACGGACGCACAGCGAGATCATCACGCCGGAGCAGACCATTGCTGTGATGGAGATTATGGATCAGGTGCGCGCCCAGAATGATCTGGTTTTCCCGTTTGAGCGGTAAGGGGATTCTTATACAGTTGGTGTTCTAAACTCTTTGTTCAGCGCGAAGCGGAGAAGGGACTGAAGCCTGCCGCGCCCAGTGGGCGAAGCAGGCAGGCGGAATGTCGGAAATCGCAAGGGGAACGCGCTCCGCTGAGGCCAGAGGGACTGGGGGGAGTTTCGATTCTCCCCCCAAGCCCCTCTGAACTCCCCTTCCCCCCTG